>MNEF01000084.1 GCA_001917535.1 Candidatus Rokubacteria bacterium 13_1_40CM_69_27
CGTCTTGCCGTGATCAATGTGCCCAATCGTCCCCACGTTCACGTGCGGCTTCGTCCGCTCGTACTTCGCCTTCGCCATGATCTGGGTCCTCCGACTCCGGGTTCTAGCGGGAACCGACGCGCTGGGTCGGCCTCCCGGCGACCTTCGCCATGATCTCGTCGCCGATGGCCGGGGGAACCTCCTCATACCGGGCGAACTGCATCGTGTACGTCGCGCGCCCCTGCGTCATCGAGCGCAGGTCCGTGGCATATCCGAACATGGTCCCCAGCGGCACGTTCGCCCGGATCACCTGCGAGGTCCCTCGCGCCTCCAGGGAGACGATGCGCCCGCGCCGGCTGTTGAGGTCACCGACGACCGCGCCCATGTATTCCTCGGGGGTCACGACCTCGACGTCCATGATGGGCTCGAGCAGCACCGGCTTGGCCCGGCGGCAGGCGTCCTTGACGGCCATCGAGCCCGCGATCTTGAAGGCGATCTCCGACGAGTCGACCTCGTGATAGGAGCCGTCGACCAGCCTCACCCGTACATCAACCATCGGATAGCCGGCCAGCACCCCTGTCTCCAGCGCCTCCCGGACGCCCTTCTCGACGGCAGGAATGTACTCCCTGGGGATGGCGCCGCCCACGATCTTGTTCTCGAAGACGATGCCTTCGCCCGGCGCCGCCGGCTCGACCTCGAGGTACACGTCGCCGTACTGGCCGCGTCCGCCCGTCTGGCGGACGAACCGGCCCTGGGCGTCGGCGCGCTTGCGGATCGTCTCCCGGTAGGCGACCTGGGGCTTGCCGACGTTGGCCTCCACCTTGAACTCGCGCAGGAGGCGGTCGACGATGATCTCCAGGTGCAGCTCGCCCATGCCGTGGATCAACGTCTGCGACGTCTCCTCATCGCTGGTCACCTTAAACGTCGGGTCCTCCAGGGCCAGCCGCGACAACGACAGCCCGAGCTTTTCCTCGTCTGCTTTCGTTTTTGGTTCGATGGCCACGGCGATGACCGGCTCCGGGAAGGTCATGGCTTCCAGCATGATGGGGCGCTCGGGGTCGCAGAGGGTGTCCCCGGTCGTCGCGAACTTGAGGCCGATCGCGGCCGCGATGTCGCCGGCGGCGATGCCCTCCACCTCCTCGCGCTTGTTGGCGTGCATGCGCAGGAGCCGCCCGACCCGCTCCTTCTTTTCCTTGATCGAGTTGTAGACGGCCGAGCCCGAGCGGAGCGTGCCCGAGTAGACGCGCAGGAAGACGAGCTGTCCCACGTGCTGGTCGTTCATGAGCTTGAAGGCCAGCGCCGCGAACGGCTCCTCGTCGGAGGGCTTGCGCTCCTCCACGGCGTGGGTCTCGGGGTTGAGGCCCTTGACGGGCGGAATGTCGACCGGCGAGGGCAGGTAGTCGATCACCGCGTCGAGCAGCGGCTGGACCCCCTTGTTCTTGAAGGAGGCGCCGCACAGCACCGGGAACAGCTTCAGGGCGATGGTGCCCTTGCGGACGGCCGCCTTCAGCTGCTCGGGGGAGATGGGCTCGCTGTGGACGTACTTCTCCATGAGGTGCTCATCCACCTCGGCCAGCGCCTCGATCATCTTCTCGCGGTACTCCTTGACGTGGTCGCGGAGGTCGGCCGGGATCTCGACCTTCTTGAACTCCTTGCCCAGCGTCTCGTCGTTCTCGTCCCACACCAGCGCGACCTGGTCGACGAGGTCGACCAGGCCCCGATAACCGTCCTCGCGCCCGAGGGGCACCTGGACGGGCACCGCGTGGGCACCCAGCCGCTCCCGCAGCATGTCCAGACACCGGTAGTAATCGGCCCCCACGCGGTCCATCTTGTTGACGTAGACGATCCGGGGAACGCGATACTTATCGGCCTGGCGCCACACTGTTTCTGTCTGTGGTTCGACGCCCGACACGGCATCCAGGATTGCCACCGCACCATCGAGCACACGGAGCGATCGTTCGACTTCGACTGTGAAGTCCACGTGGCCGGGCGTGTCGATGATGTTGATGCGACAGTCCCGCCAGAAGCACGTGGTGGCGGCCGAGGTGATGGTGATGCCGCGCTCCTGCTCCTGCACCATCCAGTCCATGGTGGCGGTGCCCTCGTGGACCTCGCCGATCTTGTACGACCGCCCGGTGTAGTACAGGACGCGCTCGGTCGTCGTCGTCTTGCCCGCATCGATGTGGGCCATGATGCCGATGTTGCGCGTCTTCTCGAGTGAGTACTGCCGCTCCAAGTTTCTCCCCGATTTGTTATTGGCTCGCCTCGGACACGGGGGCCCCAGCCCCCGTCCGTCCTGCGGCGCGCCCGACCAGGATCACAGGCTCGCCTCGCCTCCGGCTGCGGCGCGCACGACCACGCCACACATGCGAAGAGGGGGGTCAGCCCGCGGCCCCCCTCTTCGTTGACGTGCTGCTACCAGCGATAGTGGGCGAAGGCCTTGTTGGCCTCCGCCATCTTATGCGTGTCCTCTCGTTTCTTCACCGCCGTCCCGCGGTTGTTGGCGGCGTCCAGGAGCTCGCCGGCCAGCTTCTCGGCCATGCTCCGCTCTGGCCGCCGGCGCGCCGAGCCGATGATCCACCGCATCGACAGCGACGTACGCCGGTCGGGGCGCACCTCGACCGGTACCTGGTAGGTGGAGCCGCCCACGCGTCGCGACTTCACCTCGACGGCTGGCTTGACGTTCTCGACGGCCGTCTTGAACATCTTGAGCGCTTCCTGCTTCGACCGATCCTCCACCGAGGCCAGCGCGTCGTACATGATGCGCTCGGCCACCGACTTCTTGCCCCGCACCATCATGATGTTGACGAACTTCGTGACCAGCCGGCTGCCGAACTTCGGATCCGGCAGGACTTCCCGCTTGGGCGCCCCCGCACGTCGCATCGCTCTTAGGCTCCGGCCTTGGGCGCCTTCATGCCGTACTTCGAGCGGCTCTGCTTTCGGTTGGCCACCCCGGCCGTGTCGAGCGTGCCGCGGATGATGTGATAGCGCACGCCCGGCAGATCCTTGACACGGCCGCCGCGGATCATCACGATCGAGTGCTCCTGCAAGTTATGACCGACCCCGGGGATGTACGAGGTCACCTCCAGCCCGTTCGTCAGCCGCACGCGGGCCACCTTGCGGAGCGCCGAGTTCGGTTTCTTCGGCGTGGTGGTGTACACGCGGATGCAAACGCCCCGCTTCTGCGGACACCCCTGCATCGCGGGCGTCTTCGACTTCTTCCGCACCGCTCGGCGGCCCAGGCGAACGAGTTGGTTAATGGTCGGCATACATGTTTACCGCCCTCAGGGCGACAAACTCTCACTTTATAACCGAGAGCCCCCGTGTTGTCAATGTTTTAGCCCGCATCAGCCCGCGGCGGCGACCGAGCCGTCGGTCTCCTCGGCGGCCGGCGGCTCGAGCGTGAGCACGCTGTCGAGCGGCTTGACCACCTCCCCACCCGGCGTGAGCACCTCCACCCGCGTGTAGTTGGTGAGGCCGGTGCCGGCCGGGATCAGCCGGCCGACGATGACGTTCTCCTTCAGGCCGCGCAGCTCGTCCGTCTTGCCCGAGATGGCCGCCTCGGTGAGGACGCGCGTCGTCTCCTGGAAGGAGGCCGCCGAGATGAAGCTGTCCGTCGACAGCGACGCCTTGGTGATCCCCAGCAGGACCGGCTTGGCGGTGGCGGGCCGCTTGCCCTGGGCGAGCACCCGCTCGTTCTCCTCCTGGAAGACGAACTTGTCCACCAGCTCGCCGACCACGAACTCGGTGTCGCCGACCTCCTCGATCCGCACGCGCCGGAGCATCTGGCGCACGATGATCTCGATGTGCTTGTCGTTGATGGTCACGCCCTGCAGGCGGTAGACCTCCTGGACCTCGTTGACCAGGTACTTCTGCAGCTCGCGGTCACCGAGGACGGCCAGGTAGTCGTGGGGGTTGGGCGAGCCGTCCATGAGCGGCTCTCCCGCCTTCACCCGGTCGCCCTCGTGGACGCTGATGTGCTTGCCCCGGGGGATGAGGTACTCCTTGGTCTCACCGTTGTCGGCGCGGATCACGATCTTTCTCATGCCCTTCACGAACCCGCCCATCTCCACGCGACCGTCGATCTCCGTGATGATCGCCTGCTCCTTCGGCTTGCGGGCCTCGAACAGCTCGGCCACGCGCGGCAGACCGCCGGTGATGTCCTTGGTCTTCGTGGTCTCGCGCGGGATCTTGGCGATGATGTCCGCCGCGAACACGTCGGCGCCATCCGTCACCAGCAGATGGGCGCCCACCGGCAGCGGGTAGCGGTGGCGCTCGCCAGTCCCGCCGGCCTGGGTCTCGGGCGCCCGGATGACGACGCCCGGCTGCAGCCGGCCGTCCGGGTCCTCGATGATCACCTTGCGGGCGAGCCCGGTGACCTCATCGATCTCCTCGCGGACGGTCACGTTCTCGATGATGTCCTGGTACTCGACCCGGCCGGTGAACTCCGTCAGGATCGGGTTGGTGAACGGATCCCACTCCACCAGCACCGCCCGCGCCTTCACCTTTTGGTCGGGCTTGACCTTGAGCTTGGCCCCGTAGACCACCGGGTAGCGCTCCTTCTCCCGGCCGCGCTCGTCGACGATGCCGATCTCACCGTTGCGGTTGGTGGCCACCAGGTCACCGTCGCGGTTCTGGACCGTGCGCAGGTTGTGGTAACGGACGACGCCGGCGTTCTTGGCCTCGTGCTTGGAGGCCTCCACGACCCGGCTGGCGGTGCCGCCGATGTGGAACGTCCGCATGGTGAGCTGGGTGCCGGGCTCGCCGATCGACTGGGCGGCGATGATCCCCACCGCCTCGCCGAGCTCGGCCAGCCGGCCCGTGCCCAGGTTGCGTCCGTAGCACATCACGCACACGCCGCGCTTGGTCTCGCAGATCAGCGCCGAGCGGATGCGGACTCGCTCGATGCCGGCGTCCTCGATCTTCTGGGCCAACTCCTCGGTGATCTCGTTGTTGGTCTGCACGATGATCTCACCGGAGAGCGGGTCTCGGACGTCCTCGGCCGACACCCGGCCGATGATGCGGTCCTTGAGCGACTGAATGATATCGCCGCCTTCGACCAACGGTGTGGCCTCGATGTATTTCACCGTTCCACAGTCATATTCACTGACGATGACGTCCTGAGAAACATCCACCAACCTCCGGGTCAGATACCCCGAGTCCGCGGTCTTGAGAGCAGTATCCGCGAGGCCCTTTCGAGCACCGTGCGTAGAAGTGAAATACTCGAGAACAGTCAGGCCTTCGCGGAAGTTCGATGTAATAGGCGTCTCGATGATCTCGCCGCTGGGCTTGGCCATGAGGCCGCGCATGCCCGCCAGCTGCCGGATCTGCTGCTTGGAGCCCCGGGCCCCCGAGTCGGCCATCATGTAGATGGGGTTGAACTCGCCGCCCTGCTCGCCGGCCTCCAGCTCCCGGAACATCTCCTCGGCGATCAGCTCGGTCGTGTGGGCCCAGATGTCGACGACCTTGTTGTAGCGCTCGCCGTTGGTGATGACGCCGTCCTGGTACTGCTGCTCGACCTCGTTGACCTGGCGCCGCGCCTCGACGATGTGGCGCTCCTTCGACGACGGGATGTGCATGTCGTCGATGCCGATGGACAGGCCCGACAGCGTCGCGTAGCGGAACCCCAAATCCTTCAATTCGTCCAGGAACTGGACCGTCGCTTCGTTGCCGAGCGCGTTGTAGCAGCGGGCGACCAGGGCCGTGACCTCCTTCTTCTTCAGCTCCTGGTTCACGAAGCGGAGCGGCTCGGGCACGATCTCGTTGAAGAGCGTCCGGCCCACGGTCGTCTCGATGATCTCGCCCTTCCAGCGCAGCCGGATGCGCGCCTGGAGATCGACGTCCTCGTTGTCGTAGGCGACCCGTACCTCCTCGGAGTCGGCGAAGAGGCGCCCCTCACCGCGCACGGGCCGCTCGGGCACGCCCAGCCGCTCCTTGGTGAGGTAGTAGATGCCCAGCACCATGTCCTGGGTGGGCACGGCCAGCGGCGCGCCGTTGGCCGGCGACAGGATGTTGTTGGCGGACAGCATCAGCACCTGGGCCTCGAGCTGGGCCTCCATCGACAGCGGGATGTGCACGGCCATCTGGTCCCCGTCGAAGTCGGCGTTGAACGCCGTACAGACGAGCGGGTGGATCTCGATGGCCTTGCCCTCGACCAGGATGGGCTCGAAGGCCTGGATGCCCAGCCGGTGCAGCGTGGGCGCCCGGTTCAGGAGCACGGGGTGCTCCCTGATGACCTCCTCCAGGATGTCCCAGACCTCCGGCCGCTCCTTCTCCACGTACTTCTTGGCCGCCTTGATCGACGACGCGATGCCCCGCTCCTCGAGCTTCCGCAAGATGAACGGCTTGAAGAGTTCGAGGGCCATTTTCTTGGGCAGACCACACTGATGAAGCTTCAAGTACGGGCCCACCACGATCACCGAACGACCGGAATAGTCGACCCGTTTACCGAGAAGATTTTGCCGGAAACGACCTTGTTTCCCTTTCAGCGTGTCCGACAGCGATTTGAGAGGCCGGTTGTTGGGGCCGGTGATGACGCGGCCGCGGCGGCCGTTGTCGAACAGGGCGTCCACCGCTTCCTGCAGCATCCGCTTCTCGTTGCGGATGATGATCTCCGGCGCCTTGAGGTCCATGAGGCGCTTGAGCCGGTTGTTCCGGTTGATGACCCGACGGTACAGATCGTTGAGGTCCGACGTCGCGAACCTCCCGCCGTCGAGAGGCACCAGCGGGCGCAGCTCGGGCGGAATGACCGGGACGACCTCCAGGATCATCCAGTCGGGCTGGTTGCCGGATTTTAGAAAAGCCTCGATGACCTTGAGTCGCTTGACGATCTTTTTCCGCTTCTGGACGGAGGTCTCGCCCAGCATCTGGGCGCGCAGGTCGCGGGCCAGCGCGTCGAGGTCGAGGTCGCGCAGCAGCTCGCGGATGGCCTCGGCGCCCATGCCGACCTTCACGCTGTCGGGGCCGTGCTCCTCGAGGAGCTTGCGGGACTTGTCGACCGAAATCAGGTCCTTCTTCCGGACGCCCTGGACCTTTGCGTCGAGGATGACGTACTCCTCGAAATAGAGGATTTTCTCCAGCTCGCGGAGCGACATGTCCAGGAGCTGGCCGATGCGGCTGGGCAGCCCCTTGAAGAACCAGACGTGGGAGACCGGCGAGGCCAGCTCGATGTGCCCCATGCGCTCGCGCCGCACCCGGGCCCGCGTCACCTCGACGCCGCACTTGTCGCACACCACACCGGCGAACTTCATCCGCTTGTACTTGCCGCACGCGCATTCGTAATCCTTGGTCGGACCAAAGATTCGAGCACAGAAGAGACCATCGCGTTCTGGTTTGAAGGTCCGATAATTGATGGTCTCCGGCTTCTTGACTTCACCATGCGACCAGTCGCGGATCTTCTGCGGCGAGGCCAGCTTGATCCGGATCGCGTCAAACGTGATGGGCTTCGCATGCCGATCGAGGATCCCCCACAGGTCCTTGGTGGGCTTCTCCTCTCTGATCAGGCTGCCGAAAGGCCGATCCGTCAGCATTCGCAGTCTCCTCTCAGGACGCCTTCTTCCCGTCCTTCATCACCAGTTCGACGTCGAGGGCCAGGCTCTGGAGCTCCTTCACCAGGACGTTGAACGACTCCGGCGTGCCGGGTTCGAGGAAGTTCTCGCCCTTGACGATCGCCTCGTAGATGCGGTTGCGTCCCTCCACGTCGTCGGACTTGACGGTGAGCATCTCCTGGAGCGTGTGGGCGGCGCCGTACGCCTCCAGCGCCCACACCTCCATCTCGCCGAAGCGCTGGCCGCCGAACTGGGCCTTGCCGCCCAGCGGCTGCTGGGTCACCAGCGAGTAGGGCCCGATGGAGCGGGCGTGCATCTTGTCGTCGACCAGGTGCGCGAGCTTCATGATGTAGATCTGACCGACCGTCACCTCCTGATGGAATCGCTTGCCGGTACGGCCGTCGTAGAGGACGGTCTTGCCCGACTGCGGCAGCTTCGCCTCTTTCAGGTGCTCCTTGATTTCCTCCTCGGTGGCGCCGTCGAAGACCGGACTGGCCATCCACAGGCCGAGCGCCCGGCCCGCCCAGCCCAGGTGGGTTTCGAGAATTTGGCCGACGTTCATGCGCGAGGGCACACCCAGCGGGTTGAGCACGATCTCCACCGGGGTGCCGTCGGGCAGGCAGGGCATGTCCTCCTCGGGCAGGATCTTCGAGACCACGCCCTTGTTGCCGTGCCGGCCGGCCATCTTGTCGCCAACCGAGAGCTTGCGCTTCACGGCCACGTAGACCTTGACCATCTTGATCACGCCGGGCGGCAGGTCGTCGCCGCGGCGCAAGCGCCCGATGCGCTCCTCCAGCATCGTGTCGTAGATCGAGATCTGCTCCTCGGCGAGCTCCTCGATCTTCTTGACCATCTGGGCGAGTCCGTCGTCTTCCTTGACCTTGATCTTCTTGAGCTCATTCCAGGAGAAGTTTTCGAGGTCCTCCCGCTGGATGCGGTCGCCCTTCTTACCCAGCCGATTCGTTTTGTTGGTCGGGTCGAACAGCTCCTGGAGCAACGTCTTACCGACCAGGAGGTTCTTGAGCTTCTGGTCGCGCTCCATCTCGACCATCGCGATCTCGTCCTGATAGTCCTTCTCCAGGCGCGCGACCTCCTCCTCCTCGATCGACTTGGCCCGCTCGTCCTTGTCCACGCCCCGCCGCGAGAAGACCTTCACGTCGACGACGGTGCCCTCGATGCCGGGGGGCACGGTGAGGGAGGTGTCGCGCACGTCGCCGGCCTTCTCGCCGAAGATGGCCCGCAGCAGCTTCTCCTCCGGCGTGAGCTGCGTCTCCCCCTTGGGGGTGATCTTGCCGACCAGGATATCGCTGGCCTTGACCTTGGCGCCGATGCGCACGATACCGGCGTCGTCGAGGTCCTTCAGCGCCTCCTCCGACACGTTGGGGATGTCGCGGGTGATCTCCTCCTTGCCCAGCTTGGTGTCCCGCGCCTGGATCTCGAACTCCTCGATATGGATGGACGTGAAGCGGTCGTCTTTGACGAGCCGCTCGGAGACCAGGATCGCGTCCTCGAAGTTGTAGCCGCCCCAGGGCATGAAGGCCACCAGCACGTTGCGCCCGAGGGCCAGCTCGCCCTGGTCGGTGGCCGGGCCGTCGGCGACCACGTCCCCCGTCCCCACCCGCTGGCCCTTTCGCACGATGGGCTTCTGGTTGATGCAGGTGTTCTGGTTGGAGCGGCGATACTTGGTCAGGTTGTAGATGTCCAGGGGCAGGTCCTGGACGGGGTCGCTCTTCTTCGAGCGGCTTTCCGCTCGCACCACGATCCGGTCGGCCGAGACGTACTCGACCACGCCGGGCCGTTTGGCCACCACGACCGCGCCCGAGTCCCGGGCCACCACGTGCTCCATGCCGGTGCCGACCAGCGGCGCCTCGGGCTGAAGCAGCGGTACCGCCTGGCGCTGCATATTCGAGCCCATGAGGGCGCGGTTGGCGTCGTCGTTTTCGAGGAAGGGAATCAGCGACGCCGCCACCGAGACGAGCTGCTTGGGCGACACGTCCATGAAGTGCAGCTCTTCCGGCGCCACCATGCGGAACTCGCCGCCCTTGCGGGCCGACACGCGCTCCTGGACGAAGCGGCCGTTCCGGTCGACCTCGGCATTGGCCTGGGCGATGACGTACTGCTCCTCCTCCAGCGCGGTGAGGAACACGATCTCGTCGGTGACGCGCCCGCTCACCACCCGCCGGTAGGGCGTCTCGATGAAGCCGAACTCGTTGGTGCGGGCGTAGGTCGAGAGCGACGAGATGAGGCCGATGTTCGGCCCTTCCGGCGTCTCGATCGGGCAGATACGCCCGTAGTGGGTCGGGTGCACGTCGCGCACCTCGAAGCCCGCCCGCTCCCGGCTGAGGCCACGGGGACCGAGAGCGGAAAGACGACGCTTGTGCGTCAATTCCGCCAGGGGATTCGTTTGGTCCATGAATTGAGACAACTGAGACGAACCAAAGAATTCCTTCACCACTGCCGATACCGGCTTGGCGTTGATGAGATCGTGGGGCATGAGCGCGGCGATGTCCGAGATGGACATACGCTCCTTGACCGCCCGCTCCATGCGCGTGAGGCCCACCCGGAACTGGTTCTCCAGCAGCTCGCCGACCGAGCGGACGCGCCGGTTGCCGAGATGGTCGATGTCGTCGGTCGGCTTGGTGCCGAGCTTGACCATCAGGAGGTGACGGATGACCGACACCACGTCCTCGCTGCGGAGGGTCTTCACGCTGAGCGGGGCGTCGATCTGCAGCTTCTTGTTGATCATGAATCGCCCGACCCGGGCCAGATCGTAGCGTCGCGCGTCCACGAACATGCCGCGGAACAGGGCGCGGGCCGAGTCGATGGTGGGTGGATCGCCCGGGCGCAGGCGCCGGTAGATCTCGACCAGGGCCTCGTCCGGGTTCTTGAACTGATCCTTGCCCAGGGTCTCGTAGATCGACGCGTCGACCTTGCTCGACATCACCACCAGCAGCTTGAACGGAGCCACCGGCCGGCTCATGACCTGCGACAGCATGGTGGAGGTGATCTCGGTGTTGGTCTCGACCAGCACTTCCCCGCTTCCGGTGTCGACGACGCGGGAGGCGGTCCGCCGGCCGACCAGCGACTCGGCCCGCAGCGCGATCTTCTCGACCCCGGTCTCCACCAGCTTCTCGACCAGCTTGGCGCTCAGCACCTTGCCGGCAGTGACGAGCGGCTCGCGGTGGCGCGGCGGCTTGATGTCCTCGGCCACCTTGGCGCCGACGTGGACCTCCGGGTGGAGCTTGACCCACACGTTGCCCTCCGCGAACGCCAGGACCTCCTCGGTCTCGTAGAACTGGGCCAGGATCTCCTCGTCGGAGAGGATCACGCTCTTTTCCAGGAACCAGAAGGCGCGCAGGAAGGCCGTGGCCAGCATCTTGCGTCGGCGATCTACGCGGACGTGGAGCACGTCGTTGGCGTCGAAGTCGAACTCCACCCAGGAGCCCCGGTACGGGATCACCCGGGCCGAGTAGAGCGGCTTGCCCGACGCCAGCGTCTTGCCCTTGTCGTCGTCGAAGAAGACGCCGGCCGAGCGCTGGAGCTGGCTGACGACGACCCGCTCGGTACCGTTGATGATGAATGTCCCCTTGTCGGTCATGAGGGGCAGCTCACCGAGGTACACTTCCTGCCCGCGCTGTTCCCGGATCGTCTTGGTCTTGGCTTCCTTATCGTGATCGAAGACCACCAGCCGGAGCGTGACCTTCAGCGGGATCGCGTACGTCATGCCCCGGTCGTGACACTCCTCTACCGTGTACTTCGGCTCGCCGAAGTGATAGGAGTCGAACTCCAGCAGCGCGTTGTCGTTGTAGTCGGCGATCGGGAACACGGACTTGAACACGGCCTGGAGCCCGATGTCCTCGCGCCGCTCCGGCGGCACATCCTTTTGCAGAAATGTCTCGTACGAGCGCTTCTGAACCTCGATGAGATTCGGAATCTCGACGATCGACGGGATCTTGCCGAAGTCCTTACGACTGCGGCGCCCGCACTGAATAATCCCCGCCATAGTGTCTCCTCTGTCGGAGGGGGCTACCGCCCCCTCCGAGGCCTCCCCCAAGGAATTGCGGCGGCCACGCCGCCACTCGAACCCGTCGGAACGTCCCGGTGAGACCTCATTCGTCTACTTGATCTGGACGGCCGCCCCCTGCTCCTCCAGCTTCTTCTTCATCTCCTCGGCCTCGGCTTTGCCGACTTTCTCCTTGACCGGCTTGGGCGCACCGTCGACCAGATCCTTGGCCTCCTTGAGGCCCAGGCCCGTCAGCTCGCGGACGACTTTGATCACCTGGATCTTCTTGTCGCCCGCCGCGGAGAGGATGACGTCGTACTCCGTCTTCTCCTCGGCGGCCGCCCCGCCGGCGGCCGCGGCTCCGGCCGCACCCGGCACCGCGGCGACCGCGACCGGCGCCGCGGCGGAGACGCCCCACCGCTCCTGGAGCAGCTTCGAGAGCTTGGCCGCGTCCAGCAGCGAGAGCTTGTCGAGTTGTTCGGCGAGTTCTTCGATGGTGGCCATCTATGTCTCCTCTGAGGGGGTTGCGGACTCGGCGGCGCCCCGGCCGCGCTGTTCCAGGATGTAGACGAGCTCTCGCGGCGGCGCCGTCAGGAGCCCCACCAGGCGGCCCAGCGGGCCCTGGAGGGCGCCGACGAGCTGGCTGCGCAGGGCGTCGCGCGACGGCAGCTCGGCCAGCGCCTTGAGGCCGGCGGCCTCCAGCAGCTGCCCGTCCATGTACCCGGCCTTGATCGTGAGCGCCTGATTCACCTTGGCGAACGCCTGCAGGGCCTTGGCCACGGCGACCGGATCGTCTTTCGCGACCACCATCCCCGTCGGCCCCCCGAAGTGCGGGCTCAGCACGTCGAGACCCGACGAGGCCACCGCGAGCCGGGCCAGGCGGTTCTTGACGACCTTGTACTGGGCCGAGACCTGGCGCAGCTGCTTCCGCAGCTCGCTGAGCTGCTGCACCGTGAGCCCGCGGTACTCGGTGAGCACCACGGCCTTGACGCCCTTCAGGCGGGTCTTGAGATCTTCGACCGCCGCCACTTTCTCCTGCGTCGGCACCGTCGGCTCCTTTAGGTCTGCTTCTTGAACAGATTGGCCGTGCGTTGCGCGTCGATGGTGATGCCCGGCCCCATCGTGGTCGACACCGTGAGGGACCGGAGGTACGTGCCCTTGGCGGAGGCCGGCTTGGCCCGGACGATCGCCTCGATCAAGGCCAGCGCGTTGGCGATGAGGTGCTCGGCCGGGAACGAGCGCTTGCCGATCGGCACGTGCACGTTGCCCGCCTTGTCGACGCGGAACTCCACCTTGCCCGCCTTCGCCTCCCGTACGGCGCGGGCGATGTCGAAGGTCACCGTGCCCAGCTTGGGATTCGGCATCAGGCCGCGCGGCCCGAGGATCTTGCCCAGGCGGCCGACCTGACCCATGAGGTCCGGCGTGGCGATCGTCGTGTCGAACTCGATCGAGCCGCCCTGGATCTTCTCGACGAGATCCTCGGCGCCCACGATGTCCGCGCCGGCCTCACGGGCCTCCCGCTCCTTTTCACCCTTGGCGAAGACCGCCACCCGGACGCTCTTGCCGATGCCGTGGGGCAGCACCACGGCCCCCCGCACCATCTGGTCGGCGTGCTTGGGGTCCACGCCCAGCCGGAACGACAGGTCGACGGTCTCGTCGAACTTCGTGCCCGGCATCTCCTTGAGGAGGCGCATGGCCTCCTCGACCGAATACTCCCGCCCGGCTTCCAGCATCGCCGCCGCGCGGTCGTAGCGCTTGCCGACCACCGTTGCCATGTTGTGGCTCCTAAACCAATCTCTCTGCTCGTCTCGGACGGCGGGGCCCCAGCCCCGCGCTGTCCAGAAGTTCGCTAGACCACATCGATGCCCATGCTGCGGGCGGTGCCTTCGATGATACGCATCGCCGAGTCGATCGAGTCCGTGTTCAGGTCGACCAGTTTGGTCTGGGCGATCTCCCGCACCTGCTGCCGCGTGACCTTGCCGATCTTGTCCTTGTGCGGGATCGCGGAGGCCTTGGCGATCCCCGCCGCGCGCTTGAGCAGCACGGCGGCCGGGGGCGTCTTCACGATGAACGTGAACGAGCGATCCTGATAGATGGTCACCACGACGGGCAGGATCAGGCCCTCCTGGCCCTGGGTCTGGGCGTTGAACGCCTTGCAGAACTCCATGATGTTGACGCCGTGCTGGCCCAGCGCCGGGCCGACGGGGGGCGAGGGATTGGCCTTGCCGGCCGGGATCTGCAGCTTGACGACGGCCTGGAGCTTCTTCACTAGAGCCGCTCCACCTGGTAGTACTCGAGCTCGACCGGCGTCGGCCGTCCGAAGACCGGGACCACGACCTTCATGCGCCCGCGCTCGGGATTGATGTCCTCCACGACACCCTGGAAGTTCACGAATGGCCCGTCGATGACGCGCACCTTGTCGCCGCGCTGGAACACCGATTTGGGCTTGGGCTTCTCCGCCCCCGCCTCCATCTGCTTCATGATCTCGTCGACCTGGTCGGGCGAGAGCGGCACCGGCCGCGCGCCGGAGCCCACGAACCCGGTGACCTTGGGGGTGGCCCGGACCAGCTGCCATGTCTCGTCCGTCAGCTCCATCTCCACCATCACGTACCCGGGGAAGAACTTCTGCTCCGTCTCCCGCTTCTGCTTGTTGCGGACCTCGACGACCTTCTCGGTCGGCACCAGCACGCGGGAGATCTTGTCGGCCATGCCAAAGATCTTGGCGCGGGACTGGATGGCCTCTGCGACCTTGTTCTCGAATCCGGAGTACGTGTGGACGACGAACCAGTGCCTGTTCGTCGTCGACGTCGCCTCTCCGCTCATCGCAGAATCCTTTCCACGATCCGCGCCAGCCCGATATCGACGCCGCCCAGGAACAACGCCAGCACGATCGTCAGCACGATCACCACCGTCGTGGAGTTGACCAGCTCCTGGCGGCTCGGCCACGTCACCTTCCGGAACTCCACGAGGGCCTCCCGGATGAATTCACGAACCCGACTCACGAACCCCACGGCGCCGATTTCTCCTCTAATAGGTGGCAGGGGTGGAGGGATTCGAACCCCCATCCCCCGGATTTGGAGTCCGGTGCTCTAGCCGTTAGAGCTACACCCCTAGCCGAGTCGGCGGGGGCCTCGACGGCCCCCTCCGAGGCCTCCCCCAGGACCGATTGCGCGGGCAAAGCCCGCGCTCGAAGCGTGGCCACGCCTACTTGGTCTCCTTGTGCGGCGTGTGCTTGCGGCACCACCGGCAGTATTTTTTCAGCTCGAGACGGTCGGGGTGCGTGCGCCGGTTCTTGGTCGTCGTGTAGTTCCGGCGCTGACAGCCCGTGCACGCCAGCGAGATGATGTCCCGCATCGCCTACTCCACGACCGCCGTCACCACGC
>MNEF01000030.1 GCA_001917535.1 Candidatus Rokubacteria bacterium 13_1_40CM_69_27
CGGTGCGGTGGCGCGGGAAGATCCGCTCGAAGCGTTGTCGCTCAGACTCCCGGAATGCGAAGTCGCCGTCACCCAACACGATGAGCGCGGGCAGGTTGTCGCGGTAGAGGAACGACCACGTGGGGTTGCCGTGCAGCAGCAGAAGCGCGGGTCCGGCGCCCTCGTCGATGTAGTGCACGTGGGCGCCGCCGACATCCGCGTAGCGGGGCGCGTAGGGAAACAGGGCCTCGGTCACCCAGGCCGGACGCTGCGCCATTGCTTACAGCATACCCGCCAGCCGGTCCCGGCAGCCGTTCCAGCCCTTCTCGTGTTCCTGGCGCGCCTTGGCGCTCGGGAAGAGCCGGTCGCGGTTTGCCGGGTCGGGGCAACGGGGGCTACACTCATCGGTCGTGAGCCCGTCCGTCGCGCTCGTTGCCGTCCTCGCGCTTGTCCTCACCGCGGCCCCGGCTCCGGCCCAGCCGCGCGTGACGGTCGTCGTCGCCGGGCTCGAGGTGCCGTGGGCGATCGCATTCGCTCCTGACGGTCGGCTGTTCGTCACGGAGCGCCCGGGGCGGATCCGCATCGTGAAGGACGGCCGCCTCGATCCCACACCGATGGCGACGCTGCCGGTGGCGGCGCAGGGCGAGGGCGGGCTCATGGGCCTCGCCCTCGATCCCGCCTTCGCCCGGACGGGACGTCTCTACGCCTGTTACACCACCGAGAAGCGGGGCCGACTCGTCAACCGCGTGGTGACGCTCACGCCGCGCGACGGCGCCGCCCCGGAAGAGCGCGTCCTGGTCGACGACATCCCGGGCGCCGGGATCCACGACGGCTGTCGGGTGAAGTTCGGGCTCGACGGCAAGCTGTACGTGACGACCGGCGACGCCGGCCAGTCGCGTCTGGCCCAGCGGCGCGACTCGCTGGCCGGCAAGATCTTGCGCGTGAACCCCGACGGCAGCGTGCCCACCGACAACCCGTTGCCCGGCTCGCCGATCTACTCCCTCGGGCACCGGAACCCGCAGGGGCTGGCCTGGGACCACGGCGGCCGGCTCTTCGCCTCCGAGCACGGGCCGTCCGGAGTTCCCGGGGGTCACGACGAGCTGAACCTGATCCGGCCCGGGCGGAATTACGGCTGGCCGGAGGTCTACGGCCGCGGCGGCGATCCGCGCTTCGTGGAGCCCATCCTCGAATCCGGCAACGACACCTGGGCGCCGTCGGGGATCGCGATCCTCGGCGACCACCTCTACATGACGGCGCTGCGGGGACAGCGCCTGCTGCGCGTGCGGCTGACGGCGGACGGCGCCGTGGGAGGCGTAGAGAATTTGCTCGAGCACGCCTACGGGCGCCTGCGCGACGTCGTGGTGGGGCCGGACGGCGCGCTCTACGTGGCGACCAGCAATCGCGACGGCCGCGGCTCGCCCGCCTTCGATGACGACCGCATCCTCAAAGTCACGCCGTGAAGATGTTCCAGCCCGAGCTGGAGGCGATGGAGCGCGAGCGGCTCGACGGCCTCGTGCTGGAGCGGATGCGGGCGATGCTGGCCCGCGTCAGCACCAACGCCGCCTACGCCCCGCGGCTCGGCGGCGCCAAGCCCGGCGACCTCGGGCGGATCGACGACTGGCGGCGCCTGCCGTTCCTCACCAAGGACGAGCTGCGCGACGCCTATCCCTTCGGCCTGGCCGGCGGCGGCCCCTACCGGCGCATCCAGATGTCGAGCGGGACCACGGGCAATCCGATCCTCAACCCCTACACGCCCGGCGACATCGCGCAGTGGAGCGAGGTGATGGCGCGTTGCTACGTCGCCGCCGGCGTCGGCGCCGACGACGTGATCCAGATCACGCCCTCCTTCGGGCTCTTCACCGGCGGCTTCGGCTTCCACTACGGCGCCGAGCGCCTGGGCGCCATGGTGATCCCGATCGGCGCCGGCCGCACCCTGCTGCAGCTCAAGCTGATGCGCGATCTGCACGCCACGGTGCTGGTGGCCATCGCCACCTACCCGCTGCGCCTCATCGAGGTCGCCCGCGAGGAGAGGTTCGATCTCGGCGCCCTCGCCCTGCGCGTGGGGATCTTGGGCTCGGAGATGTGGTCCGACGAGCTGCGCGCGCGGATCGAGCGGGAGCTCTCCCTCCGCAGCTTCGACATCATCGGCATGACGGAGACGGGCGGCCCCGGCCTCGGCATCGACTGCGAGGCGCGGGCCGGCATCCACGTGTGGGAGGACCACTATCATGTCGAGGTCATCGATCCGGCGACGGGCGCCGTGGTCCCCGACGGCCGGGAAGGCGAGCTGGTCGTCTCCACGCTGACCCGCGAGGGCCTGCCCCTGGTTCGCTATCGCACGGGGGACCTCACGCGGGTCGTGTCGCGCGAGCGCTGTGGCTGCGGGCGCACCGCGCTCCGGCTGGACCGCCTGCGGGGCCGCACTGACGACATGGTCATCTTCAAGGGCGTGAACTTTTATCCGCGCCAGATCGAGCAGGTGCTCCTGCGCCAGCCGGGACTCGGCCCCGAGTACCAGATCGTCCTCGACGGCGAGGGCGGGGGCGAGCGGCTGACGATCCACGTCGAGACCGAGCCGGGGTGCGACGGCGCCGTCGCCGCCCGCGTGAAGCGCGAGCTGCACGACCTGCTGGGCCTCGGCCCCGAGATCCGCCTCTGCCGCTTCGGCGAGATCGAGCGCCCCCCGGGCAAGGCTGTCCGCGTGGTGGATCGGCGGAAGACGTGAGCGGCGCGTTGGGGTCCCTCTTCACGCCGCGGGCCCTGGCCATCCTGGGCGTGTCCCGCCATCCGGCCAAGCTGGGCCACCGCCTCCTGCAGAACGTGAAGGAGTCCGGTTACCCGGGTGCGGTGTACCCGGTGCACCCGTCGGGTGAGCCGATCCTCGGCTACGCCACGGTCCGGGCGATCGAGGCCCTGCCCGAGGGGATCGATCTGGCGCTGGTGAGCGCCTGCTCGCCGGGCCCCGCGGGTTCCCGGCCTGCGAGGACGCGCCGCTGGTCGGCGCGATCATCGGCGTCGGTGAGCTGATGTGCGCCGAGTCGCGCATCCTGGAGGTGGACCTGAACCCCGTCATCGCCGCCGGCCCCCGGGCCGTCACTGTGGACGCCGTCGTGATCGTGGGAGACAGCCATGAGGGATGACTTCGACCTGACCGACGAGCAGCGCATGATCCGCGATCTCGCCCGGAAGGTGGCCAGGGAGAAGATCGCGCCGCACGCCGCCGACGTCGACGAGCGCGAGCGCTATCCCCAGGAGGCCATCCGCGCCCTCATGGAGGCCGGCCTCTACGGCATCTGGGTGCCGGAGGAGTATGGCGGCAGCGACATGGGGTGTCTCGCCCTCTCCCTCGTCTGCGAAGAGATCGCCTGGGCGTGCGCGGCATCGGCCACCCAGTACCTCGATCAGCCGCTCGGGGGGCTGCCCATCCTCTATTTCGGGAGCGACGAGCAGAAGAAGAAGTACCTGCCCCGGCTGGCCACGGGCGAGATGCTGGCCGCCTACTCGCTCTCGGAGCCCGAGGCGGGCTCGGACGCGGCAGCGCTCAAGACGACGGCGGTGCGCCAGGGTGACGCCTACGTGCTCAACGGTGCCAAGCAGTGGTGCACCAACGGGGACCACGCCGACATCCTCTGTGTGTTCGCGACGGTCGACCCGTCCAAGCGCGCCAAGGGCGTGACCGCCTTCCTCGTCGAGACAGGCACGCCGGGCTTCTCCGTCGGCAAGAAGGAAAGGAAGATGGGCATCCGCGGCTCGCCCACGGTCGCGCTGCACTTCAACGATTGTCGGATATCCGTCGAGCAACGGCTGGGCGGGGAGGGCGAGGGCTTCCCGATCGCCATGTCGACGCTCGATATCACGCGGCCGGCCACCGGCGCCATGGCCGTCGGCATCGCCCAGGCGGCCCTCGACGCCGCCGTTGGCTACGCCCGGGAGCGGCGCCAGTTCGGCCAGCGCATCGCGGACTTCCAGGGCATCCAGTTCATGCTGGCCGACATGGCCATGCAGGTTCACGCCGCCCGCCTGATGGTGCGCTACGCCGCCCGGCAGGTGGACGCCGGAATCCGAGGCAACACTTACGAGGCGTCGATGGCCAAGTGCTGGGCGGGCGACGCCGCCATGAAGGTGGCCACGGACGCCGTCCAGATCTTCGGGGGTTACGGCTACACGCGCGAGTTCCCGGTGGAGCGCTTCATGCGCGACGCCAAGATCATGCAGATCTACGAGGGCACCAACCAGATCCAGCGCGTGATCATCGCGCGGGAGCTGCTCGGCGGCTGAGCCCCTCGCTGGCACCTCGCTTGCGGCATCTACCTCCCTGAGTCCGAAAGGGACAGGAGGGTCGTGATGAAAAAGTTACTCGGTCTTTCGGCGGTACTCGTCACCAGCGCGCTGTTGGGTCTGGAGCAGGAGCGCGTGCTGCGCGCCATCCGTACGCTCGGCGAGCGCGTCTTCCCCCGCGTCCGCTGACGCTCTATAATTCTTCCCACTTCCGCCCAGGAGGCTCTCGAATGGCGATCCTGTCCCTCGGCCGCCGCGCGTTCCTCAGAACGACCGTGGCCGGCGCCGCCGTCGCTGCGTTCCCGCTGCCGCTGGGCGCGCAGCCCAAGAGCGTGAAGATCGGCGCCGTGCACCCGGTGACCGGCGCGCTGGCGGAGATCGGCCAGGCCTGCCGCCTCGGGGCCCAGATGGCCGCCGACGCCGTGAACGCCGCCGGCGGGATCACATCGCTGGGCGGGGCCCGGCTCGAGCTGGTGCCGGGCGACACCGAGAACAAGCCCGACGTGGCCCGCGCCGAGGCCGAGCGCGTCATCAGCGCCGGCGCCCAGCTCCTGGTGGGCGCGTTTCACTCCGCGCAGACCGCGGCCATGGTGCCGGTCGCCCAGCAGAAGCGGGTCCCGTTCCTGATCGACATCTCGGCGGCGGATCCCATCACGGCCAACGTCGCGGACTCGGTGAAGAAGGGCGAGCAGAAGGTCCAGTACGTGTACCGCAACTTCCCGACCTCGCGCGTGTTCGGCCAGCGGGCCGCCCAGTTCATGGCCGAGATCTTCAAGGAGGCCGGCGTTCAGCCCAAGCGCGTCGTCCTCATCTACACCAACGACCTCTTCGGCCAGACCCAGGCCCGCCAGTTCCAGGCCGCCGTCAAGGAGCGGAACCCGGGCTTCGAGATCGTCGAGGCCATCCCGTATCCGGAAGCCGCCACCGATCTCGCCACCGAGGTCAGCAAGCTGAAGTCGCTCCGGCCGGACGTCATCGCCCCTGTCACGCGGGCGACGACCGCGATCCTCCTGCTCCAGGAATTGGCCAAGCAGCGCGTGGAGGCCCTGGGCATCGTCAGCCCGGGAACGCCGGGTCTCTACGAGGCGGGCCAGATCGCCCAGCTCAAGGAGCTGGTCGAGTACGTCATGGACAGCGTGCCGTGGCCGAATTTCAAAAATCCCCGCACGCAGAAGGTGGCCGAGGAGTACGTGAAGCGCTCGGGCGGCAAGACCTTCGACACGAACTCCGGCTATTCCTACGAGGCCATCCTCGTCCTGGCCGACGTGCTGGAGCGGGCGAAATCGACCGAGCCCGAGGCCGTGGTGGACGCCCTCAAGAAGACGAGCATCAAGAATCCCCTCATGGTGGCGGCGGGGCCGCTCACGTTCAACGAGACCGGCGACAACCCCAACGCCTCGCCGGCGATGATCCAGATCCTGGGCCAGAAGCCGGTCGTGGTCTGGCCCCGGGACGCCGCCGCGCAGAAGCTCGTCTTCCCGAGGCCCAAGCGCTGACCGACCCCGTTCTCGTCGCCCAGGGGCTGCTGAACGGCCTGCTGTTCGGCGGCGTCGCGAGCCTCACGGCCGTCGGCCTGGCCCTCATCTTCGGCGTGATGCGCGTGATCAACTTCGCGCACGGCGACATGATGGTGTGGGGAATGTACCTGGCCTGGCTCCTGGCCACCCGGCTCGGCATCGATCCCTATCTGGGATTCGTGGGCTGCGCCGCTGCCCTCTTCGTGGTGGGCCTGGTCGTGCAGCGCGGGCTCGTGGACCGGATCGTCGACGCGCCCCACGAGATGCAGATCCTCCTGATGCTGGGCGTGGCCCTCGTGCTCGAGAACGGCGCGCTGCTGGCGTTCGGCCCCGAGCCGCAGCGCGTGCGCTCGGCGTTGACGCTCTCCACCTTCTGGCTGGGGCCGCTCTTCGTCGACGTCGCCCGGCTGGTGACCTTCGCGGTGGCGGTCGCCCTCAGCCTGGCGCTCTATCTCTTCCTGTTCGGCACCGACCTCGGCCGGACCATCCGCGCGGCCGCCGACAACGCCTACGGCGCGCTGGTCATCGGGGCGGACGTGCGCCGGGTGTACGCGGTGGCCTTCGGCATCGGTGCCGCCTGCGTCGGCGCCGCCGGCGCACTGGTGTCGCCGTTTCTGCCCTTCCAGCCCTCGGCGGGGCTGGCGGCCTCCGTCACCTCGTTCAACATCGTGATCATCGGCGGGATGGGCAGCCTGCTCGGCGCGTTCGTCGGGGGGTTGCTGGTCTCGGTGGCAGAGTCGCTGGGGGCGGTGTTCCTGGCGCCGTCGCTCAAGGAACTGGTGAGCTTCTCGCTCCTCATCCTCATCCTCCTGTTCCGGCCCGCCGGACTCTTCGGCCGGCGCGCCGGCTGAGCGGCGGCGTGCGCTGGGCGGCCCTGGCCGCGCTGGGCGTGCTGATCGCGCTCCCGGCGGTCGTTGGCTCCTACACGCTGACCGTCTTGATCTTCGTCTTCTTCTACGCCTACCTGGGCCAGGCCTGGAACATCGTGGGCGGCTACGCCGGCCAGCTCTCGGTGGGCCACGCCGCCTTCGTCGGCATCGGCGCCTACACGGCGGCCATGCTCTCGCTGGGCGCCGGCCTCACGCCCTGGCTCGGCATGTTCGTGGGCGGCGCGCTCTCGGCCGCCCTGGGCGCCGTCATCGGCTACCTGGGCTTCCGGTTCGGGCTGCGCGGCTTCTACTTCGTGCTGCTCACCGTGGCCTTCGCCGAGATCTGCCGCATCGTCGCGCTCAACACCGAGGCCATCGGGGGTGCGCAGGGGCTCTACATCACCTTCACGGGCAACCCGCGCCAGTTCCAGTTCCCGGACAACCGCGCCTACTACTACATCGCGCTCGGCCTGATGCTGGCGGCCACCGCCGTGGTGTGGACCATCGAGCGGAAGCGCTTCGGCATCTATCTCACCGCCATCCGCGAGGACGAGGACGCCTGCCAGGCGCTCGGTGTCGACACCTTCAAGTACAAGATGCTGGCGATGGTCGTCTCGTCGTTCCTCACCGGCGTCGGCGGGACCTTCTACGCCTTCTACCTCTTCTCGCTGCAGCCCAATACCGTATTCGGCATCCCGCTGTCGGTGGAGATCGTCATCCGGCCGATCGTCGGCGGCGCCGGCACGCTGGGGGGCCCGATCCTCGGGTCGTTCATCCTGAGCCCCCTGGCCGAGCTGTCGCGCTTCTACTTCGCCAGGGGCGGATGGAGCGGCGCCCACCTGATCGTGTACGGCGGGCTCCTGATCCTCGTCGTCCTCTTCCTCCCCCAGGGCGCCTATCCCTACCTGCGGCGCCTCCTGGCCCGGCGGGCGTGATGGCCAGGCCGGTGCTGGAGGTGCGGGGACTGTCCAAGCACTTCGGTGGGCTCGAGGCCGTGAAGGATCTCTCGTTCGACGTGGATGAGGGGCAGATCGTCGGCCTCATCGGCCCCAACGGCGCCGGCAAGACCACGGTCTTCGCCATGCTTTCGGGCTTTCTCCGGCCCGACGCCGGCGAGGTGGGATTTCGCGGCTGCGCCATCACCGGCCTGCCGCCCCACCGGGTCAACGCACTGGGGCTCGCCCGCACCTTCCAGATCGTCCGTCCCTTTCTCCACCTCTCCGTGCTGCGCAACGTCACGGTGGGGGCGCTCGGGCGTCAGCCCCGGCCCCGCGAGGCCGAGCGGCAGGCGACGGCCATCCTCGAGGAGGTGGGGCTTGCCACCAAGCGGGAGCAGCCCGCCGGGAGCTTGACGCTGGCCGAGCGCAAGCGCCTGGAGCTGGCGCGCGCGCTGGCCACCCAGCCCGTCCTCCTACTGCTGGACGAGGTCATGGCGGGGCTCGGCGCCGCCGAGACGGAGCGGATCGTCGAGCTGGTGCGCAGGATCAATCGCCGGGGGATCGCGATTCTGTTGATCGAGCACGTCATGCGCGCCGTCATGTCGCTGTCCGAGCGCCTCGTCGTGCTCAACTACGGCGAGCGGATCGCCGAGGGCCGCCCGGAAGCCGTCGCCGGCGACCCGCGGGTGATCGAAGCCTATCTGGGGGAGGGGGATGCCGGCGCTGCTCCGGCTTGATGGCGTGGAGGCGGGGTACGGCGACATGGTGGCCATCCGCGGCGTCTCGCTCGAGGTCGCCCGGGGCGAGCTGATCGCGCTCATCGGCTCGAACGGCGCCGGCAAGACGACGACGCTCCGCGCGATCGCCGGGCTCCTGCCCTGCCGCGGGGGGAGGATCGAGCTGGACGGCGCGCGAATCGACCGGCTCCGGCCCGCCGAGATCGTCGCGCGCGGCATCGCCCACGTGCCGGAGGGCCGCCAGCTGTTTCCCAGCATGACGGTACTGGAAAACCTCGAGCTGGGCGCCCGCACTACCGAGGCGCGCCGGCTCCGGACCGGGACCCTGGCGTCCGTGTTCGCCCTGTTCCCGCGGCTGGCCGAGCGCCAGCGACAGCTGGCGGGCTCATTGAGCGGAGGGGAGCAGCAGATGTGCGCCATCGGGCGCGCCCTGATGGCCCGCCCGCGACTGCTCATGCTGGACGAGCCGTCGCTCGGTCTGGCCCCTGTCGTGGTCACCTCGATCTTTGATAATCTGGCGCGGATCAACAGGGAGGGGACGACGGTGCTGCTGGTCGAGCAGAACGTGCTCCGCGCGCTCGGGTTGTGCCACCGTGCCTACGTGCTGGAGAACGGAAGGATCGCGCTAACGGGGCCTCGCGATCGCCTGCTGGCTGACGAAGGGGTCAAGAAGGCGTATCTTGGCCGCTGACATGGGCCCCCTGCTCCTGGTCACCCTGGCCGTGGTCGCGCTCGGGCTGGCCGTCTGGGCGATCACCCTCGAGCGCCGCCTGCGGCGCCTGGGCCGGACGCTGGGGGAGGCGCAGGCGCAGGTGACGCGCCTGGAGAGGCTCGGCGCGCTCGGCGAGATGGCCTCCAGCTTCGCCCACAGCTTCAACGACGTGCTCACGCCGATCATCGGACGCACCCAGCTCCTGGCCCAGCGCATCACCGACCCCCAGCTGCGGGAGTGGCTCGTCACGATCGAGCGCGCCGCCCTGGGGGGGGCCCAGACGGTCCGGCGGATCCAGGAGTTCATGCGCGTCCGCCGGGAGGAGCCGAGGGTGCCCGTGGATCTCGGCGCGGTGGTGGAGCGGGCGGTGGCGGCCACGGCGTCGCGTCAGCACCCACGCGCGGAGATCAAGACCGAGCTGGATTCGGTGCCGCCGATCGCCGGCGATCTGCTGGCCCTCGGCGAGGCGGTCGGCAACATCATTGCCAACGCGCTGGAGGCCGCCCCCCAGGGAGGCACGGTGACGGTGGCGGCGCGCATGGAGGACGGTGACGCGGTCGTCAGCGTGACGGACACGGGGATGGGCATGACGCCCGGCGTCCAGGCCCGCGTCTTTGAGCCGTTCTTCACCACCAAGCCGGGCGCCACCGGCCTCGGCCTCTCCCTGGCCCACGGCATCGTCGCCCGCCACGGCGGGCAGATCGAGATCGACACCGCCCCCGGCCGCGGCACGACGGTGCGCATCAAGTTCCCCGTCGAGGGCGTGGCCCGCGCCCGGCCGGTGGGACCCGACGAGGCCCGCGATCGGAGCGGGCCAGCCCGCTGCCTGGTCGTCGATGACGATCCCCAGGTGCGGGAGATGATCCGGGACATCCTGTCGAACGTGGGGCACAAAGTCGTCGTGGCCGTCGACGGCTCGGACGGGGTCGAGAAGTTCAAGGCCGATCCGTCCATCGACCTCGTCATCACTGACCTGGCGATGCCCAAGCTCAACGGGCTCCAGCTGGCGCGCGTGTGCAAGACGCTGCGGCCGTCGGTGCCGGTGGTGATGCTGACCGGCTGGGGGGTGCTGCTGACCGAGGACGAGCTGGCCGAGCACGGCGTGGACGAGGTGCT
>MNEF01000098.1 GCA_001917535.1 Candidatus Rokubacteria bacterium 13_1_40CM_69_27
CATGACGCGCAGGCCCGCGGCTTCGAGCCCTGCGCGATCGAGTTGGCCCTGATCGGCCGTCTGCCCGGTCGGTGTGACGGCGACGCGGTGGCAGAAGGTGTCCTCGCCGCCCGCGTAAAGGGCGAGTCCGGGCTTGAACTTGCCCTGCCCGGTGCGGGCGAGGTCGGGCAGTGCGCCGTAGTGATCGCGATGCCCGTGGCTGATGATCAGGGCATCGGCCCGCGTCGGGTCAAGGCCGAGCGCCCGATAGTTGTTGAAGAGGTTGAGGTCGGTCAGGCTGAAATCGAGCAGGATCTCTCGCCGCTCTCCCTTGTGGAGTGACTCGAGATGGTAGGCGAGACCGTGCTCGGCCAGCAGCGCGTTGACCTTCCCTCGATACGGCGCCCGCTCGACAGTGATGCTGTCGAGCTTCCCGCCTTTGGCGAAGATGTCGTAGATGTTGTCCACCACGGTGGTCATCATCAGGCGGTCGACCGTGGGCACCGCGAGCGTCTGGGCGCGCGCCAGACCTTCTGTCAGGCGGCCACCTCCGCCCACCGCGAACACGCCGCTGGCCACCGCACCGAGCCTGAGGAAGTGTCGTCGCTCCATGGGGCACCCCCTTTGTGGTGCGTGGAGCCTACACCATTTACAATCGGGTGGCCATGAGCTGGCGGTTCATCACCTGTGCGGCGTTGTTCATCACGTGTCTGCTGACCGCCAACGTGATCGCCGCCAAGCTCGTGGTGATCGGCGGCGTGGTGCTGCCGGCCGGCATCGTCATCTTCCCCGTCTCGTACATCGTCGCCGACGTGCTGACGGAGGTGTGGGGCTACGGGGCCGCCCGGCGCGTCATCTGGCTTGGCTTCGCCTGCAATGCGCTGATGGTGCTGGCCATCTGGATCGGCGGGGAGCTGCCGGCGGCGGCCTTCTGGAAGGGCCAGGGCGCCTACACGGAGATCCTCGGCCAGACGCCGCGAATCGTGCTCGCCTCGTTCCTGGCCTACCTGGCGGGCGAGTTCGCCAACGCCTACGTCATGGCCAAGGTGAAGATCCTGACGGCCGGCCGCTGGCTCTGGATCCGCACGATCGGCTCGACGATCGTCGGCGAGGGGCTCGACTCCGCCGTCTTCATCACGCTCGCCTTCGGGGGCGGCCTCCCCCTGGGGACGCTGGGGGGGCTCATCGCGGCGCAGTGGTGGGTGAAGGTCGCCTACGAGGCGGTGGCCACGCCCCTGACCTACGCGGCGGTGGGCTGGTTGAAATCGAGCGAGCGGGTGGATACGTTCGACTACCGGACCGACTTCAACCCGATCCGGATGTAGCCGTGTGGAGGCGGCTCTACTGGCCCGGCTGGGGGCTGGTCACCGCGCTGACGGCGATCGTCGCCGGGTTCATGGTGGGCCACGCGCTGCTGCTGGGACAGTTCCTGAGCTGGATGGTCGCGTCCGGGAGGGGACGGATGCTGAGCCAGACGTACCCGGTGTTCGCCTTGACCGAGGGCCGCGGGGGGCGGTCGGTGTTCTACGCGCTGTGCGGGCTTCAGGCCGTCGCCGGGCTGGCCTTCCTGGCCCTGGCCCTCGTCGGACGGCGGCGGCGGCTGGCCGCCGCCGTGGCCGGGCTGGCCGGTCCGCTCTGGCAGGGCACGCACTTCGGCTCGGGCTTCGCCCGGGTGGAGCAGGCCGTGCTCAGGAGCGTGACGGAGGTCGCGCCGGAGGCGGCCGAGCGGTTCGTGGCGTGGAGCGTGCCGCTCCACGTCTTCCATGCGGCGACGCTGGTCGTCGCGCTGGGCGCGCTCTTGTCCATTCCGCTCCGAGAGCTCGGCCGAACGGCTCAGCGCACTGAAGGGGAGTGAACTCATGGAGAAGTTCCGCGGAGTCGACTACTACGGCATCGAAGACCTCTTGAGCGAGGAGGAGCGGATGGTGCGCGACGCCATCCGCGACTGGGTCGAGGTCGAGTTCCTCCCCCTGGTCACGCAGCACCACCGCGCCGGTACCTTCCCGGTCGAGCTCATCCCCAAGCTCGGCGAGCTGGGCGTCTTCGGGGCGACCCTGAAGGGCTACGGGTGCGCCGGTCTGAACAGCGTCGCCTATGGGCTCATCATGCAGGAGCTCGAGCGCGGCGACTCCGGCCTCCGCTCCTGCGCCTCCGTGCAGAGCGGGCTGGTCATGTACCCCATCTACGCCTACGGTTCCGAGGCCCAGAAGGAGGCGTGGCTGCCGCGGCTGGCGCGCGGCGAGAAGGTCGGCTGCTTCGGCCTCACCGAGCCCGATCACGGCTCCGACCCGGGCGGCATGAAGACGCGCGCGCGGCGCCGGGGCGACGCCTACGTGCTCAGCGGCACCAAGCTCTGGATCACCAACGGCTCCATCGCCGACGTCGCGGTGGTGTGGGCCAAGGAGGACGACGGCGAGATCTACGGCTACCTCGTGGAAAAGGGGACGCCGGGGTACTCGACGCTCGACATTTCGGGAAAGTTCTCGATGCGCGCGTCGATCACCTCCGAGCTCTCCCTCCAGGACTGTCAGATCCCCCTCGAGAACAAGCTGCCCGACGTCAAGGGGCTCAAAGGCCCGCTGGGCTGTCTCGCCCAGGCGCGCTACGGCATCGCCTGGGGGGCGGTGGGCGCCGCCATGGCCTGCTACGACTGGGCGCTGCAGTACGCCCAGCAGCGTATCCAGTTCGGCAAGCCGATCGCCTCGTTCCAGCTCGTGCAGCAGAAGCTGGTGTGGATGATCACGGAGATCACCAAGGCCCAGCTCCTGGCGCTGCAGCTCGGACGGCTCAAGGACCAGGGCCGGGCCCGGCCCCAGCAGGTCTCCATGGCCAAGATGAACAACGTCCACATCGCGCTGGAGACCGCCCGGATGGCCCGCGACATCATGGGCGCCGCCGGGATCGTCGACGAGCACCCGGTGATCCGTCACATGATCAATCTGGAAACCGTCAAGACCTACGAGGGCACGCACGACATCCACACGCTCATCATCGGCCGCGACATCACGGGGACGGACGCCTTCGGAGTATGAGGCGGCGAGCCGGCGCGCTCGCGCTGCTGCTTCTGGCGCTGGCCCTCACCGCATCCCGGGCCTCGGCCATCGAGGCCTCGCCCAGCGAGATCCTGAGCGATCCCGATCGCTTCGACGGCAAAATCGTTACGCTCAGCGGTACGGTGACGCATCTCAAATCGCGCGTCTCCCAGAGGGGCAACGCCTACTCCACGTTTGATCTCAGCGACGGCCGACGGGCCATCACGGTCTTTGCTTTCGGCGAGTCGCCCTGCGCAAACGGCCGCCGGGCCCGGGTCGAGGGACTGTTTCAGAAGGTGAAGCGTCAGGGGCGCTACACGTTCTCTCACCAGGTGGACGCCACCAGCACGGTCTGCTGAGGCCTGGCTGGGACAGCAACTGAGCCCCGAGGCCCGCCGCCCTGCCCTCTCGCTGATCGTCGCGGCCCTCACGCTCGCGCTCCAGAACGGCATCGTGATGGCCTTCGCCGTCCTCTACCTGCCGCTCATCGCCGAGTTCGGCGGCTCGCGCGGCGAGGTGGCGATGGTACAGTCCGCCGTCCTGCTGGTGGGCGGCGTCGGGGGGCCGCTGATCGGCTGGGCCTTCGATCGCCTGGGGCCGCGGCGGCTCATCCAGTGGGGCGCGCTGCTGGCCACCGGCGCCTTCGTCCTGGCCAGCCGCGCGCCGTCGCTGCCGGCGCTGATCGCCGCCTACGGGATCCTGGGCGGGCTCGGCCTCTCCGCGCTGGGCAGCCAGGCCAACATGATCGTCGCCGCGCTCTGGTACCCTGGGGCGCGCGGCCGCGCCATCGCGGCGGTGGACCTCGGCACGGGCTTCGGCGCGTTCTGCTTCATTCCGTTGGCGCAGATGCTGGTGAGCGCCGTCGGCTGGCGCGGCACGCTGCTCGCGTGGGCGGCGCTGCTGGTGGCCGTGGTGGTGCCGCTCAACGCGTTCCAGCGTCTGCCGGCGCGCGAGGTGGCGTCGCCGACCCCCGAGCCCGCGCCCGAGCGGGAGCGATGGACGCTGGCGCTCGCGCTGCGGTCGCTGTCGTTCTGGTGGCTCGGTGCGACCCGCTTCTTCGCCGCCTGTGCCTTTCCGCTGATGAACACGCACATGGTGGCCTACGCCGTCGGCCAGGGGGTTCCGCCCACCACCGCCGCCACCGCGCTCGGCACAGTGAGCCTCGTCAGCCTGGCCGGCCGGCTCACCACCGGTTGGCTCTGCGACCGCATCGGGCGTGCGCCCACGCTCACGCTCACCTACGCCAGCGCGGCGGTCGGGATCGGGTCGCTGACATTGCTGGCGGTCACCGGCTCGCCCCTCTGGCTCGCGCTCTACGTAGTCTTCTACGGCATGGCCCAGGGATCGAGCGGCATCGTGGTCTCGGCGCGCGCCGCCGATGTCTTCGCCGGCGCCTCGTTCGGCGCGATCTTCGGCTGGCTGACGCTCGCCGCCGGGCCCGGCGAGGCGCTGGGGGCCTGGATCGGCGGGGAGATCTTCGACGTGACCGGCAGCTACCTCGGGGCCTTCGCCTTCGCGGTGGCGGCGCTCGCCGCCGGGGTGTTCGCCATCTGGCGCGTGCGGCCGGATTCGCGCAGATCGACGTAGAGCTCGATCTCGTGTCCGTCGGGATCGCGGACGCTGAAGGAGCTGTCCGTCTCGCCGAACGGCGCCAGACCGTGCCTCTCCACCCAGCGCCGCGCGGCGGCCAGGTCCTCCAGCGATTCGCCGACCTCGAACGCGATGTGATAGAGGCCGGGCACGCCCTTGGGCTGCGGGCCGGGGCCTTCGGCGCGCGCCACTTCGCAGGAGACGTCGTGATGGTGGCGCCCGGCCGAGAAGAAGGCGATGCGCCCGCTCTTGCCCGTGCCCGTTTCGGCGAGCCCCAGAACGTCGCGGTAGAACCGGCGGGCGGCCTCCAGGTCGCGGACGAAGAGCGAGACGTGCCCCAGCTCGCGGATTTTCAGCGGTGACGGTGTCTCCATCGCGCGGTTAGTGTACCATTGCTGGGTCATGGCTGATTCGAAGCCGGCGGCCTACACCGGGACCGCCGCGCCTGCGTTCGTCACCGCGATCACCGAGCGCGTCCGACCCAACGCGAAGTTGATCGGCCTCCTGGCGCTCGGGCATCTCGTCGTCGACGTGAACCAGGGTTCGCTGCCAGCGGTGCTGCCTTTCCTCAAGGCGGCGCACCACCTCTCGTACGCGGAGGCGGCGACGATCGTGCTGGCGGCGAACATCACCTCGTGCATCATCCAGCCGCTCTTCGGCTATTTCGCGGATCGGATGGCGCGCCGCTGGCTGCTGCCGCTGGCGGTCTTGCTCTCCGGGGTGGGACTCGGGCTCACGGGCGTGGCGCCGGGCTACGGCGCGCTGCTCCTGCTCATCGCCGTCATGGGGCTGGGTGTCGCCGCCTACCATCCCGAGGGCTACAAGACGGCCTCCAGCGTCGCCGGGGATCGCAAGGCGACGGCGCTGTCCTGGTTCTCGCTCGGCGGCAACATCGGCATCGCGCTGGGGCCGCCGCTGATCACGACGCTGGTGACGGGCCTCGGCCTCGCGGGCAGTCTCGGCCTGCTGGCGCCCACTGCGGTCGTGGCGACGCTGCTGGCCGCGGCGCTGCCGATGTTCGCGCCCTCGAGAGCGCGGGCGGCGGCCCCGGACCAGGCCCCCCTGCGCGGCGTCCACATGCCGCGGGCCATGGCGCTCCTGATCCTGGTGGTCACGATCCGCTCCTGGACCCAGCTCGGCTTCACCACGTTCGTGCCCTTCTACTACGTCGACTACCTCAAGGCCGATCCGCGGCTGGTGGGGCCGCTGCTCTTCGTCTTCCTCGGCGCCGGTGCGCTGGGCACTGTGATCGCCGGTCCCCTGGCCGACCGCTGGGGCCCGCGACCGTTCATGACCTGGGTGTTCCTCGCCGCTGCCCCGTTCGGCGTGCTCTTCCTCACGGCGCGGGGTGCGCTGGCCTTCGTGGCGCTGGGGTTGTTCGGCGCGGTCCTGGTCTCGTCGTTCACGGTGGCCGTGGTGCTGGGCCAGGCCTATCTGCCCCGCAACGCGGGGATGGCGTCCGGCCTCATCGTGGGGTTCGCCCTCGGCGCCGGCGGCCTCGGCGTGACGGTCCTCGGCTGGATCGCCGACCACCACGGCTTGCCGACGGCGCTCTGGATCAGCGCGCTCCTGCCGCTGGCTGGCTTCCTGGTGGCGCGGTTCCTGCCGTCGCCGCGCGACGGCCATTGATACGATGAACGAAGGCCTCCCGTTCCAGGACGGCGAGCAGGTGCTGCTCATCGATCAGCGCGGCAAGCGCCATCTGCTTTTCCTGCGCAAGTCCGACACGTTCCACTCCGACCGTGGCTGGATCGCGCACGACGCGATCATCGGCCAGCCGGAAGGCAGCTGGATCCGCAGCTCACTGGGGCTGCGCCATATGGCGCTCCGTCCCACCCTCGCCGAGTTCGTGCTGGAGATGCCGCGCGGCGCCCAGGTCATCTATCCCAAGGATCTGGCGATGATCCTCTTCTGGGCGGACATCTTCCCCGGCGCGCGGGTGCTGGAGGCGGGCACCGGGTCGGGCGCGCTCACGCTGGCCCTGCTCCGGGCCGTCGGCCCCGAGGGGCGGGTCATCACGTACGAGCAGCGCGACGAGTTCGCGCGGCGGGCGCTGGCCAACATCCACATACGCCTGGGCGAGGTCGGCAACCTCACCGTGCGTCTGGGCCCCGTGCAGGACGGCATCGCGGACGAGGGGCCGGTGGACCGGGTGGTCCTCGACCTTCCGGAGCCGTGGAAGCTCACGCGCCTCGTGGCCGGTGTGCTGCGGCCAGGCGGGATCTTCCTCGCCTACGTGCCCACCATCATCCAGTCGCATCAGCTGTCGGAGGCGCTCCATCGCGAGCCCCACTGGGCGCTCGTCGAGACCTTCGAGGCGCTCATGCGCCCCTGGAACATCGAGGGCCAGTCCGTCCGCCCGTTCCACCGCATGGTCGCCCACACCGGCTTCATCACCGTCGCCCGCCGGGTCGTGCCCGAGGAGGACGGCTCGCCGGCGCCGCGGCTGGCGCCAGAGAGCGATCGCGCCGAGTAGACCGGTCGCTTCGAGGAGTCCAGATGATCACGTTCATGCGTCGTTACCGCCGAGGCCTCCAGGTGGGGCTTCTGCTCGTCATCGCCGCCTTCGTCGCGTCGCTCTTTGTCTTCGGCGCCAGCGGGCGCGGCGGCGACACCGTGGCCGGTGTGGCCACCGTCAACGGCGAGCAGATCACCACCGAGCGATACCAGCGGCGGTACCAGGAGTACCTCAACGCCTATGCGCAGATGCTGCGCGACCGGTTCTCGCCCGAGATGGCGGAGCGGCTCGGGCTGCCCCGACAAGTGGTGGAGGACCTCGTCCAGGAAACGCTCGTCGTCCAGCGCGCCCGGACCGAGGGCCTGGAGGCCAGCGACGAGGAGCTGAACGCGCAGATCCACGCGATCGCGGCGTTCTGGGAGGGCGGGCACTTCTCGCTCAAGCGCTATGAAGACGTGCTCAAGCGCCTCGGGTACACCAAGACGGCCTTCGAGACGGAGATGCGGCGCCGGCTCACGCGGCAGAAGGTCGAGAACGCCGTCCGGGGCGGCGCCAAGGTCTCCGAGGGCGAGATCGAACAGGCCTTCGGGCACATGCACGAGGAGGTGCGGGCGGCCTGGGCGCTGGTGGAGCTGGCGCCGCTCATGGCCTCCGCGGGCGCGACCGACGACGAGCTCCAGGCGTATCTGAGGGACCACGCGCCCGAGTTCCGTCAGCCCGAGCGGCGCCGTGTCCATTACGTCGCCCTCGACCCCAAGGACTTCACGCGACCCGTGCCGGAGGCCGCGGTCCAGAAGTACTATGCCGAGCACGCCGCCGAGTTCGAGACGCCGCGCCAGGTCCGCGCCGCCCACATCCTGGTGCGGGTGCCGGAGACCGGCGGCAGCGGGGCGGAGGACGAGGCGAAGGCCAAGGTGGCGGACGCCATCCGCCGGGCCCGGTCGGGCGAGGACTTCGGTAAGCTCGCCCGCGAGCTCTCCCAGGACCCGGGCTCGGCCGCGCGGGGCGGCGACCTCGGGTTCGTGAGCAAGGGCGAGATGGTGCCGGCATTCGAGCAGGCGCTCTTCGCGCTGAAGAAGGGCGCGGTCTCCCCGGAGCCGGTCCGCACGCCCTTCGGCTTCCACGCCATCAAGGTGGAGGAGGTCCGCGAGGGCGGCAAGCGGCCGTTGAAAGAGGTGGCCGCGCAGATCCGCCAGCGCCTGCAGAGCGAGGCCGCCGACCGGGCGGCCAGGACGAAGGCCGAAGAGGTCCGCGCGAAGCTCCTCGGCGCCGGCGACTTCATGGCCGAGGCCAGGAAGCTCGGACTGACGCCGGTGGAGTCGAACATCGCCCGCAAGGAAAGCGTGCCCGGCCTCACGCCCCCCGATCCGATGCAGGAGACGGCCTTCACGCTGGCCCAGGGCGGCGTGTCCGTCCCGGTGCGAACGCCGGCCGGCTACGTCGTCCTCAAGAGCGCCGAGACGATGCCGGCCGCCGTTCCGCCGCTGGCCGAGATCAAGGACAAGGTGGTGACGGCGGTCAGGCGGCAGAAGGCCGAAGCGCTGGCGCTGGAGAAGGCCAAGCAGATCGTCGCCGGCGCCCAGAGCGGCGATCTCGTCGGCGCGGCCCAAAAGGCGGGCGCCACCGTCGGGGAGACGCCGCGCTTTTCACGGACGCGACCGGCCGAGCGGCTGCCCGGCGACGCCATGCTGGCCGCGCTCAAGACGCCGGTCGGCGCCCTCACCGAACCCGTGAAGGCGCCCCAGGGCTACTACGTGATGAAGGTCCTCCAGCGCGTGCCCCCCAACCTGAGCACGATCGGCGCCGAGCGCGACAAGATCGCCGGCGAGCTCCTGGCGCGTAAGCAGAGCCAGGCGTGGGAGGCGTGGATGAGCGGAGCCCGGGCCAAGGCCAAGATCGAGATCTCGTCACGTCTGCCGGGCCAGCGCGGCTAGCGCGGGGCCGGGGAGCGGTGGGTCAGGGCAGCAGCGTCCCCGCGCTCTCCCAGGTCCGACGGGCCGAGACGCGGCAGAACGTCGGGACGCGGATCCAGGGGAACGCGCGCGGGCGGCTCAGGTCGTCGCCCAGCGAGTAGGTCACCGAGCGTGGCAGCACGAGCGCGAGGAGCAGGGCGACTCGCCCGGAAATCACCGGATCAGGATACACCGGGGTTGACCGGCCATGTTATCGTACGTACCGGCATGTCCGCGCAACGCACACCCATGACCCGCGGGGGCTACGACAAGCTCAGCGCCGAGCTGGATCGGCTGAAGCGGGTCGAGCGTCCGGCGATCTCCAAAGCGATCGCCGAGGCCCGCGAGCACGGCGACCTCAGCGAGAACGCCGAATACCATGCGGCGCGGGAGAAGCAGAGCTTCATCGAGGGACGCATCGGCGAGCTCGAGACCAAGGTCGGTAACGCCGAGGTCATCGATCCCCCGAGCGAGGGCGAGCGGGTCACCTTCGGCTCCACGGTGGTGCTGGAGGACGAGGCGGGCAAGAAGTATCGCTACTGGATCGTCGGCTCCGACGAGGCGGAGCCGGCCAAGGGCAAGATCTCGGTGCTCTCGCCGCTGGCGCGCGGGCTGATCGGCAAGAAGGTCGGCGACATGGTCACCGCGCAGCTGCCGGGCGGTCAGAAGAGCTTCGAAATCATCGACGCCAACTTTCCCTGGTCGGACTGAGTTGCCCACCGCGCGGGTCGACGGCGTCAACCTGTTCTACGAAGAGCTCGGTCAGGGCACGCCGCTCGTCTTCGTCCACGAGTTCGCCGGCGACTCCCAGAGCTGGCACCTGCAAGTCCGATTCTTGGCCCGGCGCTACCGCGCCATCGCCTTCAACGCCCGTGGCTATCCCCCGTCGGACGTGCCCGAGGATCCGGCGGCCTACTCCCAGGATCGCGCCGTCGACGACATCCGGGGGCTGCTCGACCAGCTGAAGATCCCCCGGGCGCACGTGTGCGGGCTCTCGATGGGTGGCTATGCCGCGCTCCATTTCGGCCTCCGGTATCCCCAGCGCGCGCTGTCGCTGGTGGTCGCCGGCGCCGGCTACGGCAGCGTGCCGGGCGAGCGCGAGAAGTTCCGGCAGGACGCCGAGCTGACGGCGCGGCGCTTCGAGCAGGAAGGCATGGCCGCCGCCGCCCAGTTCTACGCCAACGGGCCCACCCGCGTGCAGTTCAAGGACAAGGATCCGAAGGGCTGGCAGGAGTTCTACGAGCGGCTGGCCGCGGGCTCGGCCCGGGGCCACGCGCTCACTCTGCGCGGCGTGCAGATGACGCGGCCGTCGATCTTCGACCTCGGGGACCGGCTGGAGCGGCTCGAGGTCCCCACGTTGATCGTCACCGGCGACGAGGACGATCCCTGCCTGGAGCCCGGCCTCTTCATGAAGCGCAAGATCGCCACCGCGGGGCTCGTCGTCATCCCGAAGTCCGGCCACACGGTCAACCTTGAAGAGCCGGCGGCCTTCAACCGCGTGGTGCTCGACTTCCTCACCGCCGTGGACGCCGGGCGGTGGCCGCGCCGCAATCCACAGTCGCAAACAGGCTCGGCGATTCTGCCCGGCCCGCTGGTCGAGCACGTGCGGAGCCGGTGATGGCGTCGCTCCCGCTCGCCCACATCACGCTGATCGATCTCACCCGCGCCCGCGCCGGCCCCACCGCCGTGCGCCAGCTCGCCGACATGGGCGCCAACGTGATCAAGGTCGAGACGCGCGACGTGGTCGAGGGCGACTCGACGGCGATGGGGTTCGACTTCCTGAACCTGCACCGCAACAAGCGGGCGATGACGCTCGACCTCAAACACCCGAAGGGGGTCGAGGTCCTCAAGCGGCTGGTCGCCCGCGCCGACGTGCTGGTGGAGAACTTCCGGCCCGACGTCAAGCATCGTCTGGGTATCGACTATGAGGCGCTCTCGGCGCTCAACCCACGGCTCGTCTACGGCTCCATCTCGGGCTTCGGGCAGACGGGGCCCTACGGCGACCGTCCGGGCTACGACCAGATCGCCCAGGGGATGGGCGGCCTGATGTCCATCACCGGGCTGCCCGGTCAGGGACCGGTGCGCGTCGGCATCCCGGTCGCCGACCTCGCTGCCGGTCTCTTCCTGGCCCAGGGCATCCTGGTCGCGCTGCTCGAGCGCGAGCGTTCCGGGCGGGGCCAGTGGGTCCACACCTCGCTGCTCCAGGCGATGGTGACCATGCTCGACTTCCAGGCCGCCCGCTGGCTGATCGACCGTGAGATCCCGCCCCAGGCGGGCAACGACCATCCGACCGGCATTCCCACCGGCGTCTTCACGACGGCCGACGGTCACATCAACATCGCGGCCTCCGGCCAGGTGATGTACCGGCGTCTCTGTGAGGCCATCGGCGCCAAGCATCTGCTCGACGACCCGCGCTTCAAGACGCTGGCCGACCGCTCCAAGAACCGCAAGGCCATGAACGAGGAACTGAACACGGTGCTCGTGCAGAAGACGAGCGCCGAGTGGATCGACACGCTCAACAGAGCCGGCGTGCCCTCGGGCCCCATCTACAACATCCAACAAGTCTTCGAGGACCCGCAGGTGCAACATCTCGGGCTGGCGCAGCCGGTGCGTCATCCGGAGCGTGGCGAGATGAAGGTCCAGGGTCTGCCGGCCACGCTCTCGCGGACCCCCGGCGCCATCCGTCAGCCCGCGCCCGCGCATGGCCAGCACACCGACGAGATCTTGCGCGAGCTCGGCTACACGCCGGCAGAGATCGCGGATCTGAGACGGGACAGCGTGGTCTAGTCGCCACCTTCGCGTGCCGCCCGGAGACTCTCCTCCCGGATCAGCGTCAGCACCTCGCGCTTGAGGGCGTTGAAGAGGGGCGAGGTGGTGATCTCGAGCGCGCGGGGGCGGGGCAGCTCGACGGCCAGGCGCTTCTTGATGCGCCCGGGGCGGGCCGTCATCACCGAAACGCTGTCGGCCAGGAGCAGCGCCTCCTCGATGTCGTGGGTGATGAAGAGCACGGTCTGATGGTGGCGCTCCCAGACGGACAGCAGCAGCTCCTGCATGAGCGAGCGCGTCTGGGCGTCGAGGCTGCCGAAGGGCTCGTCCATGAGGAGCACCTGGGGCTCCATGATGAGGACGCGGGCGAGGCCCACGCGCTGCTTCATTCCGCCCGACAGCTCCGCCGGGTAGTGCGACTCGAAGCCCCGGAGCCCGACCTGCTCGAGCAACGCGTCGACCTGAGGCTGGTAGGCCCCGGAGCGAAGACCGCGCGTCTTGGGGCCGAAGGTGATGTTGTCGAGGACAGTGAACCAGGGGAAGAGCGCCGGCTCCTGGAAGACGACGCCGCGGCGCGGGTCCGGCCCCTCCACGGGCTCGCCGTGGACCAGCACCTGACCGCGGGTCGGACGGTCGAAGCCGGCCAGCATGTTCAGCAGCGTGGACTTGCCGCAGCCCGAGGGGCCGAGGATGGCCGCGAACTCGTTCGGCTCGATGGCGAGGTCGATGGCCTGCAGGGCCTCCAGGCGGCGCCCCCGCTTGACGAACTCCTTCCAGACGTCGACGACCTGGACGGTGGGACGCCCGGTCGGCGGTCGCTCAGGCATGCGCCTCCAGGGTCCGCCAGCGTAGAACGAGCCGAGAGGCGACGAGGATGATCCGGTCGGACAGGAAGCCGAGCAGGCCGACGGAGAACATCGTCGCCACGCAGATGTCCATGCGGCCGACGTAGTAGGCGTCCCAGAGCACGTAGCCCAACCCCGACTTCACCGCGATCATCTCGGCGACGATGACGGCCGTCCAGGCCACGCCCACGCCCAGGCGCAGCCCCGTGAAGATCGACGGCAGCGCCGACGGGAAGACCACCTTGCCCAGGATCGTCGCCGGCCCCGCGCCCAGCATCCGGGCGGCGCGGAGCAGCAGGAGGTTGGTGTCGCGGACGCCATGCGTGGTGTTCACCACGATCGGGTAGAAGGCGCCCAGCGCGATGAGAAAGAGCGCCCCCGCGTCGTAGATGCCGAAGACCGCGATCGAGAAGGGCAGCCAGGCCGTGATCGGGACCGGACGGAGGAGCTGGATGGACGGATCCACGACGTTGGCCACGAGGCGGTTCCAGCCGATGAAGAGCCCGAGCGGGATGCCCACGCCCGCGGCGATGAGGAAGCCCTGGAGGACCCGCCGCGAGGAATAGAGAACGTTGGCCAGCCACGTGCCCGAGTAGGGCGACAGGCTCCGGCCCGGCGGGCCGAAGATCCACTTGTACCACGACTCGACGACCTGGGCGGGGGCGGGGATGATGCCCGGCAGCACCCACTGCGAGGTGACCGCGACGTGCCAGAGGGCCAGCAGCGCCAGCGGCAGCAGCACGAACCAGGGACCGCGGCGGGTCACGACGGGCTCAGAGGTTCTGGCCCAGCTCCGCGGGCGACTTACCCGTCGCCTTCGACAGGAACTCGTAGGTGTAGTGCTGGGCGATCTCGCCCGACACGTCCCGCGTGATGACGCCGTTGTCGGAGAGGAACTTCGAGATCCGGGTGATCGAGGCCAGCGGCAGCCTGGCGTCGAGCTTGGTGATCCGGATGGACTCGGCCGCGACCGGCTCCGGCAGCCCGGCTTTCTCGGCGTAGATCTTCGACCAGCGCTGGGGATTCGCCTGCGCGAACTGGAGCACGTCGAGGTAGGCAACGACCAGGCGCTGGACGGCGTCGCGGTGCTTTTCCATGAAGCCGCGGTTCACGGCCAGCACGGAGATGAGGCCGCCCACGGTGTTGGAGCGGTTGTGGTCGATCGTCGGATACTGGGCATAGCCGTCGAGGATGCCCTGGGCGCAGAACGGCTGCCACACGACCGCCAGGTCGATCTCTTTGCCCTGGAGCGCCTTGAGATAGTTGGCCCCGCCGCCGACGATGTTGGTGATCCTGAGCTTGCCGTAATCGATCCCGTGCTCCTGGACGGAGGCGGCGAACTTCAGCCAGGAGATGGAGCCGGCGCCGACGCCGATGCGTTTGGCGGTGACTTCCGTCCAGTCCCGGATGTCCTCGCCCTTGCGGACGACCAGGCAGTCGTTGCCGGAACCGACCCCGGCCACGCCGACCAGCGACCGGGCACCCTGGGCGACGGCCAGCGTGATGTCCTGGGGTCCGAAGGCGGTGATGTCGAGGTCGCCCGAGGCGAGCGCGGTCCGCGCGTCGGCGAAGCGCTGGAACATCACCGTCTCGATCTGGAGGTTGTACTTGGCCGCGTACTCCGGCAGGAGCCAGAGCGGCGACAGTGCGGGGACGTTGAGCATGCCCAGCTTGGCCTTCACCGGCGCCGGCAGGGGCTTGCGGATCGCGTCGCTCTGGGCGAGCGCGCTGGAGGCAGCGAGGGTGAGGACGGCGATGACGACCACCCGCTTCATCGTTGGACTCCTATCCGAGCGCCGGCTTAGCCGGCGCAAGCGGTCCTTGGGGGAGGTTTCGGAGGGGGCCGCCGAGGCCCCCTCCGGCCTAGCGCAGGCCGTCGCGCAGCTCGCGCACGAGGAGCTCGACCGTCCCCCGGGTGCCGCCCGCCAGCTTGAGCTTCCACTCGCCCTCCGTCTCGAAGCGGCGATCGCGCAGCCGCTCGGCCCAGGGCTTGATCGCCTCGCGGATGGCGTGTAGCTCGAAGGGATCGCGCTTGAGCTCCCGGGCCCGGGCCATCACGTCGGGCGCCACCCGGATGAAGGCGCGGAGGGCGGCGCCCGTCTTGATCGAGTACTTGCGCCCCGCCCAGGCTGCGGGGAAGGTCGAGGAGATCGCCTTCACGTAGTTGAGGAAGAAGCGCTTGGCCCCGTGCCGGAGCTCCTGGATCTTCGCGCCTCCCCCGACCTTCTCCACCGTCTCCAGGAGGTCGACGATCTCCTCGGCGAGCGGCGCCTGGCTGACCCGGCCCCGGCCGGTCCCGAGCATCTTGACCTCGCCGTGGAGCGGCGACGTCTCGTCCTCGTTCAAGGAGCGGATCACGTCGTGAGCCATCGCCTGGTTGGGGTCGGGGTAGAGCTTGCGTCCCGACAGGCTGATGATGTGGGAGGGGTTCAGGCGCGTGTGCTTGGCGTTGATCGTCACGAACAGCTCGACGATCTGGCGCGCGTCGAGCGTGTCGAAGAGGACGGCGGGCACCTCGATGCCCATCTGCTCGCCGGCCTGGTTGAGCGCGTGGAGCGCCAGGAGGCGATGCTGGCCGTCCAGCACGCGCAGGACGCCGTGCTCCTCGGGGATCTGCAGGAGCCCGATGTCGTGGTGGCCCGCGATCGGGGTGAACGTGAACCGCTTCTCGGAGGTGATGATCACGGCGCCGGGAATGGGCGGGAGCGTCCCGGCGTCCTTGCACTCCCGGTAGTACGTGACCAGCTCGTCGATCTTGCGGCGGATGACCGGCCGCTGGTACGCCGTCTCGCTCTCACTGATGCGCTTTTCCAGGGCGTCCCAGTTCACCCGCGAGCGCGCCTTGGCCGGGCTCTTCGGCGTCTCGTCCTTGGGCCCGCCCGAGTAGCCGAGCACCTCGAACTTCACCAGGCGGTCGATGTCCTTGGCCGACAGCCCTGCCTGGTAGAACTCCACGCCGAACTGTTTGATGCGGCGCGCCGGCACGGTAATCATAGGTGCCCAAGGCTACCTGACCTCCAAGTACGTGTCAATAGAGGCGTTTTCGCTCTGACGCCACCGGTAGTTCCGCTCGACGCCTCGGCCACTACCCAATGTTTCAAGCCCGGGGCGCCTGGGCCCGGCCCGGTCGGTTACTTCAGACCGAAGGACTCGACGGCGAGGCTCGCGATGTGGCGGCCGATCGCCAGCGAGGCCGTAGCCGCGGGCGAGGGCGCGTTGAGGACGTGGATGGCGTCGGCCGCCTGCACGATCCGGAAGTCGTCGACCAGCGAGCCGTCGGGGCTCACCGCCTGCGCGCGCACCCCCGCCCCTGCCCGCTGCACGTCCTCGGCGCGGAGCTCGGGCACCAGGCGCTGGAGCGCGCGGACGAAGGCCCGCTTGCTGAGCGAGCGGTACATCTCGTAGAGCCCGGTGCGCCAGTAGCGGCGTGCCATCGCCCAGAAGCCGCGGTAGGCGAGCGTTCCCAGGAGCTCCCCGGGCTGGATCCGGCCAAACGTGTACCCCTCGCGTGCGAAGGCCAGCACCGCGTTGGGCCCCGCCTCGATGTCGCCGTGGACGGTCTTGGTGAAGTGCACGCCGAGGAACGGGAACTCCGGATCCGGCACCGGATAGATGAGACCGCGTACGAGGGGGCGGCGCTCCGGCCTCAGGAAGTAGTACTCGCCGCGGAAGGGGATGATCCTGACGTCGGTGGGGGCGCCGGCCATGCGGGCCACGACGTCGGAGTAGAGCCCGGCGCAGTTGACGATCCGCCGCGCCCTGACGCTGAGCCGCGGCGTGCCCAGCTCGAGGCCGTCACCGGTGCGCGCGATCGCTGTCACTTTCGCATTCGTCTCGATCGACACGCCGGCGCCGATCAGGCCCCGCGCCAGCGCCGCGGCGACCTCTTTGAAGTCGACGATGGTGGTGGTCGGCGAATGGATGGCGCGAATGGCCGCCGCCTGCGGCTCCAGCTCGCGTAGGCGCGGCGGGTCGATCAGGGCAAGATCCTTCACGCCGTTGGCTAGACCGCGCTCGTAGAGCGCCTGCAGGCGTGGCAGCTCGTCCTCGCGGGTGGCCACGATGACCTTGCCGCAACGGTCGACGCGGATGCCGTGGGCAGCGCAGAACTCCACCATCAGCCGCGCGCCCTCGACGCAGAGCCGCGCCTTGGAGGAGCCGGGCTTGTAGTAGATGCCGGAGTGGATGACGCCGCTGTTGTGGCCGGTCTGGTGCGCGGCCAGCGCCGGCTCCTTCTCGAGGATCACGAGCCGTGCACGGGGGGCGCGCGCGCCGAGCGCGCACGCGGTGGCGAGCGCGACGATGCCGCCGCCGATGATGGCCAGATCGTACCGGTCCGACACGACGCCATTGATAGGGCGCGCCCTCGCGCCTGTCAAGCGCCGAGGGTGTTGAGGTACCATGCCGGGGCGGGTCCAGCCCGCGAGGAGGCCGGCATGCGCCGCATCTTCACCAAGAAGGATTCGGAGCGCCGCGAGGCGAAGGACGGGCACCCGCGCAGCGTCCACATGATGGTGGAGCCGGCCACGGCCGGCTCCGCGCACCTGGCGATGGGGCTGGAGGCCGTGGATCCGGGCAGCCGGATCCCTGTCCATGTCCATGCCGAGGCCGAGGAGGTCCTCTTCGTCTACGCGGGGCGCGGGCGCGCGCGGGTGGGCGATCAGGAGGTCGAGGTGGGGCCGGAGACGGCGATCTTCGTGCCCAAGGGCACGCCCCACGGTTTCGTGAACACGTCGGGCGGGCACGTGCATCTGACATGGACGTTCGCGCCGCCCGGCGAGCACGAGAAGTTCCGCCGGGAGGATCTCTGGAAGCACGCCGCCCGGGCCACGGCGGGGGACGGGAACGACTGATGGCGGGCAAGTACTTCGAGGAGCTGGAGGTCGGTCAGACCTTCCGGCACCAGCCGGGGCGGACCATCACCGAAGCCGACAACGTGTTCTTTTCCTGTCTCACGATGAACCCGCAGCCGCTGCACGTCGACTTCCACGCCGCGGCGAAAGCGGAGTTCGGCCGGCCGCTGGTCAACAGCCTGCTCACGCTCGGCGTCACCGTCGGCCTGTCGGTCGGTGAGACGACGCTCGGGACCACCGTGGGCAATCTCGGCTTCGAGAAGATCGAGTTCCCGAAGCCGGTCTTCCACGGGGACACGATCTACGCGGAGACGGAGGTCGTGGACAAGCGCGAGTCCAGGTCGCGCCCACAATGGGGCATCGTCACCTTTGAGCACCGCGCGCGCAATCAGGACGGCGAGCTCGTCATGCGGGCCCGGCGCCAGGCGATGATGCGCCGGCGGCCCGGGTGATGGCCTCCCGCGGGCGCCGCTCGCTCCACTTCGTGCCCGGCGGCAACGAGCGGATGGTCGCCAAGGCGCTCACGCTGCCGGCCGATGGCCTCATCCTCGACCTGGAGGACGCGGTGCCGCCCGACCGCAAGCCGACGACGCGGCCGATCGTGCGCCGGTGGCTCGAGAAGCTCGACTTTGGAGGCCGCGAGCGCTGGGTGCGGATGAACCCGATTACCGGCGGCTTCGGGCGCGCCGACCTGGAGGAGACGATCGGGGGCCGACCCGACGGCTACGTCGTCCCCAAGCCTCGCGGGGCCGCCGACGTGCGGGCGGTGGCCCAGGCGCTCGACCGGCTCGAGCATCGCCACGGCATCCCGCCCGGGGCCACGCGACTGCTGCCGATCGCCACCGAAACGCCCGCGGGGCTGCTGCACGTCGAGGAGGTGGCGGCGGCGAGCCCGCGGATCATTGCCATCTCGTGGGGCATCGAGGATCTGAGCGCGGCGATGGGGCTGGGGCGCGTCCGCGACGGCGCCGGGAAGTATCTGGACATTCCGCGCTACGCGCGCGTCATGTGCGCCGTGGCCGCCGCCGCGGCCGGCGTCGAGGCCCTCGACACCGTCTACACCGATATCGCCGATCTGGACGGGCTGCGACGGGAGTGCGAGGACGCCGTCCAGATGGGGTTCACCGGCAAGATCTCGATCCACCCCAACCAGATCGCCGTGATCAACGAAGCCTTTCGGCCGCCGCCGGAGGTCGTGGAGGAGGCGCGCGCGCTCGTCGCCGCGTTCGAGGAGGCCCGGCAGCGCGGCGTCTACGCGTTCGCCTTCAAGGGGCAGATGGTCGACGCGCCCCACTTGGCCCGGGCGCTGAAGATCCTGGCGCGCGCCGGCGAGCCGGCGCGGCCGGAACGCGGAGGGCCGCCATGACGTCCGGCTGGAAGATCCTCGCCGCCGCGCTCCTCACGGTCACGCTGGGATTCTGGGCGCCTGGGCGGGCTCAAGCCGGGCGACGAGGTCACGATCCGCATCCTGAGGGACGGCCGCGTGGTCGATCTGAAGACGCGCCTGCCCTGAAGTGATCCCCATGCGGGCGATGGTGCTCGAGTCGCAGGCGCCCATCGGCGCGCAGGCCCTCCGCTTGGAGACGCTCCCCAAGCCCGAGCCCGCCGCCGGCGAGATCCTGGTGCGCATCGCCGCCTGCGGGCTCTGCCGCACCGATCTGCACATCGTGGAAGGGGAGCTGCCCCTTGCGCGCACCCCCATCGTGCCGGGCCATCAGGCCGTCGGACGCGTGGACGGCATGGGGCCCGGCGTGACCCACCTGCGGCCGGGTGACCGGGTGGGGATCGCCTGGCTGCGGCGGACGTGCGGCGCGTGTCGTCACTGCGAGAGTGGGCGCGAAAATCTCTGCGAGCGCGCGGAGTTCACCGGCTACCACGCCGACGGCGGCTTCGCCGAGTACGCAGTGGTGCCGGCGGGCTTCGCCTATCTGCTGCCTGCCGTGTTCAGCGACACCGAGGCGGCGCCGCTGCTCTGCGCAGGCATCATCGGTTATCGAGCGCTGACCCTGACCGATGTGGGGCGGGGAGGGCGGCTCGGGCTGTATGGCTTCGGCTCCTCCGCTCACATCACGCTGCAGGTGGCCGTGGCCCGCGACATTCGCGTCTACGTCGTCACGCGCAGCGTCGCCGCCCGCGCGCTGGCGCGGGACCTGGGCGCGGCTTGGAGCGGCGATGTGACCGAGCGGCCGCCGACGCCGACCGAGGGCGCCATCATCTTCGCCCCGGCGGGCGAAATCGTCCCCCTGGCGCTGCGCAACCTGGCGCCCGGGGGGACGCTGGCGCTGGCGGGAATCTACATGTCCCGGATCCCGCCCCTCAACTACGCGGACCTCTACGGCGAGCGCCGCATCACGAGCGTGGCCAACAACACGCGGGACGACGGCCGCCGGCTGCTGGCCGAGGCGGCCGCGATCCCGGTGCGCCCGGCCATCACGCCATTCCCGCTGGCCGAGGCCAACCGGGCGCTGGAGCTGCTCAAGCACGGCGGGCTCACGGGCTCGGGCGTGCTCGTGACCGACCAGGACTAAATCGCGTATGATGGCGAGACCAGTCCGAGCGGAGCGAGGCATCCGATGAGCGATCTCCCCGATATCGTCCGGCGCGCGGCGCGCGTCTTCCCGGGCGGTGTGCTCGGCAGCCACCGGAGTGGCCCGGGACTCGAGTTCGTCGTGCGGGAGGGGCGCGGCGCCTACCTCTGGGACACCGATGGCCGGCGATACATCGACTACCTGCTGGGCTCCGGTCCGATGCTGCTCGGACACGCTCACCCGGCGGTGGTCGACGCCGTGCAGCGTCAACTCGACCGGGGCAGCACGTACATGCTCCTCAACGAGCCGATCATCGAGCTGGCGGAGGAGCTGGCCCGCGCGGTGCCGTGTTGCGAGCAGGTGCGGTTCACGTCGAGCGGAAGCGAGGCGACCTTCTTCGCGCTACGGCTGGCGCGCGCTTACCGCCGGCGCGAGAAGATCATGAAGTTCGAGGGCGGCTGGCACGGGACCCACGACTACGGCGCCATGAGCGTGAGCACGCGATCGCCCAAGGCATTTCCCGCGCCTACGCTCGACTCCGCCGGGGTCCCCCACGGGCTCCAGGACACGGTCCTGGTGGCCCCGTACAACGACCTGGCGACGACCGAGGCGCTGATCGCGACCTATCACGACGAGCTGGCCGCCGTCATCGTCGAGCCCTACCAGCGCGTCATCGTGCCCGCTCCCGGATTCCTCCAGGGGCTGCGGGCGGTCACGCGCCGCTACGGCGTCCCTCTGGTCTTCGACGAGATCGTCACCGGCTTTCGTCTCGCCTACGGCGGGGCCCAGGAGTACTACGGCGTGGTTCCGGACCTGGCCACCTTCGGCAAGGTCCTGGCGGGCGGCTTCCCGCTGGGCGCCGTCTGCGGGCCCGCCGAGATCATGCGCCACTTCGATCCGGCGCTGGAGGGCACGCCGGACTACGTCTGGCAGGCCGGCACGCTGAACGGCAACCCCATCGCCGCCGGGGCGGGCCTGGCGACGCTCAGTGAACTGAGGAAGCCCGGCACGTACCAGCGGTTGCACCGGGTGGGAGCGCGGCTGCGGGACGGGCTCCAGCAGGCCGCCCGCCGCCACGGGCTGGCGGCGCAGGTGAGCGGGGAGCCGCCGGTCTTCGACATCCTCTTCACCGAGCGCCAGGTCGTGGATTACCGCGCGACGCTCACCGCCGATCGCGAGCAGATCCGCCGCTTCAACGAGGAGTGTCTCCGCCGCGGCGTGGTGAAGGCGGTGAACAAGATCTACGTCTCACTGGCGCTGAGCGACGCCGATGTGGAGCAGACGCTGGCCGTCTTCGATGAGGCCCTCGCGGTTGTGGCGGCGGGCACAAGCCCTCAGCACGGTGAGTCCGCGACCTCTTGACGAGGCGGGGGGCCCGGCGGTAAACGTCGAGTACGGTGATGCGGATCAGGCGTGCCGCGCACCGTATTGGCCGTCACTCCTATCCCGGAGGTGGGGGTTATGGAGAATACGCCACCGGGCCCAGAGGCCGCGCCGTCCGGAGTTAACTAGCTACCCGAGCGGCGCGAGACGAGAACCTCAGAGTAGCCCCGGTTCTTCCCGGGGCGCGCAGCGTGACGCTGCGCAAGATCCAGGGGGAGACCGTGGGCGGGAAACACTCCGCCCACGCCCCCCGCCAGCCCGAGATCAGTTCAGCCCTTCGATCCTGACCCGCGCCAGGGCCCCTGTACGAGCCGCGAGTACGAGTCGGGGGTTTCGATCACGATGGCCACCACCATTCCCCGCTGGACGGGCACAACGGCATCAGGGGCGCTCTCTCTCGGCGGGTCGGGTTCGGGCGGCATCACGGTGACAGGGCCGCAACGCCGATGCCACGGGAGATGAAGCTCACGCGGCACGGATGATGGTACAGGGGCGACACAGACGGCTTTCGAGCTCCTGACGGCTCGCCAGTGGCCCCTGGCACTTCTCACAGCGTGCCTCGCGCAGGAGGGCGTGGTGTGCGCGGCACGCCCCCGTCGCGGCCTTGACCGCGTGGCGGGTGCATCCATCCCACAGGCACTTGCCTAACGTCATGGCGACTCCTTTTCCCAACGACGGCACAGGCCAGAATGGCCGGACGGCAGGTGCAAGGCGCGTGCCGCGAGCGCGCGGTATACTCGCTCGTGTTCACCGACCTCTTCGCCGTCGCGTCGGCTCTGGATGCGAGCGCGATCATGGGGGCGATTCCGCCCGCGTGCCGCCGCAAGGTCGAGGCGGCGCCGGCCGTGACTCACGACGGGGACGATCTCCTCCTGGAGTTCGGGCCGTGGCGCCCTCGTGAGGGCGCGCGTCATCTGGTTCCCGCCTTCAGCGCGCTCAGCGATCGCCTCTGCAGCTTCCGCTTCGAAGCGTCGACCGCCGTCGCCGGCGGATGGTCCCCCTGGATCGCGGCGGTGTCGATCGGGCCGGCGGAGTTCGCCCCCGTCGAGACGGAGAGCACCGGGCTCGAGACACAGATCGATTTCTGGACGGCGGTGAGGCCGGTCGAGGCGGTGCGGCTGCGGCTCCGGTTGCGGGCCGACGGGAACGCGCTGCTGCTGGCGGCGCCGTGGCTGGTGACCCTGTCGGCGTGCGATCTGGCGCCGGTCGCGCCCGGTCGCGCCTCCGGCGCAGCGCGACTCGCCGTGCCCGCGCTGAGCCAAATGGCGGCGGGCGCCGCGATCGCGGCGCGGATCTGCTCCCCGACGAGCGTCGCGATGGTGCTCGCCTACTGGCGCATGCGGGACGACGTGGGCGGCCTGGCCGCGGAGATGTTCCATCCCGCGCTCGATCTCTACGGGGTCTGGCCTGCGGCCATCCGCGCCGCCGCCCGGCGGGGCGTGCTGGGATATCTGCTGCGCTTTCCCGACTGGGCCTCGGCCGCGTGGTGCCTGGACCGGGGGCTGCCGGTCGTGGCCTCCGTTCGGTACGCGGCGGGCGAGCTGGGTGGCGCCGCCATCGCCGAGACGTCCGGTCACCTGCTCGTCCTCACCGGATACGAGGACGGCGCCGTCCTCGTGAACGACCCGGCCGCCCCCGACGCGGCCTCGGTGCCTCGCCGCTATCCTCTCCAGCAGATCGTGCGCGTCTGGCTGGAGCGCGCCGGCGTGGGGTACGTGCTCTTCAGGCCGGACGCGCGTTGAGGGGAAGGCCGGCGCGCGCGCCGACTTAGAGGTGGGTCAGGCGCTCGCGCTCGGGCGGAGCGTCGCGCCGCAGACGACGCGCCAGCAGCTCGCGGGCGATGTGGCGCCCGCCCAGGCCGAAGGCCAGCGCGAGCGCGAACACGAGCCCGCCGAAGGTGATGCCGAAGGCCACCAGCACCATTTCCTTGCCGATGCCGAGATGCGTGAGCGCGGTGGCGCCCGCGAAGAGCAACACGCCCCAGTGGGCGGCGCGGGCCAGCAGCCGCGCCTCCGGCAGCCCCGCGTTCACGGCGGCGATCAGCAGCCCCTGGCTCAGGAAGTTGGCGACGAGCCAGCCGACGATGAGGATCAGCACGGCGGCGAAGAGCGGCGGCAGGAAGGCGAGCAGGAATACCGTCGCGCCCGGCGCCCCCGGCGCGCCGAGCGCGTCGATGCCCAGGCTCGCGAACAGGACGAAGATCGCCCAGAAGATCAGGATGCCGAGCACGTCGGCGGGCGCCCGGAGAATCCCCGAGCGCCGGAGCGACGAGGCGATGCCCCAGCGCTCCGTGTGGCGGTCGAAGCCGATGGCGCGCGCCAGGCGGGTCAGGACCAGCCGCACGATCCAGCCCAGGACGAGCCCGAGCGCGATGAGGGTGGACATGACGAGCAACCCGGGCAGCACCGCCGCCAGCCGGTCACTCAGCTGGCTCAGCGCCGACCAGACTCCACGGCCCCATCCAGTGTCCATGGAAGGTTCCCCTCTAGACCATACACCCGGTACAATGCGGGGCAAATGCGTATCGCCGGTCTCCTGATCGGTCTGGGGCTTTCCCTCGTGCTGGGCGGATGCGCGGAGCCGGAGCGCGAGTGGATGAAGGTCAATCAGCCCTACACGGTGGAGGAGTTCCGGCGCGACATCAAGGAGTGCACGCGAAAGGGCGCGCTCGACGAGGACTGCATGAAGGGCCGCGGCTGGGTGAGCGTGGCTCCCCCGAAGGCAGAGAAGGCGCCGGAGCCGACCGTGCGGCAGCCGAACACGCGCGGCCGCTATTGACGGACGGGTCTCCCCGGGCGGTGCTGCTGGATTTCGGCGGCGTCGTCTGGAACATGCGATGGGACGTCGGTCGCGCGCTCGAGGCCGAGCACGGCCTGCCGCCGGGTTCGATCTTCGACACGCTCTACCGGTGCGAGGCCTGGCAGCAGGTGGAGCGCGGGCGTGGTGACCGGGAGGCGTGGTTCCGGTTCCTCCCCACCTTCTTCCTCCCCCGGGACCCCCGGGCGCTCCTCGACCGCTTCCTGAGCGAGGTCGCGCCCGCCTTCCGCTAGCTACGGAAGGCGAGGCGCGCCGAGGCCATGGCGCTCGGCCAGGCCCTGGGCCAGGCGCAGCGCCTGCTCGGCGACCTCACGATCGCCGACCTGGTCGAACCCTCCGGCCGCCCGCCGGATGCCCTCGAGCGACACCTGCTTGTGGGCGCGGAAGAGCGCCACGTGGTAGGCCTGCCGCGCCTTGGCTTCGAACGCGATCGTGAAGCCTGTCGCCCGGCCCACGCGCAGAGCGGCGTCGCCGACGGCGATCATGGGCTCCCACTGCTGGCTGCCCAACGCCTCCAGACACGCCGCCTGCCACGTGCGCAGCATCGCGGTGGCGTCGCCGCCGACCACCGCGTCCTCGACGCGGGCGACCTGCTCCGCCCAGCGGAAGTCGCGCGGACTCTCGGTGCGGCCGGTCACGGCCCACCGCACGCGTCGCTCCTCGGCGCTCATGGTCATAGCTCCTCCGTGCCCACAGCATCCTCGAAGCGTGTGAGCCCGATCCCGGCAGCGAGGATCACGACACGCCAGCGGGAAATCATGGCAGCATCCCCGCGGCGGCCGACCGGTCGGCCAGGCGCTGCGCGAGGTCGCCGACGCGGGTGAGGGCGCCGGGATCGTGCCCGCCCAACTCCTGGGCGACGCGAAGACACTGCTCGGCCACCGGGCGGTCGCCGAGCCCGGCGGACGCCTCCGCCGCCCGCAGCGCGCCCTCGAGCGACCGCTGGGTGCGGGCGCGGAAGACGGCCGCCAGATAGGCGTTCCGCGCCCGGGGGACGTCGCCGATACGGACCGCGGCGTCCCCCACGTCGATCATCCCCTCCCATCGCCGGCTGCCCAGCGCGACACCGTACGCGCGCTGGAGGGTCCACCGCGCGGCCGTCAGGTCTTTGGCGGCGAGCGCCTCGTCCACGGCGACGACGTCGTCGGCCCAGGGCGCGTCCATCCCCGCGACCGGCGTGCGTTCGCTTCCCATCGCTTCAGCGATCGCCAGCGCGATCATCAGAGCGACGACCACCAGGCCGGCGAACACGACGTACGCGCGATCAGAGAACGTCGCTGATCCATTCATGCCGCCCTCCACCGCCTGCGCAATGAGTCCGGCGGACCGCCTCACGTGCCGGCGGGCACGCCGTTTGGCCCTGCCAATACGCACGGCCGATGCCAGGCGGTGATGTGCACGAAAAACGGACAGTTAGGTGACAGGGCGGAACGGTACCGCGGTGGAGGCGACGGAAAATTGCCTGAGCGGTCCGGCACGCCGCCCGAGCCGGTCCCCTGGCGGGCCCGGTCGGCGCGCCGGCCGGTCTTGGGCTAGGCCTTGCCCTCGAGCGCGCGCTTGAGCTGGTCGAGGTGGTTGTCGTCGTGCCACGCCATCAGCGTGACGAAGTCGCCGACCATGAGGCGACCTCGCGTGGCGTGGACGCCGCCCCGCGGCCATTGCTCGGGGGTCAGCTTCTTCAAGAAGGCGAGCGTCTCCGCGCGGCGCTTGCGGAAGGCCGCCAGCGCATCCCCCGCGTCGTTTCTGAGGTACTGGCGCTCCTCTGCCCAGCGATCGGGGTCGATGCCGAGGAGCCTCGGCTCGTCCATGGCCAGGATCTGCTCGAACCGGGCCATGAACGACTCCTCGGTGTCGCGGAGGTGACAGACGACCTCTTTGGCCGCCCAGTTCTTGGGGTCGGGTCGCCGTGACAGGATCGGCTCGCTGCGGCCGCGGGTGGCGGCGGCGAGGTCGTCGGCGGTGCGTTCCAGGCGTGAGAGGCGCTGCTCGAGCGGCTGCTTGGCGTACTCTTCCATCGTCGGCATCGTGGTCTCCTCGTAGACGAGCTGGTGAAACAGGCTCGACTCCCGCTTGTAAAAGCCCTCGGTGTGCAGGGAGTCCCGGAGCCTGAGGAGCATGTAATCGATGTGGTGCCCCACCTCGTGCAGGAGTGTCCTGAGATACGTGCGAAAGGCGACGACGCGCCGCTGCTTGGCCGTCCGCATCCAGAGCTGGATGTTCGGCATCTGCCCGCGGTCAGCGGTGTAGAGGCCGTGCAGCTCGCCCCAGCGGGCATGGGGGCGTGCCGCCAGGACCTCGACCCTCACCGGGGGGATCTCGAGCGCGTCGGTGAGCGCGCGGATCAGCCGGTCGCTGGCCGCCTGCGTGAGCGCGCGGTTCTCCGAGGCGAGCGCGGCGCTGAGCTCGCGCACGAGCGGCTGGAGGTCGCGGAGGCGGGCCAGCCGGACCTCCGTGATGCTGTCGCTCTTGCGATAGATCGCCTGTTTGCTCCGGCTGAGACGCGCGTAGTAGGCAAAGGGCATCAGCGGCCGGTCCAGCGGGGCTTGCGCTTGTCGAGAAACGCCCGGGCGCCCTCCAGGCGGTCCTCCGTGGTGCGGAGCAGGGTCGCCAGGTCGTTTTCCAGCCGGAGGCCGCCGGCCAGCGGCAGCTCGAGCCCCTTCACGACCGCCTCCTTGGCGTAGCGGAGCGCTACCGGCGCCTTCTGGGCGATCGCGCGGGCCAGCTCGAGCGCGTGGGCCAGCGCCTCGGTGGCGGGCACGACGCGCTCGACGAGGCCGATCCGGAGCGCCTCCGCCGCGCCGATCCGCGCGCCGGTGAGGATCATCTCGAGCGCCTTGCCGCGCCCGACGAGACGCGGCAGCCGTTGGGTGCCGCCGCCGCCCGGGATGATGGCGAGGTTGATCTCGGTCAGGCCGAGCTGGGCGTCCTCGCCGGCGATGCGGATGTCGCAGGCCAGCGCCAGCTCGAGCCCGCCCCCCAGCGCGTAGCCGCGGATGGCGGCGACGATCGGTTGGGCGCAGCCGTCCATGGCCTGGCGGAAGTCGAGGCGCCGGCGCTGCGCGCGGAAGCGGACGGGTATCTGGGGTTCGACGAACTCGCGGATGTCCGCGCCCGCCGAGAAGGCGCGCTCGCCGGCGCCGGTGACGACGATGGCCCGCACGTCGTCGTCGTCCCCGAGCCCGGCGAAGCAGCGCACCAGCTCGCCGCGCATCGCCTGATTCATCGCGTTCAGCACGTCGGGACGGTCGAGGGTGACCGTGGCCACGCCGTCGGTCAGCTCGCAGCGGATCGTCTCGTAGACCATCTACGTGATCACCCCCCGCGCGCGAAGGTCGGCGATGGCGGCGCCGTCGTAGCCGACCTCACGGAGGACCTCGTCGGTATGCTGACCGAGCGTGGGTGGCGAGCCGGGATCGTTCGAGTGCGTCTGGGAGAAGACGAGCGGCTGGCCCATCAGCCGGAGGCGGCCGACCTCGGGATGGTCGTAGACGTGGAGCATGTCGTGGTGGCGCACGCCCGGATCGCCCATGAACTCCAGCAGCGTCTGGACCGGCGCCGCCGGGATGTCGTGGGCGGCGAGCACCTCCAGCCAGTGACTGCGTGGCTGGCTGGCGAACGTCTTCTCGAGCAGCGGGAGCAGGGCTTCGCGGTTGTCGAGGCGCAGCAGCCAGGAGGCGAAGCGCGGGTCGTCGGCGAGGTGCCCGAGGCCGAGCGCGGTGCAGAGCTTCACCCAGAACATCTGGTTGCCGCAGGCCAGGAAGAACCACTGCCCATCCCCCGCCTGATAGAGCCGATACGTCGGGTTGTCGCGGAAGATGTGTTGCTTGCCGGGGTAGTCGACGAAGTTCCCGGACTGCAGCGCGAGCGCCGCGTGCAGGAGCGACGTCTCCACCCGCTGGCCGCGGCCGGTCCGCTCGCGAACGAACAAGGCGGCGAGGACGCCCTGGCAGCCGAGCGCGGCGGCGTAGTAGTCGGTGATGGCGATCCGCACGTACTGGGGCGGCCCCCCGAATCCCTGCAGGGCCATCACGCCGCTCATGGCCTGCAGCAGCGGATCGAAGCCCGGCCGGTCGGTGTACGGCCCGGTGGAGCCGAAGGCGGTGATCGAGCAGTAGACCAGCCGCGGGTTGATGGCGCTGAGGCGCTCGTAGCCGACTCCCAGCCGGTCCGCCACGCCCGGCCGCATGTTCTCCATCACGATGTCGCCGCGGGCCACCAGGCGCTCGACGATCGCGCGGCCCTCGGTAGTCTTGAGATCGACGGCGAGCGAGCGCTTGCCGCGGTTCCAGCCGAAGAAGCCCGGCAGCTCGCGGAAGGAATCGCCGGTCAGCGATTCCACCTTGACGACCTGGGCGCCGAGGTCCGCCAGCATCATCCCCGCGTAGGAGCCGGCGATGTAGCTGGTGAGATCGACGACGCGGATCCCTTCGAGCGGCGGAGCGGACATCTATCGGCGACCCGGGTTCGCCTCGAGCCGCGGGTGGAGACCACGAGGCGCGGGGGGCGTCATCCGGCGACGTGGCGGACGATCAACTCACGATGGTAGTCGGCGTCGCCGTACATCGGCTCGAGCGCTTTGGCGCGCTTGAAGTAGAGATGCAGGTCGTACTCCCAGGTGAAGCCAATACCGCCGTGCACCTGGATCGCCTCGCCGCACACCCTCCGCGCCGCCTCCCCGACGTAGGCCTTGGCCACCGACGCGGCCAGCGCCTCGTCCTCGGCGCCCGCGTCGATCGCCCAGGCGGCGTAGTAGGTCGCCGCATGCGAGTTCTCGACCTCCAGGAGCATCTCGGCGCACCGGTGGCGGATCGCCTGGAAGGAGCCGATGGGCTGGCCGAACTGTTCGCGCACCTTCGCATAGGCGACGCTCATGTCGAGGCAGCGGCGGGCGGCGCCCAGCATCTCGGCCGCCGCGCCTACCGCCCCGCGCCGGAGCAGCCGCGCCAGCAGTGCCGCCGCCTGGCCGGAGTCCCCGAGGAGGGCATCCGCGCGGACGGGGACGCCGTCCAGCGCGAGCGAGGTCCAGCGCGTTCCCAGATCCATGCCGGTGACCGGGGTGAGCTTGAGGCCCGGCGCCGCGGGATCCACGAGGAAGAGCGAGAGGCCCTCCGGCCCGCGGGCAGGCACCAGCAGCACGTCGGCCACATGGGCCCACGGCACGAAGTGCTTGGCGCCCGTGAGCGTCCAGCCGCCCGCCGTCTTGGCGGCCCCGGTCGCCGACGCGCTCGGCTCCCAATCGAGCTGGGCGTCGAGGAAGGCGACGGTCGCCCGCGCGCTGCCCGTCGCGATCGCCGGCAGCCACCGGCTCTTCTGCTCGGCGCTCCCGGCGAGGGCGACAGCACCGGCGGCGAGCATCGTGGGGAAGTAGGGACCGGGATACGCCGCCCGCCCCATCTCCTCGAGGACGATGGCGGTTTCGACCATGCCGAGCCCGCTGCCGCCGTACGTCTCGGGCAGGGCCAGCCCGAGCCAGCCGAGCTGGGCCATGTCTTTCCACATCGCCTCGCTCTCGCCACGGGGGTCGTCCCCCAGGGCGCGGACCAGGGCGGACTGGCAGTGCTCGTCGAGGAAGGCGCGGGCCGAGCTCTTGAGGAGCTGCTGGTCCTGGTTGAAGGCGAAGTCCATCAGGCTTTCGTCCTGTCGGCGCGTGGTTCCTTGGGCAGCCCGAGGACGCGCTCGCCGATGACGTTCTTCTGGATCTCCGAGGAGCCGGCGTAGATGGTCCCGGCCCGCGACCAGAGGAAGGCCGTGGCCCAGGTCCCGGGCTCGCCGGAGGACGTATCCACCTCCGAGAAGTCGTCGGGTGCGCCCGCCGTGACCTGGCCCCAGGGGCCCAGGATCTCCTGGGCCAGCTCGTGCATCCGCTTCTCGAACTCGCTGTAGGAGAGCTTGGTGATCGAGGAGGCCGGCCCCGGCGCCTCGCCCTTCTGGAGCGCGCTCAGCACGCGCAGCGCGGCATAGCGCTGCACCTCCAGCTCGGCGTAGATGCGGCCCATCTTGGTGCGCACCAGCGGGTCGTCGATGAGCGGCCGCCCGCCTCGGGACAGCTCCCTGGCCGCCTTCACCAGCTGGTTGACGGCGGAGGCGTAGCGGGTGACGCGGGCCAGCGAGTTGCCGCCGCGCTCGTACGAGAGCGTCGTCTGCGCGATCTCCCAGCCCTGGCCGAGGCGCCCGATCAGGTCGGACTTCTCCACGCGCGCCTCGGTCATGAACACTTCCGAGAAATGGGCGCTGCCGGTGATCTGCTTGAGCGGGCGCACCTCCACGCCCGGCTGGCGCATGTTGAGGAGGAAACACGAGATGCCCTTGTGCTTGGGCACCGTCGGATCCGTGCGGGCGAGCAGGAGCCCCCAGTCGGCGATCAGGCCGCCGCTGGTCCAGATCTTCTGCCCGGTCACCTCGAAATGCTCGCCCTTGTCGTCGGCCCTCGTCTTGAGGCTGGCCAGATCCGAGCCCGCGTTGGGCTCGGAGTAGAGCTGGCACCAGAGCTCCTCGGCCGCCAGGATCTTCTTGAGGTAGCGTTGCTTCTGCGCTTCGGTGCCGTGGACGATGATCGTCGGCCCGACGATCCCGATGCCGAGACCGTTGATGGTGGGGGGTGCGTTCACGCGCGCCATTTCATCGGCGACGATCGCCTGCTGCATCGGAGTGGCGCCCCGGCCCCCGTACTGGCGGGGCCAGCCCATCCCCACGTGGCCCGCGTCGTAGAGCTGGCGGTGCCACGTCTTGCGCTCGTCGAGCGTCCCGAGCTCGTGGCGCGGGGTGTTGGCCTCGAACCACCGCCGCACGTCGGCTCTGAAGGCGAGGTCTTCGGGCGAGTAGCTCAGGTCCATCGGCCACTCTCTACCACGCTGGACGTGCCCGGGCAACCGACTAGAGGGGGGGCAGTCGATAGATCGCCGTGTGCAGCAGGTGGGCGACCGGCCGGGAGGCGGGGCCGGCGACGACGAGGAGGTCCAGCTCGACGTACTCGCGCCCCTTCTTCTCGTAGAGGGAGCGCACGCGACCGCGCGTCTCCAGCCGCTCCCCGACGTGGGCGCCACCGAGGTGGCGGATACGGCTCGACACGTGGATCCAGAGGCCCAGGCGCACGTTGCGGTCGAGGGCGCGGTTGGCCTGGTCGACGAAGAAGGCCGGGTGCGCCCAGCCCCCGCGCCCGCGATAGAGCGGCAGCGGGTCCGCCACGCCGTCGAGAAACGTGACGGCGCGCGCCTCGTCGTACATCGTTTCGACCGTTCCCAGCGGCCCGGGACGCTCGAGGAGCGCCCTGCTCACCGGTGGGCGCTCGGCGGGCAGCGAGGACACGCCGAAGTTTGCGACGTTGACCGGCGTCGGCAGCCCTGCGGGCAGCGTCGCCGTCACCACCGCGCACTCGCCGGAGGCCGCCGTCGCGGCCGTCAGGATCGCGCGGACGCCGCTGGCGTCGCGCGCGGTGATCGCGCCCGTCACGGTCACCTCCTCGCCGTCCAACACGGGTCGCACGAACCGGACGCTGGCGGTGCCGCGCGCGAGCCAGGGCGCGCCCAGCGTGGCCAGCAGCGGCTGCGTGAGATAGGCGTAGAGGGTGACGCCGGGGACCAGACCGCCACGGAAGCCGTACCGGCGAGCCACCACGTCGTCGTGGATCTTGTTCTCGCCCGCGACCGACGTGTTGCGGGCCTTGACCCGGTACTCGGGCAGCGGTTCCGGCATCGCGCGGAGTCTACGTCGGGCCGGCGTATAATCACAAGCGACATGGCCCGCGGGTTCCTGATCGCCCTGGTGGTCCTCGCGGTCCTTGTGGTCGGCGTCGTCGGATGGGCGGTCAGCGTCAACAACCAGCTCGTCCGGCTGGACCAGGACGTCAACGAAAAGTGGGCGCAGGTGCAAAACGTCTATCAGCGCCGCGCCGACCTTATCCCGAACCTCGTCGAGACGGTCAAGGGCTTCGCCGCGCAGGAGCGCACCGTTCTCGAAGAGGTTACGCGGGCGCGGGCCAGCGCGACCAGCGTCCAGTTGACGCCTCAGGCGCTGAACGACCCCAAGGCCCTCGAGCGGTTCCAGGCGGCCCAGAGCCAGCTCTCCGGCGCGCTCAGCCGCCTGCTCGTCACCGTCGAGCGGTACCCCGAGCTCAAGTCCAACCAGAACTTCCTGGCGCTCCAGACGCAGCTCGAGGGTACGGAGAACCGGATCGCCGTCGAGCGGCGACGCTTCAACGAGGCCGTGCGCGGGTACAACACGCGCCTGAAGCTCTTCCCCGGGAGCGTCGTCGCCGGGATGACGGGCTTCCGGCCCAAGGCGTTCTTCGAGGCGACTGCCGACGCGGCGACTCCGCCGAAGGTGAAGTTCTAGTCTGTTCCTGGCGGCTTTCCTCGCCGTCGCGCTCGTCATCCCGCCCGCGCCGACCGCCCGCGTCAACGACTACGCCGGCCTGCTGAGCGCCGCCGAGCGCGGGCGCCTGGAGGCGCTTCTGGCCGAGCGCGAGCGCGCCACCGGAGCGCAGATGGTGATCGCGATCTTCGCCTCGCTGGAGGGCGAGAGCCTCGAGGATGTCTCGATCCGGCTGGCCGAGCGCTGGCGGATCGGCCAGAAGGGTCTCGACAACGGCGTCATCGTCCTCGTCTTCGTCCGCGAGCGTCGCGTCCGCTTCGAGGTCGGCTACGGGCTCGAGCCGGTCGTGCCCGACGCAGCCGCCGCGCAGATCATCCGGGAGGTCATCGCTCCGCGCTTCCGCGAAGGCCGCTATGCTTCGGGACTGGAAGAGGCGGTCGGCGCGGTCTTCGCGCGGCTCGACGCGGGGGGTGCCCCGGCTCGGGCGGCGCGCCGGCAGCAGCCCTCGAGCGCAGTTGCCTTCGGGGCAATCGCTGGATTCTTCGCGGTCGTCGTGCTGCTCATGGCTGTCCTCTTCCAGGAGGCGTTCAGCGCCCGGCGCTTCGTGCGGCGCAACGGCTACACCGCCGGTCGTGGCGGCGGATGGTCGACTCCGATCATCGTGCCGCCGGTCGGGTGGGGCGGAGGTGGATCGGAGGGCGGCGGCTTCTCGGGCGGCGGCGGCGCCTTCGGCGGCGGCGGCGCCAGCGGAGAGTGGTGATGGGAAAGCCTCCCCGCTGGACGCGCGCGGTGCTCGGTGACGCGGACTTGGAGGCGATCAGCCGGGCGATCCGCGATGCCGAGGCGCGCACGTCGGCCGAGATCCGCGTGCACCTCGAGCGTCAGGTGAAGCACCTCCGGTGGGGCGGCCGAACCGATCCGCTCGAGCGGGCCCGCCGCCTCTTCACGCACCTCGGCATGCACCGCACCGCCGAGCGCCATGGCGTGCTGGTCTACCTCGCCCTGGAGGATCGGAAGCTCGCGATCGTCGGTGACGGCGGCATCCACGCGCGGGTGGGCGATCAGTACTGGCGGCGCGTGTGCGATCTCATGCTGGGCCGGCTGCGCGCCGGTGCGATTCGGGACGGCATCGTGCTGGGGATCACCGAGGTCGGCCGGGTCCTGAGCGAGCATTTTCCCCGGCGGCCTGACGACACGAACGAGCTGAGCGACGAGGTCAGCGTGAGTTGACGGCCGGGTGTAGGCTGAAAAGAGGAGGGCGCCGTGATGCGGTGGTCGCTCGCAGTGGCCGTCGTGCTCTCGATCGGATGGCTCGCCGTCGGGGCCGGGGCGCAGAGCGCCTCGGAGCCGGGGCGCACCGATCTTCAGACCGAGCTGAAACGCAGGCGGTTCGTCGTCCATCCCCGGCCCACCGCGCAGGTCGTGACCCAGGACGTGGAGCGGGCGGCGGCGGGGATGGAGGCCGAGCAGCGCCGGGATGCGCTGGTTCGCGAGGCCGTCCGGCCCGTCCCGCGCCGTCCCGATCTCGATCCCGCCATCAGCGGCGGCATCCAGCAGCGCAATCTGCTGCGCGCGCTCCCGCCGCGTTGACCGGGCGCGCGGTCACGTCTCCGTCGATCAGCTGAGCAGGAACTCCTCGGCGGCGCCGAGCCCGGCGCCGAGCTTCACGGGCACGCCGAACTCCCTCAGCATCATCTCCACCCCCGCCAGCCCGCCGAGCAGATCGAGCTCGTTGAGGCTGCCGAGGTGGCCGATGCGAAACACCTTGCCCTTGACGTCACCCAGGCCGACGCCGAGCGAGAGGTTCACCCGGCGGTAGGCGTGGGCGATGAACGCGTCGGAGTCGTAACCCGGCGGCATCGCCACAGCCGTGAGCGTGTTCGAGTACTCGGCGGGATCGCGGCAGAGCAACGGGAGCTCCCAGGCGCGCGCCGCGCGGCGGCACGCCTCGGCCAGCCGCGCGTGGCGGGCGAAGACGTTCGGCAGGCCCTCCTCGTTGATCATGGCGATCGCCTCGCGAAGGCCGAACAGCAGCGCGGTCGCTGGCGTGTAGGGAAACTGCCCGCGGCGGTTGCGCTCGAATACCGGCTGCCAGTCCCAGTACGAGCGCGGGCACTTGGCCTTCTCGCTGACGGTGATGGCGCGCTCGCTCACGGCCAGGATCGCCATGCCCGGCGGCAGCATGAGCCCCTTCTGGGGGCCGGTGAGCGCCACGTCCACGCCCCAGGCGTCGAAGCGGAAATCGATGGACGCCAGCGAGGAGACCGTGTCCACCAGCAGGAGCGCCGGGTGGCTCACGCGGTTCATCGCCGCGCGCACGGCGGCGACGTTCGCGGTGACGCCGGTGGAGGTCTCGTTGTGGACCACGAGCACGGCGCGGATCTCGTGCGCCTCGTCGGCGCGCAGGCGTGCCTCCACCTGGGCGGCGGGCACGCTGGCGCCGTACGGCACCTCGATCCGCTCCACGTCCACCCCGAAGGCGGCGGCCGTCCTGGCGAAGCCGGTCGAGAAGAAGCCGTTGACGCAGGCCAGCACGCGGTCGCCGGGCGAGAGCGTGTTGACGAGCGTCGCCTCCCAGGCCCCGGTGCCGGAGCCGGGATAGAGCGCGATGCGCCCGCGCTCGGTCTGGAAGATCCCCTTGAGGCCTTGGAGGCAGTCGTGCACGAGCGCCTCGAACTTCGGACCCCGGTGATCGATGATCGGCTGCGACATGGCGCGCACGATCCGCTCGGGGACGAGCGTGGGACCGGGAATCTGGAGAAAGGGCCGTCCAGACATGGAGCGAGTTTAGCATGCTGGTGCGAGCCTCCGGGCGCCGGCGCGGGGGGCCCGCCCACCCCTGGGCATGATAGAGTAAGCGCCCGATCCATGACCCGCGACGGCATTCCGACCCCCGCGTTACTGCTCGACCTTGACCGCTTCGAGCGCAATCTCGCGCGCATGGCCTCGCACGTGCGGACGGCGGGCAAGCACGTGCGCCCGCACGCCAAGACGCATCGCTGTCCCGAGATCGCCCGCCGACAGATCGCCGCCGGCGCCCTCGGCGTGGCCTGCGCCAAGCTGGGCGAGGCCGAGGTGATGGCCGGCGCCGGCATCCGCGGCCTCCTCATCACCACCGAGATCGTCGCGCCCCCGTCCATCCGGCGGCTGCTGCGCCTGCTGGCCGAGGCGCCGGACACGCTGGTCGTCGTGGACGACGCGCGGAACGTCGCCGACCTGGGACGCGCCGCTGGGGCGGAGGGCCACGTGGTCAACGTGCTGGTCGACGTGGACGTCGGTGGCCGCCGCACCGGCGCCCAGCCCGGCGCGCCCGCTCTGGCCCTGGGACGCCTGGTGGCTGCCCACCCGTCCCTTCGGCTGCGCGGGCTCCAGGGGTATGCGGGGCAGTGCGCGCACGTGGTCGGCTGGAAGGCGCGCCGGGACGCTTCGCATGTGGCCATGGCGGCCCTGATGCAGACGCGGCGGCTCTTCGAGTCGGCGGGCCTGCCCGCGGAAATCGTGGCCGGGGGGTCGACGGGCACTTACGACATCGACGTGGAGCTGGACGGGCTCACCGAGCTGCAGGCCGGATCGTACTGCGTGATGGATCTCGACTACCGGCGCATCGGCGGGCGCGAGGGCGAGGCCTTCACGGGCTTCGAGATGGCGTTGACTGTCGTGGCCACCGTCGTGAGCGTGCCCACCGCGGACCGCGCGATAGTGGACGCCGGCCTCAAGGCCTTTTCCACCGACAAGCCGTTTCCGCCCGAGCCGGTCGAGCGCCCAGGGATCAGCTACGGCTTTGCCGGTGACGAGCACGGCCGGCTGGCGATCACCGACCCGTCGCGCCCGCCGCGCCTGGGTGAGCGGATCGAGTTCTTCCCGTCGCACTGCGACCCCACCTTCAACCTCTACGACCGCGTCTGCGCGGTGCGCGGGCCTGAGGTCGAGGCGGTCTGGGACATCGCCGCGCGTGGCCGGTCGGACTGACTCAGTCCCCGGCGCGCTTGCGCATATGGAAGTAGATCTCCCACTCCTTGTAGGGGAGGACCTTCAGGAACCGTTGTCCCCGCGACTGATTCGTGTTGATGATCGCTTCGAGGATCCGATCGAGGAGCCGAGGCTTGTACCACCGCCGGAACACCTGCATTCGCGAGAGCACGAACTCGAAGTGGAAGTCGTAGTAGTAGCCGGTGGGGTGGCGCGAATCGAACTGGGAGAGGCTGTCGTAGGCAAAGAACCGCCGATGAGTGGTATCGCCGAAGGCGATCGCGCTGAAGCAGTGCGGCACCCACACGCGCAGAGCGCCGTCAGACTTCAGGATCCGGTGGAACTCCCGCATGGTGTGTTCGAGATCCCGGACGTGTTCCAGGAGGTGCACCGCCACGATCTCGTCCACGCTCTCGTCGGCGAAGGGAAGCGACCGGTCGAGATCGGCGACGACCGAGACCCCGGGGATGCGCGCGTGGTCGACGCCGATGTACTCGTCAGGGCTGAGTCCGTAACGGCGATAGCGGGCGCGCTTGGACTCGTCCAGGGTGCCGCAGCCGACGTCGAGCTTCCGGCTCGTCATGTCAGGCGGCCGGGCGGTAGGCGATCAGGTAGCGGTGCTGCCCCTCTAGAACCAGCTCACGGCGCTGGTTCGTCAGCGTGACCCGCAGCGTGACGAGACCGGCCGATCGCTTGCGCTCCAGGGCGGTGACCTCGTGCTCGGGGAGGATGGTGTCACCGATGAACGCCGGGGCCACGAAGCGGGACGACTGCTCGACGAAGGCGACGATCGAGTCCTCGATCAGCGGCCCCAGCGTCGAGGCGCCCACCGCGGTCAGGGAGGTGAGGAGCAGCCCGTGGGCGAGGCGCTGGCCGAAGCGGGTCTTCCTGCCGTACTCGTCGTCGTAGTGGATCGGATGGGCGTCGCCGGTCATGCCGGCGAAGAAGAGGAAGTGGGCGTCGGTGAGCGTCTTCGACGGGCTGCGGAAGCGGTCGCCGAGCGTGAAGTCCTCGAAGTAGAGCTGGCTCACCAGGCCTCCCAGAAGAGGGCCTGAATCGCGGCGGCGTTGGGCGCCTGAAAGAGGGCCGGGCGCAGCCGCGTGGCCAACGGCTGGCCGGTCGAATACCAGGCGAGGTGCTTGCGGAGCTGGGCGAGCGCCAGACGCTCGGGCAGGTGGGCCTCGATCAGCTCCACGTGACGCCGGATGATCCGGGCACGCTCGTCCCTCGAGACGCTCTCGGCCCTGAAGATCCAGGGGGCTCCGAGGGCGCCCCGACCGATCATGACAGCGGCGCAACCCGTCGCGCGGGTCATGGCCGCCGCGTCCTCCTGGCTGCCGACGTCCCCGTTGCCGACGACCGGGATACGGACGGCGTCCACGACGCTGGCGATGATCTCCCAGGGCGCGCGGCCCGTATGCCGCTGGGAGCGCGTGCGCGGGTGCACGGTGATGCCGTCGATGCCCTCGCTCTCGGCGGTCTGCGCGATCTCCACGGCGTTGACGGTGCGGTCGTCCCAGCCGCCGCGGATCTTGATCGTGAAGGGCACGCCGATCGCCTTGCGCACTGTCCGGAAGATGACGGCGGCGCGCAGCGGGTCGCGCATCAGCGCCGCCCCCTGGCCCTTGGCGACGATCTTCGGCACTGGGCAGCCCATGTTGAGATCGATCGCATCGGCACCGGCGGCCTCGAGCCGGCGGGCGGCCTCGGCCAGGACGTCGGGATCGCCGCCCAGCAGTTGGAATGCGATCGGGTGCTCTTCCGACAGGTACTGGGCCAGGACGCGCGTGCGCTCGTTGCCCTCGATGAGGGCCCGGCCGTCGATCTCCTCGCTGGTGAGCGGGCCAGCGCCGCACTCGCGGGCGATCAGCCGGAAGGGCGCGTTGGTCACGCCCGCCATGGGGGCCAGGCGGAGGTCCATCGGCGGTCCGTCGTCCAATGTCATCCGCCCATTGTCCCCCAGATGAGGGGAGATCCACCACGACGACACGCCTTCGGGTAAAGTTCCATGAGGTCGGGCCTGACCATGATCACTGACCCCGTCTTCTTTCGCGATCTGGCTTACGTGTTCGTGGCCGCTGTCCTGGGCGGCAGCCTGGCCTGGCTCACACGCCAGCCCCTGATTCTCGGTTACGTGCTGGGCGGCGTTCTCATCAGCCCCCTCACGCCGGGGCCCTCGGTCTCGGACATCCACACCTTCGAGCTGTTCGCCGAGATCGGTGTGGTCCTCCTGATGTTCTCCGTGGGGATCGAGTTCTCGCTGCAAGACCTGCTCCGCGTGAAGTGGGTGGCGCTCCTGGGCGCTCCCCTGGGGATCGTGCTGTGCGTGGGCCTCGGAATGGGCGTCGGCATCGCCCGCGGCTGGCCGCCGCTGCAGGGGGCGATCGTGGGCATCGTGGTCTCGGTGGCCAGCACGATGGTCCTGGCGCGCCTGCTGCTCGATCGAGGCGAGCTCCATTCCCGCCACGGGCGGGTCATGATCGGGATCACGCTGGTCGAAGACCTCGCCGTCGTCGTCCTCACCGTCCTCATCCCGGAGTTCGGCGCGCTCGAAGGCGAGCGCCTCGTCGCCATCGCGGTCGCCCTGGCCAGGGCTGGCCTCATCCTGATCCCGTTCTGGTTCCTCGCCGCCCGGGTGGTGCCCCACCTCATGACGCGCGTGGCGCGGACCCACAACCAGGAGCTGTTCCTGCTGGTCGCCCTGGCCATCGGTCTGGGCACGGCGGCGCTGACCCAGGCGGTCGGCCTGTCCCTGGCCCTGGGCGCCTTCCTGGCGGGACTGCTGATCAGCGGGTCCGACTTCGCGCACGAGACGCTGGCCCGGCTCCTGCCCCTGCGCGACGTCTTCGTCGCGTTCTTCTTCGTGACGATCGGGGCTCTCATCGATCCCGGGACCCTGTTGTCGAACCTGCCCCTGCTGGGCGTCATGGTCGGGCTCATCGTCGTCGGCAAGCTGGTGATCTGGACGACGGTCGTGTGGATCTTCCGCCGTCCGCTGTGGACCGCCGTGCTCGTCGGGGTGGGACTCACGCAGATCGGCGAGTTCTCCTTCGTCCTGGTGGAGGTCGCCCGGCGTGCCGGACACGTCGGGCGCGACGTCTACAACGCGACGCTCGCCGCGTCCCTGCTCACCATCCTATTGAACGCGCTCCTGGTCCGGTACGCGACCGACTGGATCGGCCGGGCGCGCCTGGCCCGCCCACCCCAGCCGGCGCTGCCCGACGCGGGAGATCTCCGGGACCACGTCGTTCTCTGCGGCTTCGGGCGCGTGGGGAGCGCGGTGGGCGAGGCCCTGGAAACCTTCCGTTTGCCTTACGTCGTCGTCGATATGGATCCGGACATCGTCAAGGGCTTGCGCGCGCGGGCGATTCCGTGTCTGTTCGGCGACGCGGCACAGCGGCGGATCCAGGAGGCTGCCGGCGTGGCCCGGGCCGCGCTGGTCCTCGTCACCATTCCCGAGGACGACCACGCGCGCCTGGCCATCCGCGCCATGCGGGCGCTCAACCCCGAGGTTCCGATCCTCGCGCGTGTCCACCACCGCGAGGCGCACGACGCCCTTCGCGCCGCCGGGGCGACCGAGGTGATCCAGCCCGAGCTCGAGGCGGGGCTGACGCTGATCCGTCGTGGACTGGGGCAGCTCCCGCTGCCGAAGCAGAGCCTGATCGCCTACCTCGAATGTCTCAGACACGCGATCAGCGGCGCCCCCGAGCGCGCGGCGCGGCAAGGGTTGCCCGAGGTGTGCGAGCTCACCCTGGGCCCGGACAGCTTCGCCGACCAGCCGCTCCGGGAGGCGCGGCTGCGCGAGCGCTTCGGTGTGACGGTCGTGCGGATCGTTCGGGCGAACGGGGATGTTGTGCTGAGCCCCGAGGCCGAAACCCTCCTGCGGCCGGGCGACCGGATCAGCGTCTTCGGACTGCCGCATCAGATCGAGGCCTTCGTCGCAGCCGCCCGGGCGCAGGAAGAGGGCCCGGGCAGGCCGGCGACCTAGCCGGACTCGCCCGCCAAGCGGCGGTGCAGCCTCCGGGGCCGACGCCCTTTCCGGTACCGCATGTTCAGGAGCTCGACGAAGAGGGAGAAGGCCATGGCGACGTAGATGTAGCCCTTCTCGACATGGCGCCCCATGCCCTCGGCCACCAGCATCACTCCGATCAGGAGGAGGAAGGCGAGGGCCAGAATCTTGATGCTGGGATGACGCTCGATGAAGTGGCTGACCGTATCGATCGCCGCGATCATCACCGCCATGGCGATGACCATGGCCACGACCATCACCACGACGTGGTCGGCCATGCCCACCGCCGTGATGACCGAATCCAGCGAGAAGACGACGTCGATCAGCATGATCTGGACGAGCATCGTGCCCAGGGCCGCGCGACCGTCCGCGGGGGAGGCCGTCCCCTCTTCTGGCACCTCCAGCTTCTCGTAGACCTCGCGGGTGGCCTTGAAGATCAGGAAGAGGCCGCCGCCCATGAGAATCAGATCGCGCCCCGAGACGGGGTGGCCGAGCAGGCGGACGAGGGGCGTCGTCAGCCCCATGATCCAGGTGATCGTGAGCAACAACGCGATGCGCATGCCGAGCGCCAGCCCGAGTCCGATGCGACGTCCCAGCGAGCGCCGGGCAGCAGGGAGCTTGCCGGTCAGGATAGTGATGAAGACGAGGTTATCGATGCCGAGCACGATCTCCATCGCGGTCAATGTCACGAGCGCGATCAGGGCATCGTAAGTCAGCAGATCACCCATGGATGTTCTCCGGCGAGAATTTTCCCCGCCACGGGTCAGGTCGTGCAGTCGGTCAGGTCGTCGTGCAGCTCATCCGCCGGGGGTGATCCTCCTCTCGATGGCCTGCCACATCAGCTCGGCCCAGCGCGCGTAGCCCGCGTCGGAGGGATGATAGCCGTCGGAGGCGAGCAGCTCCGGGTGCCGCGGCACCTCCTCGCGGCTGGCCGAGTAGAGATCCACCAGCTCGACGCCGTGCTGGTGGGCCCGGCTGCGGAGCGCGTCGTTGAACCGCACGGTGAGCCGCCCGACCGCACTCTCCTGGGGGCTGCTCCGGAACCGCCGCGTGACCGCCAGGTCGGGCAGGAGGTTCACGATCACGACCGCGCGCGTCTCCCCCGTCAGCGCCGCCAGAACGACGTCGGTGTCGCGCTCGTACTGCTCGACAGGGACGCCCCGCGTGATGTCGTTGGGGCCGACCGAGAGCGTGACGAGGTGCGGGCGTAGCTCGACGGCGCGCTGCAGCTGGGCGGCCACGACGTCCGCGGAGGTGGCGCCGGCCACGCCGAGATTGGCGACGCGCGCCGCCGGGTAGACCGCGCGCAGGCGCTCGTAGAGGCGGCTTACGTAGCTGCGCTCGGGGCTGCTCGCGCCCACGCCCTGCACCGTGCTGTCTCCCAGGGCGACGTACACGACCGGCTCGCGCCGATCCGCGGGCAGTGCGCGCGGAGGTTCCTGCCGCGCGCCCGCGCAGCCGGCCAGTAGCGAGGCTACGACGAGCACCAGCGCTTTCCCCCTCATGGGCTCGCCTCGGGCGCGCTCCGCGCGCCGCTCCGCGGGCGCCCGGCGGCGCGCACGACTTCTCTCAGGCTCGCCTCGGACGGGCGGGGCCCCGCCCGCTGCCGTCCTGCGGCTCGCACTACCATCCGGCTGCCTCGTCGAGGGTGCGGCGGTACCACGGGGCGTCGGGAAACGTGATCGGTCGCACGGCCGGCAGCGTGACGCCCGCCTCCCGATACGTCTCAACGTAGGCGCGCGCGCGGGCGGCATCGCCCACGGCGCCGAGCGCCTGCGCCAGTGGCTCCGGCACCTCGCCGCTGCGGTCGAACGCGCGCAGCTCCTCCCTGAGCCCCGCGTTCTCGAGCATGGCCCGATAGAAGGGCAGCGCGAGGTAGCGGATCAGCTCGGCCCGGAAGGCCGCCAGCGCGGCAGGGGGGTCGTCGGTGATCGCCAGCGGCACCGCCGCCACGATCTCGAAGCCAGCAAGCGTCTTACCGGCCCGGCGCCGGCCGCGCTCCAGGGCGGGCACGGCCACCCGGTCGACATACGCGGGCGGGGTGAGCCAAAGTACGGCGCCGTCGGCGATCTCGCCCGCGAGCTCGAGCATCTTCGGCGAGAGCGCCGCCAGGAAGATCGGCGGCGCCGGGGGGCGCTGGGGCAGGGCCAGGCTCCAGTGGACACGGAAGTACTTGCCCTCGACCTCGGCGCCGGCCCCCAGCGCGCCGCGCAGGACGGCGACGTACTCACGCATGACAGCGAGCGGCTCGCGCAGCGGCAGGCCGAGCATCGCCTCCATCGTGGCGCGGTGACTCACACCGATGCCCAGCCTGAACCGTCCGCCCGTCAGCTCCGACAGCGTGAGCGCCGCCTGGGCCATGGCCACCGGGTGGCGGGGATAGATCGGCACCACGCCGTTGCCCAGCCCGATCCGCGAGGTGGCCGCGCCATATGCCTGCAGGACCAGGAACGAGTCTCGTCCCAGCCCGTGCGTGATCCAGACGCTCTCGTAGCCGAGCACCTCGGTGCGGCGCGCGAGCTCCACCGCAGTAGAAAGATCGCGTCCGGGGATGAGGTAAGCGGCGAGCTTCATCGCGCGCGGAGCGAACCGCCGGCGGTCAGGCCGCGCGCGGAGTACACGGGGCCGGCGCCGCGGCCGCTGGCGGCGGCTCCTTGACGCCCGGCCCAGGGATCATCTGGTCCTTCCGCGCAGGATGCTGACCTCCATCGCGTCATCGCCAAAGTCGTACTCGCGCGAGGTGTAGCGGCCCTCGTTCCGGACGTGCTCGAGATACGAGGCGACATCCCGGCGGTAGATCCCGGTGTTGTCGGCCACGACGACGGCGCCCGGCGCCAGCTTCGGCTCGAGCTGGCGGAGATAGTCCAGGTAATCCTCCTTCACCGCGTCGATGAGGACGAAGTCGAAGCGCCCGCCCAGGAGCGGGATCACCCGCAGGGCATCGCCCACCACCACCTTGACCTTACGGCCGAGCCCGGCGACCTCCACGTTGCTCTTCACGAACTTCGCGAGGTATGGGTTCATCTCCACACAGCTGAGCCGTCCCCCCGGCGGGAGCGAACCCGCGATGAGGATCGCCGAGTAGCCCAGCAGCGAGCCGATCTCGATGGCACGCTGGGTCCGGTGGCGCTCGATCAGGCGGCGGAGGAGTCGACCCTTGGGGCGCCCGATGACCGGGATGTGCCAGAGCGACGTGGCCCGATCCATCATGGCCAGCATGCGCTGCGCCTTCTTGGTCATCAGACGGCGTTGGGCAATCTGCCGGCGACGGTGTCGGGGAGCGGGTAGCGGCGGTCCCATTTGCCGGCCTTGACGATCTGGCCCGGGAGCGTCCGCCCCACGATCTCCTGCACGCGCCGGGACGTCGCGATCAGCCGGTCCAGATCGATACCGGTCTCCACCCTCATCGCGTGCAGGCAATGCACGAGGTCCTCGGTGCAGACGTTGCCGGAGGCGCCGGGCGCGAACGGGCAGCCGCCCAGGCCGCCGATGGAGCCGTCGAAGTGGGTCACGCCGCATTCCATCGCGGCCAGGATGTTGGGGATGGCCATCGCGCGGGTGTCGTGGGTGTGGAGCGTCCACTCGATGCCGGGGAATCTCGGCATCAGGTGCTCGAGCGTCCGCGCGACCTGGCGGGGGTTGGCCATGCCGGTGGTGTCGGCGAGGCCGATGGCCCGCGCCCCCATGTCCACCAGGCGCCCGACGACGCGCTCGAGCTGGCCGAGCGGCACCTCGCCCTCGAACGGGCAGCCGAACGACGTCGAGATGCCGCAGGCCACGGCCACCCGCGCGCGCTCGGCCACCTGCATGACCGCCCGGAGCTTGTCGATCGACTCGGCGATGGTCATGTTCACGTTGGCGAGGTTGTGGCTCTCGCTGGCCGACACGACCGTGTGGACCTCGTCCACGCCGGCGTCGACCGCGCGCACCGCGCCCTTGTCGTTGGGCACCAGGGCGGAGTAGCGGGTGCCGGGGCGCCGGCGGACCTTGGCCATGACCTCCTCGGCGTCGCGCAGCTGCGGCACCACCTTGGGGTGCACGAAGGAGGTCACCTCGATGCGGGGCAGGCCCGCCTCCGAGAGCAGGTTCACCACTTCGATCTTCTGCTCGGTCGGAATGAACTCGGGCTCGATCTGGAATCCGTCCCGCGGCCCCACCTCGCAGATCGTCACGCGCTCGGGCAGCTTCATCGGGTCCTCCCGCCTCCGCTCATCGGCGACACTACTCTAGCAAACCCGCTGCATCCTGGCGGCGGCGCGGCGGGCGGACTCGAGGTGGAGCGGCCAGTCGCTGGGGGCGGCGCGCGGTCAGTACGAGCGCGGCATCCCCAGCACGTGCTCGCCCACGTAGGCCAGCACCAGGTTCTGGTTGACCGGCGCCGTCTTGTAGAGGCGGCACTCCCGGAACTTGCGCTCGACGTCGTACTCCTCGGCATAGCCGTAACCGCCGTGGCAGTCGATGCAAGCGTTGCCGGCCTCCCAGGCCGCCTCGGCGGCCAGGTACTTGGCGATGTTGGCTTCGGCGCCGCAGGGCTCGTCGGCGTCGAAGAGCGCGGCGGACTTGTTGCGCATCAGGGCGGCGGCCTCCACGGCCATGTGGGCCCGGGCGATCGGGAACTGTACGCCCTGGTTGGCGCCGATGGGCTTGCCGAAGAGCACCCGCTGGCCGGAGTAGGCCACCGCCTTGTCCACGAACCAGCGGCCGTCGCCGATCGACTCCGAGGCCACCAGGATCCGCTCGGCGTTCATGCCGTCGAGGATGTAGGTGAACCCCTTGCCCTCCTCGCCGATGAGGGCCTCGGCCGGGATCTCCATGTCGTCGAAGAACAGCGCGTTGGTGGAGTGGTTCATCATCATGCGCAGCGGTCGCACCTCGAGCCCCTTGGCGTGGCGGATGTCCACCAGGAACACCGAGAGCCCTTCCGTCTTGCGCCGGACCTTATCCACCGGGGTCGTGCGCGCGAGCAGGAGCATGAGGTCGGACTGCAGGACGCGGGAGATGAAGATCTTCTGGCCATTGACGACGTAGTGGTCGCCCCGGCGCACCGCGGTGGTTTGAAGCTTGGTCGTGTCGGACCCCGCGTTGGGCTCGGTGACGCCGAAGGCCTGCAGGCGCAATTCGCCCGAGGCGATTTTCGGCAGGTAGGCCCGCTTCTGAGCCGCGCTGCCGTGGCGGAGCAGCGTCCCCATGATGTACATCTGGGCGTGGCAGGCGGCCGCGTTGCCTCCGGCGGCGTGGACCGTCTCGAGGATCAGCCCGCCTTCCGTGATGCCGAGCCCGGCGCCGCCGTACTCCTCGGGGATGAGGGCGGCCAGATAGCCGGCCTTGGTCAGGTCGTCGACGAAGGCCTCGGGATACTCACGCTTGGCGTCGAGCGCGCGCCAGTACTCGCCGGGGTAGCGCTTGCAGATCTCGGCGACGCCGTCCCGCAGCGCGCGCTGCTCGTCGGTGAGGGTGAGGTTGATGACCGCCATGGCTCTTTCCCTTTGGATCGGATTATTTTCCCCGGAAATGGGGCTTGCGCTTCTCGTTGAAGGCCCGCACGCCCTCGAGGCGATCCTCGGTGACGACGGTGGCGTTGTAGGCCTCGATGGCCAGGATCATCGCGGTGTCGAGGTCGGTCTCGAGGCCGTAGACGATGGCCTTCTTGGCCTGGCGCACCGCCACCGGGCCGTTCTGGGCGATGGTCGCGGCGATCTCGAGCGCCCGGGCGCGGGCCTGTCCCTTGGGCACCAGGTGGTTGACGAGCCCGGCCGTCCTGGCCTCGTCGGCCTTCATGCGGCGGCCGGTGAAGATGAGCTCCTTGGCCAGCGGCGCGCCCAGGATCCGGGGCAGCAACTGCGTGCCGCCGATGCCGGGGAAGATGCCGAGCGTCGTCTCCGGCACGCCGAACACGGCCGTCTCGCTGGCCACGATGAAGTCGGAGAGGATGGCCAGCTCGCAGCCGCCGGCCAGCGCGAAGCCCTCCACCGCTGCGATGACGGGAACGGGGCAGCGGAGAATCCGGAACGCGGCTTGCTCGAAAACCACGTGTTGCGCCCGCCACGTCTCGTCCGACATCAAGTTGCGCTCCTTGAGGTCACCGCCGGCGCAGAAGGCGCGGTCGCCAGCGCCGGTCAGCACCACGGCGCGGATCTCGGCCTCGCGCTGGAGCGCGTCGAAACAGGCGATGATCTCCTCGCCCATGGCGGTGGTCATGGCGTTCATCTGCTCGGGGCGGTTCAACGTCACGGTGGCGACGTGTCCGTCCGGCGAGCGCTCGACCAGGAGATGCTGGTAGCTCAGGCGATCACCCCCCGCGCGCGCAGGCTGCGCACGTCGTCGCGCGTGTAGCCGAGCCAGGTCAGCACGTCCTCGCTGTGCTCGCCGAGCCGGGGCGGGCCGCGGCGCACCTCGGGCCGGCGGCCGTTCCACTGGATCGGCAGCCCGATGCTCGTGTAGTCGGGCAGGCGCGCGTGCGGCGCGCTCAGGAGCATCCCGCTCTCGCGCGTCTGGGGCTCCTCGAGCACGGCGTCGATCGTGAGGATCGGCGAGCAGGGCACGCCGCGGCTCCGCAGCCCCTCGACCAGCTCGCGGGCTTTCTTGTCGCGGGTCAGGGCCGAGAGGGCCTCGACGAGCGCCACCCGGTGGTGGACGCGCGAGGGGTTGTCCATGAAGCGCGCATCACGGGCGAGGTCGGGAACGCCCAGCCCCTCGGCCAGCCGCGCGAACATCGCGTCCGACGGCGCCGCGATCATGACGTGGCCGTCCGCGGTCGGGAAGGCCTGGTAGGGCGCGATCATCGCCGTGCCCGAGCCCTGGGGGGTGGGAACTTCACCCGACCCGAGATAGCCCATGGCCTGGTAGGAGACCCACATGAGCGTCGTCTCGAAGAGCGCGGTGCTGACGTCCACCGCGCGGCCGGTGGCGTCGCGCTGACGGAGGGCGGCGACGATGCCCAGGGCTGCCCACATGCCGGTGCCCATGTCGACGATCGAGGTGCCGACCCGGGCCGGCTCCTGGCCGGGATGGCCGTTGACGGACATGAGCCCCGCGTAGGCCTGCATCATCGGATCGTAGCCGGGCAGGTCGCGCAGCGGACCGCGCGTCCCGTAGGCGGTGACGGAGCAGTAGACCAGCCGTGGGTTGAGCCGGCTGGCGGCAGCGAAGTCGAGGCCCAACTCGGCGACCACGCCGGCCCGGAGGCTCTGGACGAACACGTCGGCGCGGGCGACCAGTCGCCGGAGTACCTCGAGCCCGGCCTCGGTCTTGACGTCGAGCGCGAGGCTGCGTTTGTTGCGGTTCATGGCCAGGAAGAAGGCGCTCTCGTCGCCCCAGTACGGCGGCGCCCAGGCGCGAGCGTCGTCGCCGCGGTCGGGCCGCTCGATCTTGATGACGTCGGCGCCCATGTCGCCGAGGATCTGCGTGCAGAACGGTCCGGCGACGTTCTGGGTCAGGTCCGCGACGACCAGTCCCTCGAGCGGCAGCGCCACGGGAGGGAGTCTACCACTGGGGACTCAGCGCCGCGTCCCGCTGAGCTCCTGGCGGACCAGGGCCGCGCCGTCCGCCAGCGCCCGGAGCTTCTGGTTGCACATGTAGCGCGGCGACCAGCCGAAGCCGCAGTCGGGGTTGACCGTCAGCTTCTCGGTGGGGCACACCTCGAGCACGCGGCGGATTCGCCGCGCCACGTCCTCCGGCGTGTCCGGATAGAAGCCCTTCACGTCGATGAGGCCGGCGCCGAGCTCGCGCCCGTCGCCATGCTTCCTCCAGATGTCCAGCTCGGCCAGTTCCCGGCTGGCGAACTCCAGCACGAACTGGTCGGCGCGTGCCTTGAGCAGCCCGGGGAAGTAGGGCTCGTAGGTCCGGGCGAAGCGCGAGCGGCCGAAGCGGTTGCCGAAGCAGATGTGAAAGCCGAGCTTGGCCTGCACGCCCTCGGTGGCCAGGTTGAACAGGCGCGCCATCTCCTCGCCGGAGACGTTGCCGCGCGCGGGCTCGTCGATCTGGATGAAGTCCGCGCCCGCCGCTACCAGCCCCTTGAGCTCCTCGTTGATGACCTCCGCGAACCGCTCGGCCACGTCGACCACGCCCCGATAGACCTTGCCGGGATGGATGCGGGAGCCGAAGGTGAGGGGCCCGGCGCACGTCGCCTTCGTCCGGCGCGTCGTGTGCGATTTCAGGTATTCGAACTCCTTGATGATGCCCAGGCCGCCGGGCGGCGTCTCGATGCGGCCCACCGCCTGGTAGCGCGTCTGCTGGTCGTAGCCCCAGGGGCCGACGTGGCGCCGGACGGGCTGGGGATCGATCCCCTTGATGATGGCGTAGTAGGAGTCGACGTAGCCGTCGAGCCGGCGCACCTCGCCGTCGGTGATGATGTCGATGCCCGCCGCCTCCATGTCGCCGATGGCGGCGTCGGCGGCGTCGTCGAACATCTCCTCGAGGTCGGCCGGGCCGGCCGCGCCGGCCTCGTACGCCTTGACCATGGTGAACCACCAGCCCGGCTTTCCGTGCGAGCCCACCACGGCGGTGGGAATGATCGGTAGCGCCCTCATGACACCGTCCCCCCGATGATGCGCAGGACCGTCGCATCACGCTGGGCGTCCTGCGGCTTGCCGGCGAAGATGATCTCGCCGCGCTCGATGACATACAAGCGGCTCGTATGCTCGGGCACGTGATGGATGTTCGACTCGGCCAGCAGGACGCCGTGCCCGAGCCGGGTGATGGCGGCGATGGACTGGCTGAGGGCCGGCAGGATCGCCGGCGAGAGCCCCTCGAAGGGCTCGTCCAGGAGCAGCAGCTCCGGGTCGAGGGCCAGGGCCCGGGCGACCGACAGCATCTTGCGCTCGCCGCCGGAGAGCTGCGTGCCCCCGCGCGCCGCGTAGGCGCGGAGCTCGGGGAACAGCGCCCAGGCGCGCTCGACGCGCTCGGCGGCGGACCGCGCCGTCGTGCGCGTCCAAGTGGCGATCTCGATGTTCTCGGCCACGGTCAGGTCGCCGAAGATCTCGCTCTCCTCGGGCGAGAAGCCGACGCCGAGCGCGGCGATCTCGTGGGTGCGCAGGCCGACGAGGGAGCGGCCCCTGAAGGTGATGCTGCCGGCGACGGGCCGCAGATACCCCATGATCGTGCGCAGCGTGGTGGTCTTGCCGGCGCCGTTGCGCCCGACGAGGCAGACCAGCTCGCGCTCGCCGACCTCCAGCCTGACGTCGTCGAGGATGCGGCTGGCCCGGATGTCGACCGTCAGCGCCTGGACCGCGAGCATCAGGCCGGACGCTTGCCCAGCACGGTGGTCACCACGTGGGTGTCGGCCCGGATCTCAGCGGGGGTGCCGTCGGCGAGCAGCCGCCCCCCGTGGAGGGCGACGATCCGGTCCGAGTAGCCGAAGACGATGTCCATGTCGTGCTCGACCTGGATGATGGCCTTGATCGCGATGCGCTTGGCCGCCGCCACCAGGACCTCCATGATGGCGTGCTTGTCCCGCGTGCTGACGCCGGACGTGGGCTCGTCCAGGAGGATGACGTCGGGGTGGAGGGCGAAGGCGCCGGCCACGTCGAGCAGCTTCTTGTCCCCCTGAGGGAGCGTGCCGGCGAGGCAGGACAGCCGGTCGGCGAACCCGAAGAGCGCCGCCACGTCGCCGACCTGCGCCCGGACCTCCGCGTCGCGCGCCAGCGAGGCCAGGAGCCGGCGGCCGCGGCCCAGGCGCGAGACGACGGTGACCGCCAGGGTCTCGGCGACCGTGAGCCCCGGGAAAATGTTGACGAGCTGAAAGCTGCGGGCCAGGCCGAGCCGGACCAGGCGCACGGGCCCGATCCCGGCGACGTCCACGCCCTTGAACGTCACGCGGCCGCTCGACGGCTTTCCCAGCCCGCTCAGCACGTTCACCAGCGTCGTCTTCCCGGCCCCGTTGGGGCCGATGATCGAGACGAACTCGCCCTCCCGGACCGCCAGCGACACGCCGTCGAGCGCCACCACGTCACCGTAGAGCTTCACCACGTCTCGCGCTTCGATGAGCGGACGTGGGCGAGTGCCTGCAGGTCGGGCGCGTGACGGGAGCGGTTCGTGCGCCGGCTTGGCCGGCGTATCCACTGGGGAGGTTCGGAGGGGGCCGTGAGGCCCCCGCTGACTAGGGATTCGGAGGGGGCCGTGAGGCCCCCGCTGACGATGGATGTCGGAGGGGGCCGCCGAGGCCCCCTCCGAATCAAACAATCCCATGAGCCCGCGGGGGAAGCAGATGACCACGATGGCCAGGAGCGCGCCGAAGATGAATCTCCAGTATTGCGTCAGGGACATGACCTGGTCCTGCAGGAAGATGAAGACGAAGGCACCCAGGATCGGGCCGAAGAAGTTGGCGAAGCCGCCCAGCAACAGCATGAAGACCAGGTTGCCCGAGTGCGTCCAGTACGCCAGCAGAGGATCGGCCAGCCCGGTGGGCACGGCCAGCAGCGCTCCGCCGACGCCGCCGAACACGCCGGCGATCACGAAGGCCGCCAGGCGGTAGCACCGCGCGCTCACGCCCACCGCCGCTGCCTTGTCGGGGTTCTCGCGGATCGCCCGCAGGCAGAGCCCGAAGGGCGAGCGCACGATGCGCCACATGACGACGGTGCCCAGGACCAGCAGCGCCAGCGCGTAGAAGTAGTAGGGGCCGGTGAGAAACTCGACCTTGTCGAGGAAGTCGAAGCCGCGGCCCAGGAGCTTCGGGCGCAGCACGCGCATGCCCTCGTCGCCCCCGGTCAGGGCGTAGAACTTGAAGAGGAACGAGTAGAAGAGCATCCCGAAGGCCAGCGTCAGCATGCCGAAGTAGATCTTGACGTAGCGCACGCACAAGAGGCCAGTGGGCACCGCCACCACCGCCGCCACCGCGGCCGCGGATACCAGGATGGCCTCGAAGTGCACCATGCCGAAGGCGCTGGTCAGGTAGGCCGCGGTGTAGGCGCCGAGCGCCAGGAAGAGGGCATGGCCGAAGGAGAGCAGCCCGGTGTAGCCGAACAATAAGTTGAGGCCCAGCAGCGCCAGGCCGTAGCCGAAGAATGGCAGCATCAGGGTGGCGTAGTAGGCCCGGCCGGCGAAGGGCACCAGCGCCACCGCCAGCAGGGCCAGCCCGAGCGCGCCGCGGCCGATCACGCCGCCGCCCTCGCGAAGAGCCCGGCCGGGCGCAGGACGAGGACGGCGATGACGATCACGTAGATGCCCAGCATCTCTAGCTCGGGGTAGATCGCGATGGCCACCGCCTTGAGCACGCCCACGATGAGCGCGCCGGCGAACGCCCCGCGCATGCTGCCGAGCCCGCCGATGACGACGACGGCGAAGGCCTCGACGATCAACTCGATGCCCATCTCGTTCATCGCCGCCGTGGCCGGGATGACGAGCGCGCCGCCCACCGTGCCCAACGCGACGCCCAGCGTGAAGACGCGGGAGTAGAGGCGGGGCAGGTCGATGCCCAGCGCTTCGGCCATGCGCGGGTTCTCGGCGGCGGCGCGAACGAGGCGACCGAAGCGCGTGCGCGTGAGCAGCCACCCCACGGCGGCGGCGATGGTGGCGCCGGCGGCGATGACGACCAGGTTGTAGACGGGAATGGTGAGGGCGCCGACCTTGAGCTGGCCGTATATCAGATAAACGGAGCCGAGCTGGTGGGGGGCGGTGCCCCAGAAGAACCGGATCACGTCCTCGAACATGAGCACGAGGGCGAAGGTGAGCAGGAGCTGGAAGCTTTCGTCGCGGTCGTAGATGGTCCGGAGCAGCCGCTCGACCGGAGGGCCGATCGCGGCCAGGAGGACGCCGCTCAGGATCAGGATGCCCAGGAAGAGGGATGGCGGGGCGCCAGCCCCCAGGGCCCAGGTGACGAGCGACACGCCGAAGTAGGCGCCCAGCGCGTAAAACGAGCCGCAGGCCAGGTTGAGGATCTTCTGGACGCCGAAGACGAGTTGCAGCCCGGCCGCCGCCAGAAAGAGCACGGCGGCATGGAACACGCCGCCGAGCACGATGTTGACGCTCTGCTGGATCAGGGGCCCGGAATCCTCACGCCTTCCAGCTGTTGATCCACTCGTAGAGGCCCGTGCCGGAGGGCTTCTGGATCTGCCGGGTGGACATCACCTCGACGGGGTCGATCGTGACGAAGTCGTGCTTGTTCCGGTGGGTGCTGAGGCCCTGGAAGAAGCTGCACTCCATGACGTGGTCGGCCCGGTAGCTGCGCTTGCCCGACAGCGACTCGACCTCGATGCCCTCGAGCGCCTCGATGATCTGGTCGGTGGACGGCCACTTGCCGCCCGCGGCCCTGGCGGCCTTCTCCACCGCCGCCCGGTAGGCCGCCAGCGTGAAGTAGGCGTGGTCCGATTCGTAGTTCGGCCACTCCTTGAACCGCTCCTGGTGCCAGCGGACGAATTCGCGGAGGAGCGGGCTCGCGTTGGGCGCCTCGAAGTACATGGAGTTGTAGCCGAGGATCATCCCCTCGGGCGTGAACGCCTTCTTGAGCGACTCGTGAACGCCGCCGGCCGTGGTCATGACAAACTTGGTGGTCGCCGTCAGCCCGGCCGCGTGCGCCTGCTTCATTAAAATCGGGGCGTCGGCCGACCAGAACGAGCAGAAGATCAGGTCGGGCCTGGCCTGCCCCAGCGCGGCCACGTGCGAGGTGAAGTTGGTCTCGCCCAGCTTGGGCCAGAGGTCCACCACCGGCGTGACGCCCATCTCCAGCTTCTTCATGATGGCCAGGAACGCCGCCCAGTTGTCGCGCCCGTACGAATAGTCGTTGTTGATGCCGGCGACCGTCTTGATCTTCCCCTTGAGGTGCTTGGCGGTCAGGATCGACGCCATCACGGCTTCCGCTTCGTTATCGACGCTGCGGAACGAGTACCGGGGCTTCGGCATGGTCTCCTCCACGCCCTTCTGGGTCGTGGCATCCCAGGCCAGCCACAGCGTCTTGAGCTCCTCGGCGACGGGGCCGATGGCGAGACCCACCCCCGTGGAGACGACGCCGGTGATGACGTCCACCCTGCTCTGGAGGCCGAGCTTGCGAAACCGCTCCACCGTGTCCTTGGGGTTCGACTCCTCCTCGACGACCAGCTCGATCCGGCGGCCGAGGATGCCGCCGGCCGCGTTGATGCGGTCCACGGCGAACTGCGTGCCACGGAGCCCGGACTCCCCCACCGGCGCCGTGACGCCGGCCTTGGCGGCCAGCACGCCGATCTTGACAGGACCCGTCTGCGCGAACGCGGGCGGCACGTCCAGCCGCGCCGCCAGCGCGCCGGAGGCGCCGCCAAGCAGTCTCAGAAAGGTGCGCCGGGTCGTGGCCATACCAGCCTCCCTCGGTGTCCGAAGCATTCGTGCCGCCCGCAGGGCGCCTCATTCTAGCGCGCTTGATCGTCAGCGGCCACGGCCAGCATGCTAGAATTCGTGACGCCGGCGCTAGAGATTCTGTCCGATCGATGGAGGGCTCGTGCACGTACGCTTCTGGGGAACGCGCGGCTCCGTCGCCGCTCCCGGCCCGGCCACGGTGCGGTACGGCGGTAACACCTCCTGTGTCGAGGTGCGCAGCGACGACGGCACCCTGATCGTGCTCGACTGCGGCACCGGCGCCCGGGCGCTCGGCCTGCACCTGGCGCGCTCGGAGCCCCAGCCCCTCCGGCTCAACCTCTTCATCGGGCACACCCACTGGGATCACATCCAGGGGTTTCCCTTCTTCGTCCCGGCGTTCATGCCGGGCGTCGAGCTGAACATCTACGCGCCCGTCGGCTTCCAGCGCAGCCTGGAGGAGGCGATGGCGGGGCAGATGGAGTACGCCTACTTCCCGGTGACGCTCCGCGACCTGCGGAGCCGCATCCACTTCACGGAGCTGGACGAGGGCTTCTTCCGCCTGGGCGAGGTGCTGGTCGAGACGCAGTATCTCAACCACACCGCGCCCACCATCGCCTACCGGATGTCGGCGGGCGGCGCCACCATCGCCTACACGACCGACCACGAGCCGTTCTGGAAGCCGGCGGGCGGGGTCTCCGACCATCCGGGCGACCAGAACCACATCACGTTCCTGCGCGGCGCCGATCTCGTCATCCATGACGCGCAGTACAGCGACGAGGAGTACCAGAGCAAGATCGGGTGGGGCCACAGCCCCGTCGAGTACGCCACCGATGTCGCCCTGGCCGCCGGCGTGCGCCGCCTTGCGCTCTTCCACCACGACCCCACCCACGATGACGCCATGATCGAGCGCATGGAAACGGGAGCCCGTGACCGCGCCGCCCGCGCCGGCGGAGGCCTGGAGGTCTTCGCGGCCGCCGAGGGGCTCGAGCTGCGGGTGGACGGGCGGGGCGCCGCCAAGCCGATCGCGGCGGCCTCGGCGCTCCACCGCCGTCCGGTGGCCGGCGGACGCGTCCTCCTGGTGAGCTCCAACGGCAGCGAGATCGCGGCCATCGAGGAGATTCTGGCAGCGGACGATCTGTCGGTGGTCGCAGTGCCGGACATGCGCGCCGCGTTGGCCCGCGGGCCCGAGGTCGCCCCCGACCTGGCGATCGTCGACGCACGACTGCCCGACGGCGACGGCGCCGCCCTCCTCCGCCCGCTGGTCGAGCGCATGGGGCGACGAAACTTCCCGATGCTGCTCCTCACCGAGGAGCCGAGCGCGGCGCGGGCGGCCGAGAAGGCCGGCGCGCCCTTCTGCGATTACCTGGCCAAGCCCTTCAGTCCGCCGATGCTCCACGCGCGGGTGCGGGCCTGGCTGGCGCGGGCGCTGGCCACCGCGGAGACAGCCAGCCCCGACCGCGCCGAGGTTCGCCGGGCCGACGAGCCCCGCGATTTCGCCGGCATCCTCGCCCAGTTCCCGCTGTTCCAGCCGCTCGGGGGTGAGCGGCTCCGACATCTGATCCAGGGCGCCACCGAACACGCCTATCCGGCCGGCCACGTTATCGTCAGCGAGGGCGAGTTCGACGACCGCGTCTTCGTCATCCTCTCCGGGCGCGTCCGCGTGGTCGAGGCGATGGCGGACGCGATGACCGAAGCGGTCCTGGGCGGGCTGGGGGAAGGGGAGATCTTCGGCGAGCTGAGCACGCTGACCGGCCGGCCGCGCTCGGCGACCGTCATCGCCATGGAGCGAACCCGCTGCCTGGCGCTTCGTCACGAGCGCTTCCTCCAGGCGCTCGAGGGCTCCTCTGAAGTGGCGCTGGCTCTCCTGCGGCTGCTCGCGGGGCGGCTGCTCGAGGCCGACCGCCGGCTGGCCCGCTACGCTCCCGACACGCTGACCGGTCTGGCCAGCCGCCGCGCGTTTCACGACCAGTACCGGCGGCTCGCCGCCGGCGCCCGGCGCCGGAAGAGCGGTGTGCTGCTGTTGCTCTTCGACGTCCTGCGTCTGAGGACGATCAACGACCGTTTCGGCTACACGGTCGGCGACGAGGTGCTGCGCACCGTTGCCGACGCGCTCACCAGCACCACGAGGGCCACCGACCTCGTCGCCCGCTACGGCGCCGACGAGTTCGCCCTGCTCCTGCTGGACACGCACGCCGACGACGTCGATCGGGTGCTGCGCCGCGTGGCGGAGAAGCTCGCGGAGCTGTCGGGCCGCCGGGGGCTATCGCTCACCGTGCAGTGCAGCGTCGGCGTCTCCTTCCGCGAGGTTCCGCCGGACATCGCCGACGAGCTGGTGCGGGAGGCGGACGGAGACATGCGCCGCGGCCGTCTCGTGCCGGCCTGAAGCGGGCTAGCCCAGTCGGAGGGGGCCTTGATGGCCCCCTCCGAAGCCTCCCCCAGGAAGGGGTTGCACCGGCGAAGCCGGCGCTCGAAACGGCCACCGGTGGTCGCAGTCGGCCGGCGCCATTCTTCGCAGGCACCTAGCGCCGTCGCTTGCGGCTGACGAACGCCTGGATCAGCTCCCGGGCGGCCGGACTCGTCCTGAGCGCCGCCCCGTAGGCCTCGGCCTCGGGGCCGCGCCCGCCGGCGCGTAGCATCGCCACGACCGCCTTCGTCGCCGCCAGCCCCACCCGCGGCGCGCGCGCGATGTCGGCCGCCCACGCCTCGGCGGTGGCCTCCAGTGTGGGCGCCGCCACCACGCGGTTGACGAGTCCCATCCGCAGCGCCTCGCTGGCGTGGATGGTGCGCCCGGTCAGCAGCAGGTCGCGGCCGTGGGCGCCGCCGGCGACGTCCAGTAGCCGGGCGATCCCGTAGGCGGGGTTGAAGCCGAGCGTCACCTCGGGTAGGCCGAAGCGGGCGCGGTCGGACGCGATCCTCAAGTCCTGGGCCACCGCCAGCATCAGCCCGCCCCCCAGGGCATAGCCGTCGATCGCCGCCAGCGTCACCTGCGGCAGGCGCGCGAAGCGCTCCATAAGGGCCGCCTGGCGCCGGGCCAGCGCTTCGGCCTCGTCGGCGCCGAGCGTGGCCATCTCGGTGATATCGTTGCCTGCGCAGAAGGCGCGGCCCCGCCCGGCAACGACGAGGACGTTGACGTCCTCCATCGCGGTGACGCGTTCGAGCGCCTCCTCCAGCGCGGCCGTGAGCGTGCGGTTCAGCGCGTTCAGCGCCTCGGGACGGTTCAACCTGAGCCAGGCTACGCCGCGCCCGGTCTCGAGGTCGAGCATCAGGCGCGGGGATGCGGCCGGAGCCAGGCGAGCGCGGCCAGCGCGACGCCCGCAGCGGCGGCGAAGGGCCAGAAGTTGGTGCGGAAGAACGGGATCGAGAACGCATCGACACCCAGCGGCAGGTGGGGCCCGTGCTCCTCCAGCGGGCTGACGGTGAGGATGATGACGGTGCGCTGCCGGTCGAGCGCGTCCAGCGCCCGCGTGGACATCTCTTCGAGTCGATGCACGCTCAAAAGGAGGACCCTCGGGTGGCCGTGAGGTAGTCGGTCTTGGCGCGGTCCAGCTCCGCGATGACGGCGCGGCGCTCGGCGATCAGCTCACGCGCGGCCTGGTCGCGCGTGAGCGCCAGCACGCCGAAGCGCAGCACGCGCCGGAGCCGGCCGAGCCCGCGGAAGTAGTGATAGGCCACCACGCCGGTGAGGGGCAGCGAGAGCGCGAAGAGGGCGGCCCAGCCCCGGCCGGCGAGGCGCGCCACCAGCCCGACCTCGAGCCCCCAGAAGAGGGGAAAGGCGACGATGCTGGCCAGCAGCCGCGTCGTCGCGTAGTCGGTCTCCTTGCGCGCGGTGGCCCGAGCGAGCCAGCGGGGCACGAAGTAGGGCAGCGCGTTGACGGCGGCGCCGTAGACGAACACGGGGAAGCCCGCGATGGCGCCCCCGGTGCGCCGGAGGCGCCGCCGGATCGGCGAGTGTCCCAGCCGCGCCTGCACCGCCTCGTCCTTCACCCGGTAGGCGCGGAGGAGGGCACGGTAGCCCTGTATCCGCTGCCAGATTCGCTCGACCCGCTTCGGCTCGCGCGCCTTGAAGTACTGCACCGCGTCCACGATCGTGCGCGACAGGCGGAAGAGATCGATCTGCCTGTCAGCGAGCCCGCGCTCCTCCCTCAGCTCGCGGATCAGCTCGCCCCGATAAAGCTCCTCCACGGCCCGGACGACCTCGGCGGCCTCGATCCGGTCCACGTGCACCACTTGGGCCTCCATGGCCCACTGGATCGCCGTGGTGAGCGCCTCCACGCCCTTGGTGGCGTCGGCGTGGTAGGCCGCGACGTACGCGGCGATCGGGATCGGCTCGCCGAAGGAGACGAGCACCCGCCCCCTGAACGACTTGCGTGCTTCGAAGGACAGGCCGACCGGAATGAGCCGCAGCTCGCCGGGATGGTCCACCTCGTAACCCAGGGCGATGCGGGCGGCGCCGGTCCTGATGCGCTGGACGCGGGCCTCGGCGTGGGTGGTGCCCTCGGGATAGATCGCGATGAGCCGGCCCTCGGCGAAGGCCCGATGACATGCCGCGAAGACGTCGGCGTTGCGGTCGGCTCGTCGGCTCGCCTCGGGCGCAGGGGGCGAGTTTGATTCGCTCGCCTCGCGCGCGGGGGCCCCAGCCCCCGGCCGCGCTGCGGCTCGCCCTGCGGCTCGCACTGCCATCTTGTCCGGGTCGTCCTGTCTCCGGTAGACGGGGATGGCGCCGCAGGCGGCGAGGAAGCACGCCAAGAGCGGATTGCGGAAGAGCGCGGCGGTGGCCAGATAGTGTGCCTTGCGGGTGAGGACGGCGCCGACCAGCAGGGAGTCGATGAGGTTGTTGGGGTGGTTGATGCAGAGCAGGACCGGCCCCCGCTCCGGCACCCGCTCGGAGTGCCGCGCGTCCACGCGCTTGAAGAAGAACCACAGCCAGAACCGCGCGATCAGCCGGACGGCCACGTAGAAGCGATCGCTCCCGGATGCGGCCGGAGCCTCGGCGACGGTCGTCGTCATCTGCCGGCGTGGCGCTTGAGCAGGCTGTCGAAGTCCTCCACCGTCAGGCTCTCCGCCCATTCCACCGCCTCGGAGTCGTGGCCGTAAGACTCGGCCATGTAGGTCATCGCCTCCCGCTTCGTCGAGAAGAGCCGCCACAGGTGGCCGGGGCCGCCGCCCCGCCGCCGCAGGTGGAAGGCGGGATCGGTGGGCGTCTGGGGCTGATAGGTGGTGCGCTGGCCGAAGCGATCCAGGGTGATCCAGGCCACGGCGATACCGTGCGCGGAGAGTACCCGCGTCCTCAGCGAGTCCTCGGGCGGGAGCGAGTCGATGTCGCGGAGCTGGGGCCCGTAGTAGACGGGGACGCCTTCGCCGGGCAGCGTGAGCCGCGCGCTGAGCGGCTCGCCGACCGAGTCGAGCAGCGCCTTGGACTCTTCGCTCACCCAGACGAGCCCGGGCGTATAGAGGTCGGCCCACGCCTCGATCACGCTGCCGGCGGGCAGCAGGGGGCGCCGCCTCGCGATCTCGTCTCCTCCGGCGATGAGATAGAGGCGTCTCACGGAATCCTCACGAACCCTTCCATCAGGCGACGCGCCGTTCGGTAGACGGTCACGCACTCCGCCCACGGTTGGCCGTCGCGAATGGTCACCGTGGCGGCGACGGGCAGCACGCCCGACGGGTGGCCGAGCCTGAGATCACCCTCCTTGCCGCCGAGCGCGCATTCGTGGACCACCGTGCCCTCGACGCGGGCGGCCACCGCCAGACACATGGCGGCGGTCAGCGCGAAGGCCCGGTGACAGTTGCCCATCGACATGACGCGCGCCAGCAGGTCGACCTGGTCGGAGGCGTAGGGTGTCCCGTCGAGCGCCCGGAAGGGCGCGGCCCGAGCGACAACCGCGATCTTGGGGACGGCGGCGCTTCCGGGAACGCCCATCCGGCCGGCGGCCTCGACCCGGATCGCCTCGAGGCGGGCCCCGACCGCGCGATCGGCATCGATCGCCTCCGGCGTCTCGGCGCCCGTGAGCCCGAGATCCCGGGCCCGGACGAAGACCACGGGGTTGGTGGCGTCCACCAGCGAGGCCTCCACGCCGCCGACCGCGTCGCGCGGCCGGCCCGTCGGCAGCAGCCGCTCGGTGGCCGCGCCGCCGGGGTCGAAGAAGTCGAGCGCGATCCTGGCGCCGCTGCCGGGCACGCCGGCCAGCTCGAAGTCACCTTCCACCGCCGCCTCGCCGTCCTTCACCGGCACGTGGGCCACGATGATCTTCCTGGTGTTCGTGTTGTGGATCCGCACGATCTTCTCGTCGGCGCCGGCGGGTACGATCTTCTCGTCGATGGCGAACGGGCCGACAGTGGCCGAGCAGTTGCCGCAGTTGCCGGCGTAGTCCACGACGGGGTTCCTCACGTCGACCTGGGCGAACGTGTAGTTCACATCGGCGTCGGAACGGGTGGGCGGGCCGATGATACACGCCTTGGAGAGCGACGAGATGCCGCCGCCGAGACCGTCGAGCTGCCGGCCGTAAGGGTCGGGGCTGCCCAGCGCGGCGAGGAGGATGCGATCGCGCGCCGGCCCCGGATGCGGCAGGTCCTCCTCGTGGAAGACGAGGCACCGGCTCGTCCCGCCACGCATGTAGACGGCCCGGACCCGGCGCTGCGTCATATCCTCGGAGGGGGGTTACGCCCCCTTTCCTCCGTCGGAGGGGGCCGTCGAGGCCCCCTCCGAGATCCCTGGTCGGAAGGGGCCTCGCGGCCTCCTCCGAGCTACCCCAGAGGATTGCGCCGGCGGAGCCGGCGCTCGAAGCGTCGTCGTCCCCCGCGCTGCGACCGATGGGGTCATCGCCGAGCGGAGCGGGTGTGGGCGAGGAGCCCACCGGCGAGGAGGATCTCGCGCTCGCGCGGCGTCAGCACGCAGGAGGCCGCGAAGCCGCGCCCCGTGCGCGCGTTGACGACGGTCACGCGTGCGCCCGCCGCCAGGGCCGCGCGCAGCCCCTCGAGCCGGAGCCGGTCGTCGCGCTCGATATCGTCCCCGTCGCCGGGGTCGTCGCAGGTGAGGGGGACGATGCCCCAGTTGATGAGGTTGGCGCGGTGGATGCGCGCGAATGACCTGGCAATCACGGCGCGGACGCCCAGGTACATGGGCGCGACGGCGGCCACCTCGCGGGAGGAGCCCTGGCCGTAGAGCTCCCCGGCCACGATGATGCCCCGCCCGGCGGCCTTGGCGCGGGCCACGAACTCCGGGTCGACATACTTGAAGCAGAACTCGGCGATGGCCGGGATGTTCGAGCGGAAGATCAGGATGCCCGCCCCCGACGGGGAGATGTCGTCGGTCGAGACCTTGTCGCCGAGCTTCAGCAGTACGGGCGCCTCCAGCGTCTGGGCGACGGGCTCGCCGAGCGGGACCGGCTTGATGTTCGGGCCGCGCGCGACCTCGCCCTGGCCGTCGGCCTCGACCAGCCCGGCCGTCGACGCGGCGAAGCTCGCCGGCAGGCGCAGCGGCGGCTCGGGCCCGAGCGTGCGCGGATCGGTGATGACACCGGTCAGCGCCGAGGCGGCGGCGACCACCGACGAGCAGAGATAGACCTGATCGTCCTTGACGCCGCTGCGGCCGGGAAAGTTGCGGTTGAAGGCGCGCAGGCTCTTGGCCCCGCTGGCCGGCACGTGGCCGAGGCCCGGGCACGCGCCGCAGGTCGACTCGGAGACGGTGACGCCGGCCTCCAGAAGATCGGTGAGCAGGCCCTCGCGGGCCATCGTTTCTAAAATTCGATGGCTGCCGGGGAAGAGAACGAACGAGACTGATGGGTGCACGCGGCGGGTCCTCAGAACGGCGGTGACCGATGCCATGTCGTGCCACGAGCCGTTCGTGCACGAGCCGACCATCACCTGCTCGACCGCCGTCCCCGCCACCTCCTCCACCGGCACCACGCGGTCGGGCGAGCCGGGCAGGGCGATCAGTGGCCCGACGGCGCCCAGGTCCAGCTCGAGCTGATCGTCGTAGGACGCGTCGTCATCGGGCGCGGCCGGCCGCCAGTCGGCGCCGCGGCCGAGCCGCGACAGGTACGAGCGCGTGACCTCGTCGCTGGGAAAGACGCTCGTCGTGAGCGAGAGCTCGGCGCCCATGTTGGCGATGGTCATGCGCTGGGCCACCAGCAGGCTCTGGAGGCCCGGGCCGGCGTACTCGAAGATCTTGCCGCTCCCGCCGTGGACGCTCAGTCGGCGCAGCAGCTCGAGGATCACGTCCTTGGCGGTGACCCATGGACGCAGGGCGCCGCTCAGCCAGACGCGGACGACGGCCGGCATCGTGAAGAAGTAGGGGCCGCCGCCCATGGCCACCGCCACGTCGAGGCTGCCGGCGCCGATGGCGAGCATTCCCACCGCCCCGCAGAGCGGTGTGTGGCTGTCGCTGCCCAGCAGCGTCTGCCCCGGCACCGAGAAGGTCTCGAGGTGCACTTGATGGCAGATGCCGTTGCCGGGCTTGGAGAAGGTGGCGCCGTACTTCCGCGAGGCGGTGCCGAGATAGCGGTGGTCGTCGGAGTTCCGCGAGTCGAACTGGTAGACGTTGTGGTCGATGTAGGTGACGACCCGGGGGGCGGCCACCCGCTGGAAGCCCAGCGCCTCGAACTGGAGGAACGCCATGGTGCCGTTGGTGTCCGTCAGGAGGATCTGGTCCATGGCCAGGCCGATTTCTTCGCCCACGTCCAGCTTGCCGGCGGCCAGGTGGCTCCCGATCAGCTTGTGGGTGAGGCTCCGGCCCATGCTCAGCGCCGTGCCAACGGCACGAAGGCGCGCCGGCCCGCCCCGGTGTACTCGCCGCGCGGCCGGATCAGACGATTGTCGTCGTGCTGCTCGATGATGTTGGCGGTCCAGCCGGCGATGCGGCCGGCCGCGATGACCGGCGTGAAGAGATCGACGGGGATCCCCAGCGAGTAGAAGAGGGGAGCCGAATAGAAATCGACGTTAGGGATCAGTCCCTTGGCTGCGCTGATCCGCTCGTGGAGCGTCACCGATATTTGAAACCACTTGAACTGCCCCGACTGTCGGCACGCCTCCTCGGCCATCCCCCTGAGGATGGCCGCGCGCGGGTCACCCGCCCGGTAGACGCGGTGGCCGAAGCCCATGAGCCGCCGCTTGGTCCGGAGCGCGTCTTCGGTGAAGCGCTCCACGCTGGCGACCTCGCCGATCTCCAGGAGCGTGTGCATGACCGCTTCGCCCGCCCCACCGTGCAGAGGGCCCTTGAGAGCGCCCACGCCGCCGGCCACCGCCGAGTGCATGTCCGACTGCGTCGAGGTGATGACGCGCGTGGTGAAGGTGGACGCGTTCATCTCGTGCTCGGCGTAGAGCGTGAGGCTCGCGTCGAAGGCCTTGGCCGCCGTGGCCGAGGGGCGGACGCCGGTCAGCATGTAGAGGAAGTTGGCGGCGTGCCCGAGATCGGCCGCGGGCGTGACGGGTTCCTGACCGCCGCGGACGCGATGGTGGGCGCAGATCGCAATCGCGAGCTGACTGGCCACACGCGCCGCCTTGCGGCGGTTGGCGTCGTGCGAGTTGTCGGTGGTGTCGGGATCGTGCATGCCCAGGATGGCCACGGCCGCCTGCAGCGCGCGCATGGGGTCGGTGGACCGCGGCATCAGCCGGAAGGCCTCGATCAGCTCGCGGGGGATCGACCGCGCCGAGATCAGCTCGCTGACGAAGCGATCGAGCTGCGGCTTGCCCGGCAGCTCGCCGTGCCAGAGGAGGTAGGCGACTTCCTCGAAGGTCGCCTGGCGCGCGAGATCCTCGATGTCGTACCCGCCGTAGGCGAGCCGGCCGTTCTTGCCGTCGAGGTCGCACAGCCGCGTCTCGGCGGCGACGACTCCCTCGAGCCCGCGGATCAACGAACTCCCTTCGCTCATGGCCGGCTCCTCGTGAGGGCTCTACGGTAGACTGGGGGTCCGCCCCGCGCAAGACCGGGCGGCCGCGTGTATCCTCGGCCCGGTGCGGCCGCCGACACTCGTCGCTCATGCCGACTGGGGATGGAGCCCGCCCAAGCGCTGGCTGGCCCGCGCGTGTCTGGAGGCCGGCCGGTACGTCGCCCGGGCCCCCGAGCCGGTGGGGGCGCCGCCGACGCTGCTCGGCGACCTGGTCGCGGCGGCCCCGGGCGGCGGGCCCGTGCTGCTCGGCTTCGACTTTCCCATCGGGCTGCCCGCGGCCTACGCGGAGCGGGTCGGTATCACGCGCTTCCTCGACGTTCTGCCCGGCTTCGGTGAGGCCGCCTGGCCCGAGTTCTATCGCGTCGCCGATCGCCCGGAGGACATCGCGCTGGCGCGGCCCTTCTATCCCGACCGCCCCGGCCTGTCCGGCGCGCGGCGGCGGGTCCACCTGGCCCAGGGACTGGGCGTCACCCTGAGCGCGCTCTGGCGCGCGTGCGATCGCAAGCAACCGTACCGTCGCGCCGCCGCCCCGATCTTCTGGACGCTCGGCGGCCAGCAGGTCGGCAAGGCCGCCATCAGCGGCTGGCGCGACGTCCTGGGGCCCGCGCTGCGGTCGGGCGACGTTGACGTGGCGATCTGGCCGTTCGCCGGCCGGCTCGGCGAGCTGTTGCGCCCTGGACGCGTCGTGATCGTCGAGTGCTACCCCGCCGAGATCTACGCGCAGCTCGGTCTCGTCTTTCGACGACGCGGGGAGCGGAAGTGGGGCAAGCGCATCCAGGCGGACCGGCGCGCCAACGCCGCCCGGCTCTTCGCGTGGGCGCGCTCCGCGGGCGTGGCCCTCGCACCCTCGCTGCGAAAGGCGATCGCCAGCGGGTTCGGCGCCGGCGCCGACGGGGAGGACCGGTTCGACGCCGTCGTCGGGCTCTGCGGCATGCTGGAGACCGCGCTGGGGCGGCGGCCACCCGGGGAGCCGGACGACGAGGTCGTCCGAGCCGTCGAGGGGTGGATTCTCGGGTTACGCGTTTGACCTGCGCAGCACCTCTTCCACGAAGGCCCGCAGTGCCTCCCAATCGTACGGCCCCTGGCGGAAGGCGATGTTCAGGCGAGCGGCTCCCGCGTCGCGGTAGGCGGCGGCCAGCTCGATCGCCTGCTTGGGCGTGCCGCGCACGAAGCCGGTGCGGCCCTGCGCGTCCTTTCCAAAGTGCGCCTGGAAGAGCGCCTCGCCCCGGGCCGCGCCCTTGGCGTCGGCGCCCATGTAGAAGCCGACGTTGGCGGACTTCAAGATCGTCTTCGGGTCCCGTCCCTCCTTGTCGCACCACTGGTCGAGCACCTGGCTCTTCTTCTTCCACTGGTCGGGGCCGAGATAGGGCGCGTTCCAGCCGTCGGCGTAGCGGGCGGCGGCGCGCAACGTGCGCTTCTCGCCGCCGCCGCCGATCCAGATCGGCAGGCGCGGCTGGAGCGGCTTGGGGTTGTTGGGCGCGTTCTGGAGCTGGAAGTGCTTGCCGGTGAAGTTCGCGCGCTTGACCGCGGGATCGAAGAGCTGGCGGAGGGCCTGCGCGAACTCCTCCAGCATGTCCTCGCGCACGCCGATGGAGGGGAAGGGGATGCCGAAGGCGCGGGCCTCGAGCTCGTGCCAGCCGGCGCCGATGCCGCACTCCACGCGGCCATTCGAGAGGTAGTCGATGGAGGTCAGCGCGGAGGCCAACACCCCCGGGTTGCGGTACAGGTTGCAGTAGACCAGCGAGCCGATGCGCACGCGCTTCGTCTCCAGCGCGGCCGCCGTCATGATCGAGATGGACTCGAAGCAGTCGAGATCGCCGCCCTGGGGCGGGGACTCCTGGAAGTGATCCGACACCGAGAACCAGTCGAAGCCGCTTTCGTCGGCGAACTTCCAGAGCCGCCGCATCTCGGCGAGCGGCCCCCCCATGTGGCCGACGTGGATGCCGAAGGTCATGGCCATTGGTCGGCTCCTCAGCCAGTGGTGAGCGTGAGCCCGGCGTCGATGACGAGCGTCTGGCCCGTGACCCAGCGGGCCTCGTCGCTGGCCAGATAGACCGCGCCCCAGGCGACGTCCCACCCGGTGCCCTCGATGCCCAGCGGAGAGGACTGCCGGCGGCGTTCCCGCGCCTCGGCGCCCAGGCTCTCCACCATCGGCGTCCACACCCGGCCGGGCGCGATGGCGTTGACGCGGATTCCCCGGGGCCCGAGTTGCACGGCGACGCTTCGCACGAAGCCGATCACGCCGGCCTTGGCGGCGGCGTAGGCCGTGCGCCCGTGCCCGCGCAGCGCGGCCACCGACGATACGCAGATGATGCTGCCGGAGCCCTGAGCGACCATCGGGGGCACGGCCGCCTGGGTGGCCAGCAGCATGGACTTGAGATCGACGGTCATCACGCGGTCCCACTCCTCTTCCGTCGTCTCCAGGAGGTCCTTGCGCGACTCGACGCCGACGTTGTTGTGGAGGATGTCGAGGCCGCCCCAGCGCGCGACGGCCGCCCGCACCATCGCCTGGCACTCGGCCGCGCGGGTCACGTTGGCGGCGAACACCTCGGCCTCGCCGGACTCGGCGCGGATCAGCTCCACGGTGTCCGCGGCGCGCTCCTTGGCCTGGTCCACGCAGAGCACCCGCGCGCCTTCGCGCGCGAAGAGGATGGCCGTCGCCTTGCCGTTGCCGAGACCGGGGCCGCGGGAGCCGGCCCCGGTCACGATCGCAACCTTGCCCGCCAGTCGGCCGGGCATCAGCCCATCAGGAGCTTGCCGGCCACCTCGCGCCCCATGGCCCGGATCTGCTCGCGGCTGACTCCTTCGCCAATCAACCCGGTCACCAGCATCGCGTAGCCGTCGGGCTGCGAAGGGTTGCCGGTCTGGCCGAGGTCCGTCGAGAGCAGGAAATTCTCGGCGCCGATGGCCTTGATGTGGCCCGCGGACTCCTTGTAGGTGACCTGACGCCAGTGGCGCATCCAGGCCAGGTGCGCCTGGGGCCCCATCAGCGGCCCCATCGCGCAGATCTCGAGCTTGGCGCCCATCGACGCCGCCTTCTTCATCTGCTCGACGGTCATGTTGACCACGTCGAACTCGGCGTGCGTCACCACGAGGCGATCGCAGCCGGCATCGCGCGCGGCCTCGACGATGGCCAGCGCCTCGGCGGGCGAGGCGTGGCCGGTGCAGACCACGAGCTTCTGCTGGGCGCAGACCTTCAGCACCTCGCGGACCGCCGGCAGCACCTTGCCGTCGGCGCCGACGACCTTGATGCCCTCGGGCGCGTCCTTGAAGTGCTTGACGTGATTGTCGGCGTCGAAGGTCGGGAACCAGACGATGCGGCCGTAGCCGCCCTGCATGCGCCACATCCACTGCACCGCCTCGGGGTTGATGCCGCCGGCGGCGCCGTTGAGCGCGATGCCGCCGAAGGCCTTCATGCCCGGCACGTGCTTGCGGAGGAGCCAGGCCCGGTCGGCGGTGAGGGCCGTGTGGCTCTTGAGGACGACCGCCTCCAGCTTGCGGGCCGCGTAGAGCTGGGCCGATTCCTCGTCGTCCACGGCGCGACCGAAGACGTCGGGCGCCGTGTGCACGTGGAAGTCGATCAAGCCTTCGATCGGGCTGACGACGGGGGGAGGCGGCGGGAAAACGCGCACCTGGGCGCCAGCCGCCTTCGGCCAGGTGGCCAGGGCGGCCAGGCCGGCGACGCCGGCGGTCGCCGTCTTGATGAAGTCGCGCCGGCCCCCGCTCTGCGTCGCGGTTGTCGTCCCGTTCGAAACCGGAGGATGGCCCCAGCTGGGGCCGCAGCAGTTGGTGAATCGCCATCGGGGAAGCTGGAATGGCTTCATACGCCCCTCCTGGTTGTTATGTGAACGAGGGATCGATGCGGACGTCGATCAGGTACGGGCCCCCGCTGCGCAGGCCCCGCGTCAGCGCCGCCGGCACCTCGCCGGCCTTCTCGACGTGCTCGCCGGGCACCCCCAGCGAGCGCGCCAGGCCGACCCAGTCGATGGGCGGCCGGTCGAGGTCCATGCCCACATAGCGGTCGTCCTCGGCCGAGAAGCCCTTGAGGGCGAGCGTGCGCTGCTTGAGGATCCGGTACGACGCGTTGTTGAAGATGACGTAGACGACGCCGAGCCCTTCCCGGGCGGCCGTCCACAGCCCCTGGCTCGTGTACATCGCGCTACCGTCGCCGACCAGCGCGATCACCGGGCGCCGGGGCAGCGCCAGCTTGACGCCCAGCGCCGCCGGGAGCCCCCAGCCGATCCCGCCGCCCCGGAGGCCGAAGAAGCTCTTGGGATCGGCGCAGCGGAGGAGCTGGCGCAGGCCGTGGCCGGACGAGATCGACTCGTCGATGATGGTGACGTCGTCGGGGACGCTGGCGGCGATCGCCTGGACCAGGCTCAGCGACGACATCGGGATCTGCCGGGCCTCCCGCTGCGCGCGCTCGGTCAGCTCCGCGCGCATCCGTTCGTGGGCCGCCCGCGCCGCCTCCCGCCGCTTCGGCGCCTCGGCATGGCCGTGCGTCGTCGTGTGGCGGCGCAGCGCCTCGGAGAGCTCGGGCAGCGTCGCTTTGGGCTCGCCGTGGATGGCGACGGCGGCGGGATAGTTCTTGCCCAGCTCCCAGGGGTTCACGTCCAGGTGCACGATGCGGAGGCCGGGGGGCATCGGATCGACGTCGTCGGGCAGCGAGAGCGTGAAGAGGTCGCCGCCCACCGAGAAGAGAAGATCGTGGCTCATCAGCAGCGCCCTGATCTGAGGGCCCAGGCGCGGCATCGGGCCAGCGTACTGAGGATGCGTGAACGGGAAGCTGCAGGTGGAAGACACGCACTCGGTGACGACCGGACAGCCCACCAGCTCGGCCAGCTCCACGATCTCGCCGAGCGCGTCGCCGTGGGCCACGGCGTCGCCGGCGACGAGCAGGGGCTGCTCGGCCTTCGCCAGCAGCGCGGCGGCCCGATCGATCGCCTGGTGATCGCCGACGATGCGCGGCGCCACCCGGGTGGAGGCCAGGAGATCGACGTCGCGCTCGGCGTTGAGGACGTCGACCGGCAGCGAGAGGAACACCGGGCCCGTCGGGTGGGCCAGCGCGGTTTTCGTGGCACGCCGGACGATCCGGGGCAGGTCCTCCAGGCGGCGCACCTCGGTGGACCATTTGACGAAGGGCTCGGCGACCGGCGGCAGCTCGGCCCAGAGGATCGGCTCCGTGGCCGTGAAGGACTGGTCGTGCTGCCCGGCGGTCAGGAGCATGGGCGCGCCCGACTTGCGCGCGTTGTAGAGCATGCCCATCGCGTTGCCGAGACCCGGCGCGATGTGCACGTTCACCGCGGCCAGCCCGCCGCTGGCCAGGGCGTAGCCATCGGCCATCGCGATGGCCACGGCCTCCTGGAGCGCCAGCACGTAGCGGATCCGCGGCTCGCGCGCCAGCCCGTCCATCAGCGGCAGCTCGGTCGTCCCCGGGTTGCCGAACATGACGGAGACGCCTTCTTGGGCGAGGATCTCGAGGAACGCCTGCTTGCCGGAGGTCAGTGGCATGGGGGCCCGATCATAAACCCGCAGCTCGCTTGATTCCAAGGGGGGTGCCCGGTACGCTCTCAGGCGTGCCGGCCACGGATGGTGCTCTCCTCCGCGCGGCGCGCCGCGAACCGACTCCCTACACGCCGGTGTGGCTCATGCGCCAGGCCGGGCGCTATCTGCCAGAATACCGAGCGATGCGGGCGCGGTACGGCTTCCTCGAGCTGTGCCGCAACCCGGAGGCGGCCGCGGAGGTGACGCTGCAGCCCGTCGGGCGCCTCGGGGTCGACGCGGCGATCCTCTTCGCCGACATCTTGCTGATCGTGGAGCCGCTCGGCGTCGGCCTGGAGTTCTCGAGAGGCGAGGGGCCGGTCATCGCGCGCCCCATCCGGCAGGAGGTGGATGTCGGCCGCCTCAAGCCCATCGACGTGGCCAGCGGGGTACCATTCGTCTTCGAGACGGTGCGGAAGGTTGTTCGCGCGCTGGGCGGCCGCGTGCCCCTCATCGGCTTCGCGGGCGCGCCGTTCACCGTCGCCTCGTACCTGGTCGAGGGAGGGCCGTCGCGCCACTACCTGCACACGAAGCGTCTCATGTACGAGGCGCCGGAGGCCTGGCATCGCCTGATGGAGCTGCTGGCCGACGCCACCGCGCGCTATCTGAACGGGCAGATCGCGGCGGGCGCCCAGGCCGTCCAGCTCTTCGACTCCTGGGTGGGCGTGCTGAGCCCCGCCGACTACCGCGCGTTCGTGCTGCCGCACGTGCGAGCGCTGCTCAAGGCGCTGACGCCGGGCGCCCCCGTCATTCACTTCGGCACCGGCACGGCCGCATTGCTCCCGCTCATGCGCGAGGCGGGCGGCAACGTCATCGGCCTCGACTGGCGCGTGGACCTCGACGCCGCCTGGGCCACGGTCGGGCACGACATCGCGGTCCAGGGCAATCTCGATCCCGCCGTGCTGCTGGCCAAGCCGTCCTATATAAGGGAACGGGCCAAAGAGGTCCTGGCGCGGGCCGGGGGTCGGCCGGGTCATATCTTCAACCTCGGCCACGGCGTGCTCCCTGACACGCCCGTCGAGCACGTGAAGGCGCTCGTCGACATCGTCCACGAGCTCTCCGACCGTCGATGATCGAGGCGGTACTGCTGATCGCCTTCGGTGGGCCCACGGCGCCCGACGAGATTCGGCCGTTCCTCCGCAACGTGGCGCGCGGCCGCGCCGTCCCGGCGGCGCGACTGGAGGAGGTGGCGCATCACTACGAGCGGATGCCCGGTGGCCGCTCGCCGCTCAACGAGCTGACGGTCCGCCAGGCCCGCGCTCTCGCCGAGACACTCGCCGCTGACGGCCCCGCGCTTCCGGTCTTCGTCGGCATGCGCAACTGGCACCCGTACCTGCACGAGACGCTGGCCGAGATGGCCGGCCAGGGGATCCGGCGAGCGCTGGGCATCATCCTGTCACCGCTCCGCACGGAGGCGTCGTGGGAGCGCTACCTGCGGGACGTCGCCGAGGCCCGCGCCCAGACGCCCACCGCGCCGGAGGTGGTCTTCGCGCCGGCCTGGTTCGAGCACCCGCAGTTCGTCGCCGCCGCCGCCGATCGCTGCCGGCGCGCGCTGGACGAAGTGCCCCCCGGCGAGCGCGCGGCGACGCCGCTCGTCTTCACCGCCCACAGCGTTCCGGTCCCGATGGCCGAGGCGTCGCCGTACGTCGCCGATTTCGCGGCGGCCGCGGGCGCAGTCGCGGCGGCGCTCGGGCGCGCGCGCTGGTCCCTCGCCTACCAGAGCCGGAGCGGGAGCCCGCGCGACCGGTGGCTGGAGCCCGACGTCAACGATGTCCTGAAGGAGCTGGCGCGGCAGGGTGCGCCGCACGTCGTCGTCGTCCCCCTCGGCTTCGTGTGCGACCACGTCGAGGTGCTTTACGATCTCGACGTCGAAGCGCGCGCGACCGCCGCCACGGTGGGCCTCATCCTCCACCGCGCGGCCGCTGTCAACGATCATCCCGACTTCATCGCCGCGCTGGCCGATCTCGTGCGCCGTCACGTCGCCGAGGGCGACGCTGCGCGGGCCGGGCAGGCCCGAGCGCCCTCCTCGACCACGCAATCCACGCCGCGGCCTTCGCCCTCTTCCAGCGCTCGCTTCCCTCAACCCCCTGAGACACGGGTCTCGGAGGGCGCATCCGGCCCGCCTGGCCCGCGCCCCCCGTCCCCCGGCGAGACGGCGCCCACGCGTCGGCGAGGGCGGCGGTGAAGGTGGTGGTCGTCGGGGGCGGCATCACCGGACTGGCCTGCGCCCACCGTGCGGTGGAGATCGCGCGGGAACGCGGCATCGAGCTCGAGCTCACGCTGCTGGAGGCGCGCGAGCGACTCGGGGGGACGATCGAGACCGAACGAACCGGCGGCTTCCTGATCGAGGCCGGCCCCGATTCCTTCCTGTCCGAGAAGCCGTGGGCGCTCGCACTCTGCCGGCGCCTGGGGGTGGTGGATCGGCTCGTACCGACCGACGATCGCTTCAGGAAGACGTTCGTGTGGTTCCGGGGACGTCTGCACCCCTTGCCCGAGGGCTTTCAGCTCCTGGCGCCGGCCCGCTTCGGCCCCTTCATCACCTCCGGCCTCTTCTCGTGGCCAGGCAAGCTGCGCATGGCGCTCGATCTGCTGCTGCCGCGCGGGATCCCCGGCGAGGACGAGAGCCTGGGCTCGTTCGTGCGGCGGCGGCTCGGACGGGAAGCGCTCGAGCGCGTCGCCCAGCCGCTGGTGGCGGGCATTTACACGGCCGATCCGGACGAGCTGAGCCTCGCCGCCACCATGCCGCGCTTCCTCGAGCTCGAGCGTCGGGAGCGGAGCCTGATCCTCGCCCTCTGGCGCGCGCGCCGCCGCGCGCCGGCGACGGCCGAAGGGACGAGCGGAGCGCGCTGGAGCCTCTTCGTCACCTTCGCCGACGGGATGGGGGAACTGGCGGAGGCGCTGGCCGGACGCTTGCCGCCGGGAGCCGTGCACCTCAAGCACCGCGTGGACGGGATCGAGCGCGGCGGTCGCTGGCGGATCGATCTCGGTGCCGGCGGCGCGCTCGAAGCCGACCGCGTGGTCGTCGCCACCGAGGCCCACGGGGCCGCTCGCCTGCTCCGGTACGTCGATCCGCCGCTGGCGACGATGCTCCAGATGATTCCGTACGCCTCGTCGGCCACCGTGTCGCTCGGCTATCGGCGCGCCGACATCCCCCATCCGCTCGATGGCTTCGGCTTCGTGGTGCCGCGCGTGGAGGGCCGCCAGCTGCTGGCGTGCACCTTCGCGAGCGTCAAGTACCCGGGGCGGGCCCCAGAGGGCGGAGCGCTCCTGCGCTGTTTCCTCGGCGGCGCCCTGAACGCCGCGGTGCTGGAGCGGGACGACGGCGAGCTCATCCAGCGGGCCAGAGAGGAGCTGAGCGCGGCGCTCGGCGTCACCGCCGAGCCGGTGCTCGCCCGGGTGGCGCGCCATCCCTTCGCGATGCCGCAGTACGGTGTGGGCCACCGCAAGAGCGTCGAGGCGATCGAGCGCCGGCTCGAGACGGCGCCCGGCCTCGCGCTCGCCGGGGCCGCCTACGGGGGCGTGGGCATCGCCGACTGCGTGAGGTCGGGCGAGAGCGCCGCCGAGCGTGTCCTCCTCGGCCGAGCCCACGAGGGCTGACGGCGACGGCGAGGACGGTGGACCGCGTTACGCGCGGTGCCGGAGCCCGCGCCGTAGGCGTCGACGACCTCGCCCAGCTCGGCCCGCTCGTCGGGCCCCAGCGCCCGCTCGAGAACGCTCGCCGCGTGCCGGAGGACGGTGGCGTCCCGGGCTCGGGTGGCGCGCACCGCCAGGGCCTCCATCAGAAGCGCGCCGTAGGCGTCGAGCGCCTCGCCCGTGAGCCTGGGGCCGGCGGCGGCGACGAGCCGGCCGAGCCGCGGATAGTGCGGGGGGCTGTGGACCAGCACGGCGTCCTCGTGCGCCGCGTGGTAGGCCGCGAGGTCGCGGGTGCGGGGCGGGGTCGCCCAGCCGGCCTTCTTCTTCCACGGGCAGACGCGGCAGGCGACCGACGAGCACGGCGGCGTAGAGCCCGCGGCCCGCCCCCGGGGGCGGCCGTCCGCGTGGTACACGAGAACACGGAAGGCCCCGCAGGAGGGCGACGCGCGCTTGAGGACGTAGCCGTCGAGGCCGAGTCGTCGGGCGGGGCACGCCGAGGCCGACCTCGACTCCGGGCAGACGGGCACCCACTCGACGAAGGGGCCGAGCGTCGCGGTGAGGAACGGATCGCGTTTGTCGCCGCCGTCGTAGCGGACACGCTCGCCCAGCAGGCACGCCGAGATTCCGAGGCGGGGCTTTTCGGACTCGATTTTCGGCATCGGCTCGCATAGTGTAGCAGTCGTGTCGGAGCCGCTGAGCCCGAGCGCCCAGAAGGTGCAGGAGGCGCTGACCGCGTTGGGCTTCACGTACCAGGTCGTCGAGTCGCCGCGACCGACGCGCACGGCCGCCGAAGCCGCCACGCTCGTCGGCGGCCAGGTCGGTCAGATCGCGAAGTCGCTCGTCTTCCGGGCGGCGCCGAGCGGTCGGCCGATTCTGGTGATCGCCAGCGGCGCGAATCAGGTGAACGAGTGGCGGATCGGCGCGCTGCTCAAGGAAACGCTCGAGAAGGCCAACGCCGCCTTCGTGCGCGAGCACACTGGCTTCGCCATCGGCGGGGTGCCCCCTCTCGGTCACGCCAAGCCGCTCCCGACCTTCATCGATCAGGACCTCATGAGGCACGCCGAGATCTGGGCCGCGGCCGGCACGCCGAACGCGCTCTTCCGGCTGATCCCCGCCGACCTGGTCAAGATGACGGGGGGCCGCGTGGTCAAGGTCACCTAGCCGGAGCCCCCGGATGCCGACGATCGACCCTGCCAAACTCGAGCAGGTAACGCGTGACGTCTTCGTGGCCCGTGGGGTGCCCGCCGGCGATGCCGGGTGGATCGCCACGCTGCTCGTCCGTGCGAACCTCCGAGGCCACGATTCACACGGGGTGATCCGCATCCCCCATTACGTACGCGCGATGAAGGCGGGCGAGGTCAACCCCGCGCCGCACATCACCGTGGAATCGGAGACGCCGACGATCGCCCTGATCGACGGCGATCAAGGCTTCGGGCAGGTCGTCGCCCGGCGGGGGATCACGCTGGCGGTCGAGAAAGCCACGGCCCAGGGGATGTCGGCGGTGACGCTGAAGCGCACGAATCACATCGGGCGCCTGGCCGACTACGCGGAGATGGCGGCCAGCCAGGGGCTGATCGGGATGCTCTGGGTGAACGCGCCCATGGCGCTCAACGTGGCGCCCTGGGGCGGCGCCGGGCGGCGGCTCGGGACCAACCCGCACGCGATCGCCGTCCCCGGACCGAACGGCAGCGTCGCCATGTCCCTCGACTTCGCGACGAGCGTCATCGCCGAGGGCAAGCTGAAGGTGAAGTTCAACCGGGGCGAGCCGGTCGCGCCCGGGATCATGCTGAACGGCGCCGGGCAGCCCTCGACCGATCCCCGCGAGTTCTACGCCGACCCGCCGGGCTCGCTGCTGACGGTGGGCGGGCACAAGGGCTACGGGCTCTCGCTGGCGGTCGAGATTCTGGGCGGGATCCTCTCGGGTACCGGCGTCGCCCGGGCCACGCCGGGTCCCGTCCAGAACGGCACCCTGATGGTCTGCCTCGATCCCGGCCGCTTCCTGCCCCCGGCGGACTTCCACGCCCAGGTGGAGGCGCTCTTCGCCTTCGCGCGCTCGGCGCCGCTCGCCGCCGGCGCCAAGGAGATCCTGATCCCCGGCGAGCCGGAGGCCCGCACCGAGCGCGAGCGCCGCGCGCACGGCATTCCCGTGGACGACGAGACCTGGCGACAGATCGCGAAGTGTGCGGCCGAAGTCGATGTGAGCGCCTGAGGGGCGCGGAGGCGGGATCGCGAATGCTCCAGGTGGTCACGATGAAGGAGATCGACGCCATCTTCGCGGTCACCGACGCGCTCGGCATCCACCGGGAGATGCTGGTCATCCCGCTCGGCCCGGCCTCGCCGGGACGCGTGAGGCGGTTGCCGAACGGCAAGCTCGAGATCACCGTCGATGCCGCGCGCCCGATCGAGGAGTGGGTGAAGGAGCTGCCCGCCCTGATCGCGGCGGCCCCGGGGAAGTGACGGCCGGGCTCCGGCGCGACCTCGGGCTGCTCCCCCTCGCCGCCGTCGTCTTCTTCAACGTCAGCGGCGGCCCCTATGGCGTCGAGGACATGGTGCCGTCGTTCGGCCCCGGCCTCACGCTCCTCCTGCTGCTCCTCACGCCGCTGCTGTGGAGCCTCCCCGTCTCGCTGGCCATGTCCGAGCTGGCCTCGGCGATGCCCGACGAGGGCGGCTACGTCACGTGGACCACCCGTGCCTTCGGGACCTTCTGGGGCTTCCAGGTCGGCTGGTGGTCCTGGGTGGACAGCTTCGTGGACGTCGCCGTCTACCCCACGCTCTTCGTCGAGTACGCGAAGTTCTGGTACCCGGCAATGACCTCACTGGAACGCTGGCTGCTGGCCCTCGCCTTCATCGTCGCCCTGACCGCGCTCAACGTGCTCGGCGTGCGCCCGGTCGGCCGGGCCGCCGTCGCCATGGCGGCCGCCGCGCTCCTGCCGATCATCGCGCTCGTCGTGGCCGGGCTCGCCTCCCCGCGCCAGTGGCCGTGGACACCATTCCTGACCGAGAGCGGCACGCTGGGGACGAGCCTGGGTCTGGGACTGGCCGTGGTCATGTGGAACTACTCGGGGTGGGACACGCCCTCGACCTGCCTCGGCGAAACGCGGGCGCCGGAGCGCGCGTTCCGGGCCGCGCTGTTCATGGCCCTGCCCGTGATCGCCGCCGGCTATCTCCTGCCGATGACCGCGGCGTTCGCCAGCGGAGCCGACTGGACGACGTGGACGACCGGCGAGCTGCCCAAGATCGCCCGCGCGGTGGGCGGCGCGTGGCTGGGACACGCGGTAGGCGCCGGCGCGGTCGTCAGCACGGCGGGGCTGTTCATGTCGCTGCTCCTGACCAACTCGCGCCTGCCCTACGTGCTGTCGCGGGAGGGGCTGATGCCCGCCTCCCTGGCGGCCGTCCACCCGCGGTTCGGCACGCCGTGGGTGGCGGTGGTGCTCTCGGCCGCGCTCTACGCCGCGTTCGCCGCCTTTTCCTTCAAGGAACTGATCGTCCTCAACGTCTGGCTCTACTCGCTGAGCCTGCTCGTGGAGCTGGCGGCGTTCGTCCGGCTGCGGGCGACCGAACCCACGATGGTGCGCCCGTGGCGGGTGCCGGGCGGTCGGGCCGGGGCGCTCGTCGTGGCGATCGTCCCCGCGCTGTTCGCCCTGGGGGCCATGGCCACGGCGGGGTGGCTCAACACGGCGGCTGGCGTCATGGCGGCGCTGACCGGGCCGATCATGTACGTGCTCTTGCAGCGGCGGCGATACTCTCTGAGCCAGGAGGGCCGGCCATGAGACATCCTGTGTCAACCTTCGAATTGCATGCAGCGGCCACGCGCTGGGCGGCACAGTGAAGCATGACGTCGTAGGGACGGCGGTCTTGCCAGCAGCGCCACAGGACGCGAACTCACGCGCGGGCCAGGACGCGGATCGCGTGGGGATGATGGCAGCCCCGCCGGCGTGCGGCGGCGTAGATCGCCGCCGCCCAGGGCCTCGGAGGGGGCCGTCGAGGCCCCCTCCGACTGGCTAGCGCGAGGCCAGGTTGTCGTCGATGACCGCCGCCAGACAGTTCAGGGCGCCGATCGAGTAGACGTATGTCTTCCAGCCGATCGCCACGTGATCCCCGCGCTCGCCCGGCCGCGGGGCGCGGTAAATCGTCACGCCGACGTTCGGTCCCCTCCCCGTGCAGCCACCGGCGCAGCCCTCGCGCACGCGCACGACGTCCGCGAGGTTGCGGTCGGCGACGAGCGCCTGGAGATGGCGCGCGATCGCCCGGGCGTCCATCGGCACAGGCCGGCCGCCCCGCCGGAGGGGCAGCGTCACGGCCCCCGGCTCCATCGGACATACGGTGACGACCAGTCGTCGCTTCGAAACCGCTTGCCTCCGGGGCCTCACGGGCAGCTCCCGGCCCTGGTCAGACCCAGGAGCAGGAAGGCGGCTCCGCCGGTGAGCCCGCCGGCGATGTCGGTCACCCAGTGAGCATTCAGAACGACGCGACTTACCGCGACCCCGGCCACCGCCGCCAGGCACAGGCCGGTGCCGACGCAGCGCCAGGCGCGCCGCGCGTCGCTCGTCCACAGCAGGTGGGTCAGCGCGCCAAAGAGAAGCGAGACGAGGGCCGGCCCGGCGAGCGCCTGTCGCGCGCCGCTCATTCGGGTGTCGGGCGTCATCGCCGCTTCATTCTAGTCGGTGTCACGGGGGGAAGCGCCAATCGTCCAGCCAGTCGCGCCGCGGCGACGACCGGCTCCTCAGCGGGCGCGACCCAGCGCGCGCGCAAGCCGGCCTGCGCGACCGCCCGTCGGAGGCCCGCCCGGAACCACTCGTCCCTCAGCACGCTCCCGGCCCAGCTGATCGCGATGGGCGGCGGAAGCCGCAGGCGCCGCGCGACGTCCGCCACAAGCGCGGCAAGGTGGGCCTGGCCCGTCGTGACAATGGCCCGCGCCCTGCGGTGGCCGCGCCGGGCCCGCCGGACCACCGCCGGGGCGAGCGCGGCGATTCGCGCCACCGGATTTTGAGCATGCACGAGCCGGCGCAACGGCGGGAAGTCCTCGCCCCGGGTCGTCGCCCGTAGCCACTCCCGCCCGAGCCAGAAGGCCGAGCCCTCGTCACCGAGCAACGGGCCGAGCCCGCCCGCCCGCTCCCAACGTCCCCTCGCGTCCCGTCCGACCACGATCGAGCCCGTGCCCGACAGGACCAGCACGCCCGGGCGCGTTCCCAGCGCTCCCAGCAGCGCCGCCTGAGCATCCGAGAGCACGACGACCCGCCGCGCCATGCCCTGGAGGCGGTGCGCCAGCGCGCGGCGCTCGCGCGCCGTCCAGATGCCGTGTGAGGCGACAACCAGCGTGGCGACGTCGCGATGCGTCCAGCCGCGGGGTTTCCAGACCGTAGGAAAAAATTTCTCCACTTCGCGCAGGCCGGTCGCCGGCACTGCAACGCTGGCGACGCGACGACCACCCCGGAGCGCGAGCATCCGAAGCCACGTACCCCCGATGTCAACCCCGACCTCCAGGGCAGGCGGCGCGGGTCCTTTGTGTCGATTCGCGGACATGGCGTGACTCCCTGTCCCGTATTGTCTGTCAGTCGCACGAGGGGGAGTCTCCCGAAATCAGGCGGTTAAGGGGTATGTCCTGGATGGCATGGTAGATGCTGACATTTCCGCCGGGAAGGGGTGCGGGCGATGGGCAGGACACTGGCGGCGTGGCTCTTGATGGCAGCCGCCGCGGCAGCGCCGACCATGACGCCGCGCGACGTCGTGCAGTCGGCCGTCATGCGCGTGCTCCAGACGATCGAAGACGCGCAGGCGTCGCAGCAGGCCGGGCGTCCGAACCCCGAGAAGGTGCGGCTGGAGATCCGGCGCATCGCCACGGATCTCTTCGACTTCGACGAAGTCTCCCGGCGCGCGCTGTCGCGCCACTGGGCCGCGCGGACCAGTCAGGAGCAGGCCGAGTTCATCTCGCTGTTCACCGACCTCCTCGAGCGCTCCTACGTGGGCAAGATCGAGTCGTACTCGGGCGAGAAGATCGCGTACACGGGGGAGCTCGTGGACGGCGACTACGCCACCGTCCGCTCCCGCATCGTCAGCAAGCGGCGCACCGAGACCGCCCTCGACTATCGCCTGCACCGCGCGGGCGGCCGGTGGAAGGTCTACGACGTCATGATCGACGGCGTGAGCTTCGTCTCGACCTACCGCAGCGAGTTCAACCGGATCATCCAGTCGTCGTCGTGGGACGATCTGATGAACCGGCTGCGCAAGAAGCGGATCGAAATCCGGACCGTCGTCGACCGTCGAGCGAGCTGACCCGCAGAGTATGATGGGGCGTGCCCGGCACGCCCTCCGGCCTCACCTGGCCCGATTACGCGGTCCTGGCCGTCTCCCTCGCCCTCCTCCTCGCCATCGGATTCGGCCTCAGCCGGCAGCAGCGCGACACGGTCGACTTCTTCCTGGCCCGCCGCCGCGTCCCCTGGTGGGCGGCCTGTCTGTCGTTCCTGGCCACCGAGATCAGCGCGGTCACCATCATCTCCGTGCCGGCCACCGCCTACAGCGAAAATTGGGAGTACGTGCAGTTCTTCGTCGGCGCCACCCTGGCCAAGTTCGCCGTCGCCTACCTGTTCATCCCCGCCTTCTACCGGCACGACGTGACCACCATCTACGAGTTCCTGCATCACCGCTTCGGGCGCGCCAGCCAGGTGACCGCCTCCATCTTCTTCTTCGTCACGCGCCTGCTGGGCTCGGGCGTACGCCTGATGGCGGCCGCCCTGGCGGTGTCCATTCTCATGGGCTGGCCGCTGGGGCCGACCATTGCCGTGTTCATCGTGGTGTGCATCCTCTACATCGGCACCGGGGGCGTCAAAGCGGTCGTCTGGACCAACGTCTTCCAGGCGGCCATGTTCCTCACGGCGGGCGCCGCGACGCTCCTCTACCTGATCTCGCGCATCGACGGCGGCCTGGCCGGCGTTGTCGCCGTGGCCGGCGGCGCCGGCCGCCTGAACGTCGTCAATTGGGGCCCGGCCCCCGGCGCGCCGGACTTCTGGCCCCGCGTCCTCACCGAGCCCAACATCGTCTGGGTGGCCGTTCTCAACGGCTTCGTCGGCTCGATGGCGGCGTTCGGCACCGACCACGATCTGATGCAGCGCCTGCTCACGGTCGAGACGCGGCGTGAGAGCCAGACGACCCTGTCGCTGACGCCGCTGGGGACGCTGGTGACGCTGATCATTTACCTGGGCCTGGGCGCGGCGCTCTACACCTTCTACGCCCAGCACCCGGCGCTCGCCGTCTCGCGACCCGATGAGATCCTCCCCCACTTCGTCCAGCAGGCGATGCCGGCGGTGCTCCGCGGGCTCATGCTGAGCGCCATCGTGTTGGCCTCGATCGACTCGCCGCTGGGCTCGCTGGCCGCCTCGTTCGTCACCGACATCTACCGGCCCCTCCTGGTCCGCGGGCGGGGCGAGGGCCACTACCTCCTCGCCTCCCGGATCAGCGTGGTCGGATTCGGCCTGGTCCTCGGCGTGCTCGCTCACGCATTCTCGCGGTTCGACCAGATCCTCTGGCTCGCCTTCAAGATCGCGGGCGTCACCTTCGGCTCGCTGCTGGGCGTGTTCCTGCTGGGGCTCCTCTGGCACCGCCGGGTGAACGACTGGGCCAACGTGGCGGCCATGGTCCTGATGGCCCTGGTGAACCTGGTGCTGCTGGTCCTGTCGGAGACGACGGTGCTCGTCTTCGCGTGGTCGTGGCTGGTGATCCTGGGCACCGCGGGGACGATATTGGTGGCGCTGGCCCTCTCGGAGCTCTCCGAGAAGCGTTAAGGGGCCGAGGCGGGCAGAAGGCCCCGGGGATCACATCGTGCCGGTCTGGGAATTGCCGCGCGTCAAAGCGCGGGGGCGGGGACGGCCCCCGCGGGTAGGCCGGTTGGGAGGGACGGTGATGAACGCCGACAAAGGAAGGGCTGAGTTCGGACAGGCCAAAGGTTGCGTGATACTCCTCGCGTAGAGTGGAATGAAACAGAGGAGTTCAACCGGGCCAATGGCTTCCGTTCGCGATTACTATAAGATTTTGGGTCTGGGCCGGCACGCCGACCAAGCAGCCATCAAGCGGGCCTACCGGCGACTCGCGCTGAAGCACCATCCCGACGTCGCCGGGCGCCATTCGCCGGCTCGTTTCCTGGAGATCCAGGAGGCCTACGCTGTTCTCTCCGATCCCGAAAAGCGCCGCCAGTACGACGCCGTCCGCCGGGAGCGGGACCTGGCGTCGCCGGGTGATCGCCCGGCACGGGCAGGCGCCAAGCGAGCTGGCCGTCGCCCGGGGGCGGACTTTTTCCGGCTCGTCGTGGAAGGGCTTGGGCTCAGCATCGGTGTCAGGCTGGGGAGGGCCGGGGGGGACCGGCGACGGCGCGGCCAAAAGCCGAGCTCGAAGGACCCGGGGCCACGGTCATGGAAAGATCTCACGCGATCAGTTCCGTCGCGCCCGTCACAATCACCCCTCGGGAGGCCACCGCCCGACCCGGCGGAGACAGGGAAAGCACGATCGGTGCCCCGGGGGCGACGGCGCGGCGGGAGTTGGGGAACTTGGCCATGGATCGTGCTGCGGCAGTGCGGGGCCGACGACTTGACGCCACCATCATCATCGCCAATGCTGCGGACCCCGTGTTCGTCGCCGACCTCCAGGGCCGGATCTTGGCAAGGTCAGAACGCTGGAGCGGGAGAGCGACGGACAGATCCCGACCGTGGCGCTGACCGCCTACGCACGCAGTGAAGATCGTGCGCGAGCGCTCTCCGCAGGATTCCAGATGCACGTGGCCAAGCCGGTCGAGCCGGTCGAGTTCGCGGCCCTCATTGCGGGCCTGACGGCCAGGCCCCGTCAGCGACGCGCCTGATGATCAGTGGCCCAGCCGCGCGATGACGGCGGCGAGCTGACACTTGCGAAAGCCGTAGGCGGTGATGCCCAGCACGCCGGGCGCGAGCAGGGCGGCGTCGTAGGGGTCGCGTAGCAGAACGACGGCGAGTGCGCGCGCCCGCGCCTGGATCGCGTCGAGCAGGGCGCGGTTCGACGAATAGAGGTGGGCGTCGAAGAGGAAGAGCACCGTCGCGTCGGCGACGCTGGCTCGCTCGGCCGCCTCGGTGATCTCCGCCGGCGACGGCTCGATGCCCACCAGCGCGGTGTCCGGGCTGACCCCGGCGGCGGCGAACGCCCGCGCGACATAGCCCTTCTCGTCGGTCAGCTCCGGCTCGATGGTGATGCGCGGGGCCAAGTCCGAAAAGCGAGGGAAGACGACCACGACGCGCCGGTTGAGCGCTTGCTTGAAGTCGGGTCGGCCCGCGGCGACGACGGTCAGCGCGCGCGTCGCCATGGCCATGGCCAGCGGCGTACCGTCGGTCTCGGCGGCTGGCGGACCGCCCTCGAAGCGGGCCGAGCGTGTCTGGCGGAGGCGCCCCACACGCTGGGCGGCGGCCTCCAGCTCGGGTCGGGGCCGCGCGCCCGCGCGGTAGGCCTGGACCAGCGCCTGCGCCGCCGCGCGCTGGGCATCCGCGGTATGACAGACGAGGAGCAGGTCATGACCCGCCGCCGCGGCCCGCACGGTCGCCTCGCCGATGGGGCATGTCTCCGCGATCGCGCCCATCTCGAGATCGTCCGAGACGATGACGCCCCGGAAGCCCACCTGGCCGCGCAGGTACTCCTCGACGATCAGGTGTGAGAAGGTGGCCGGCACCCCCGAGGGATCGAGGTTCGGATACACGGGATGGGACGTCATCACGCACTCGATGCCGGCGGCGATGGCCTCGAGGAACGGCACGAGATGGAGCGCGTGCATCTCGTCCCAGGTCGACTCGATCCGCGGCAGGCGCAGGTGCGCGTCGAGGGGAGAGTGACCCTTGCCGGGGAAGTGCTTGGCGCATGCCGACAGGCCGCCCCGGGCCATCCCCCTGATTCGGGCGGCGCCGTAGCGGGCCACGATCGACGGGTCCTTGCCGTACGACCGGATGCCGATGTTGGGGCTGTAGCGCTCGGTGAGGACGTCGAGCACCGGTGCCAGGTTCAGGTCCACGCCCAGCCGGCGCAGCTCGCGCGCCTCGATGAGGCCCTGGCGGAATGCGAACGCTTCCTCGCCCGCCGCGCCCACCGCGAGATTGTCCGGAAAGATCGTCACGCCGCGGCCGAGCATGATGACGCGGCCGCCCTCGTGGTCCGTGGCGACGAGCAGTCGGCGGCCGAGCGACGTCTCCAGTCGCGTGATCAGCGTCGCTAGCTGTTCGGGGCTCTCGAAGTTTCGCCGGTAGAGGATCAGGCCCGCCGCGCGCGTGTCGCGGAAGAGCGCGATGTCTTCCTCCCGGAGCACGGGGCCCGGCAGGCCGAACATCAGGCGCCCGCCGACGAGGTCTTCCAGGTCGCTCACGTGTCGATTTTAACGGACGTCGGCCCTTTGGCCGCCGCCGCGGCCGTCGTAAGAATCACGTATTCGTCGGCCCCGTGACAGATCGGCCCGACATGACGGTCGGCCCTCGTGCCTAACCTCTTCATAAGAATAAGTTTTCGAGCTTGGCCCGAGTCTGGCACAGGCGGTGCACGCCCGCAGCGGATGGAAGGATTGCAAGGAGCTGCGGTCATGGCGGTGCTCCGGGCAGGGCCGAAGGGCGAGGGGACGGGGACGAAGCCTCAAGGAGGGAGCGACATGGCGGACAACAGCTGGAACCCGTGGAAGATGACGGCGATCGGGATGGCGCTGGTGATGGTGACCGCGCTCATCACCGGTCTCGTCGTCGCGAACTGGAGCGGCTCGGATACCGGCGCGAAGGTGGTCGCGCCCCCAGCTCCGGCCTCGCGACCTGCCGCGCCGGCGGCGTCGCGACCGGTCGCCGCGACGGCGCCCGTGTCCACGATGCCGACGCAGGTGGCGATCAACGCGTGTAACCAGTACGCGGCGCAGCAGGCGGGGCAGGGTGACAAGACCATGGAGGTCGTGAAGGACGCCGCGGTCGGCGCGGTGGTCGGGGCGGCGGTCGGGGCCGCCGGCGGCGCCATCGCCGACGGTGGCAAGGGTGCCGGCAAGGGCGCAGCGATCGGCGGCGTGGTGGGCGCCGGGGCTGGCACCCTCTACGGGCTGAATGAGGGCAAGAAGAACGACCAGCGCTACCGTGATGCCTACGCGACCTGTATGCGCTCGAAGGGTTACACCGGCTAATTCGGCCGCGTTCCCCTCGGCCCGCCCCGCGAGATCTCCGCGGGGCGGGCCTGTGTCGCCGGGTCGATCGCCCCTCGTTGGTAAGATGAATGCAAGGATTCTGTGTCCATGGGGGAGGTTGGCGATGAGAGCGTTCATCATTGCGTTGGTTCTGGGCTTGGCCATGCTCTGGGCGCTGCCCGGCTGGACCGCCGACGACTCGAAGGTCAAGGCGGGGACCAACCAGGTGGAGACCGGCGCCAAGAAGATCGGCGACGGCAAGATCGGCCAGGGTGTCGAGGATACGGCCAAAGGTATCGGCAAGACCGTCGTCGAGGGCGCCAAGTTCACCGGCGACAAGCTGAAGGAAGCCGGCAAGGCGGCCGAGCCGAAGGCCAAAACCACCTGGGAGCACATCAAGGACGGGGCCGTTTCGTTCGGCCAGAGCGTCAAGAACTTCTTCGGGCGCCTGTTCTCGGGCTGACGAAGCCGGTCACGGGTAGAGGAGGTACGGCGCGCGCATTCGCCTCCAACCCTCGAGCGATCTGCGCCAGCCGCGCTCGATTTCGCCGAGCGCGGTGCCCCGCTCGAGCGCCAGACGGATGACCTCGGTGCCGCAGAGAATGTCGATGGGGAGGCGCCGGCGCTCGAACTCATAGGGCGGCCGGCGCCAGGCGAAGCGGCGGGGCGCCAGGCGCCGCGCCGCGGCGAGCAGTGCGAGCCCCGTGACGAATGGTCTGAAGCGATCGCGATCGGTGACGTGCACCTGCACACCGCCGCACAGCCGCCCGGCCCACTTGTGAAAGGTCGGGGCGAAGCGGGCGGGGCGGAAGTGGACGCCGGGCAGGCGCTGGGCGTTCAGGAGCTCGGCGTACCGGTGGGCGTCGAGAAAGGGCGCGCCCACCCACTCGAACGGGCGCGTCGTGCCCCGGCCCTCCGAGAGATTGCTGCCCTCGATGAGGCAGCCGCCCGGATAGACACGCGCGGTGTCGGGCGTCGGCATGTTCGGTGACGGCGCGACCCACTGGAGCCCGGTGTCCTCCCACGCCATGGCCCGGCGCCAGCCGCTCATCGGCACCACCGTCAGCGCGCAGCCGAGCGCGTGCTCGGAGTTCAGGTAGCGCGCCAGCTCGCCGATCGTCATCCCGTGGCGCGCCGGAAGCGGGTAGAGGCCGACGAAGGAGGCGAACGCGGGGTCGGGGACGTTGCCTTCGACGGCGACGCCGCCGAGCGGGTTCGGCCGGTCGAGCACGATCAGCGGCACCCCGGCCCGCCCGCACGCCCGCATGGTCAGGGCCATCGTCCACACGAAGGTGTAGTACCGGGCGCCGACGTCCTGCAGGTCCACGAGCAGCACGTCGAGATCGTGCAGCCTCGCGGGCGTCGGCGCGCGGCGCGGGCCGTAAAGGCTCTCGACGGGCAGCCCGGTCACGGGGTCGCGCGACCTTCCGACCCTCGCGTGGTCCTGGGCCGCGCCCCAGAGCCCGTGCTCGGGGGCAAAGAGGCGGGCCAGGCGAGCGCCGGGCAGGTCGGCCAGGAGCGTGACGGCGTGCTGGAGCCGGCCATCGACGGATGCCTGGTGAGCCAGCAGCGCGAAGCGCTTGCCCCTCAGGAGCGCGGCGCGGCGGCGGACGAGCACGTCGAGACCCGATGCGACGCGGCGCACGCGCACGATAGTAGCCCACGGGGCGCTGCCGCTGCGCCGGCGTTCGTCACGTCCGGGCGGCGAATCGGGGTACGATGCGGGCGTCATGCTCCGCCCACGCTACGAGCGGCTGCTGACGGAGCGCACCAATCGCGCGAGCCGCGCGCTCGACTGCCTGAGCCCACTGGCGATCGCCCGCCTCATGAACCGCGAGGATTGGCTGGCGGTGCGGGCGGTGGGCCGGGCGCTGCCGGCGATTGCGCGGGCCGTGGACCTCATCGTCGCGTCGCTCCGGCGGGGCGGCCGCCTGTTCTTCGTAGGCGCCGGCACCAGCGGCCGGCTGGGCGTGCTGGAGGCCGCCGAGTGCCCGCCGACCTTCGGCACCCCACGCGGTCTCGTGCAGGCGATCATGGCCGGCGGCCGCGCCTCCGTCTTCCGCGCGCGGGAGGGGGCCGAGGACGACGTGACGGCCGCCGTGCGGGCGGTGGGCGCCCGCGTGCGCCCGGGCGACGTGGTCGTGGGCGTCTCGGCGAGCGGGGTGACGCCATTCGTCCGCGCGGCGCTGGCGGCGGCCCGCCGCGGGGGCGCGGCGACCGTGCTCGTCGTCTGTAACCCGATGCGCCGGCGCCAGGGTGCGGCTCAGGCGCTTATCGCGCTGCGTCCGGGCCCCGAAGTCCTGGCGGGATCCACGCGGCTGAAGGCCGGGACGGCCACCAAGCTGGTGCTCAACACCCTCACCACGGCGAGCATGGCCCGGCTGGGTCGCATCTACGGTAATCGGATGGTCGATCTGCAACCGCGCTCGCGAAAGCTCCGCGCTCGCGCGCTGCGGCTCATTCAGGATGTCGCCGACGTGCCGCGCCCGGCGGCGGCTCGTGCGCTTGACGCCGCCGGCAATCGCGTGCGCCTGGCCATCGTCATGGCGCGGCGGGGACTGTCCGCGCCGGCCGCCGCCCGCGTCCTGCGCGCAGCCGGAGGGTCGCTGAGGACCGTCCTCGGCGGTGACAGCCACCGGTAACCGCCTTCACACCCGAACTCCCGGCGGCGCCAAGAAATGCCGCCAACGCCGCCCCCGCATCGCGGCACATGTTTTGCTCCGCTCGCTCAGCGATGGTGGTTCGGCGCTGCGTCTGGCATCGCAAGTATCGCGGGTACCCCCTCGTGTACGGCGTCGCCTCGTGGCGCGACCCGAGCATCGCCTTCAGCGATGGCATCTGCCGCCGGTGCACCGTCCGCCTGCGGGAGGACCTGCGGTTTCCCCCTCACGTGGTGGACTCGGCGCCGGAGGCGCCGGCGTGGGAGCCGCTGGTGCCGGGGACCGCGGTCGCGCTCGCCGTCATCGCGACGCTGCTGATCGTCACGCAGCCCCTCGACGCGCCCCCGCCGGCGCGGATCGTGACGCCCGAGCCCCCGCGGGCCGTTGTCGACGCGGCCCTCGATCGCGCGGTCCGGATCGAGTCGCGGGGGGTGAGCCGGCCGGGCCCGCACCGAACCGTCACGACGAGGTCCAAGGCAGACGAGTCGGCGCTGCCGAGAGCGGCGGTGGCGATGCGTCCAGGGCGGCCTCTCCTCGCATCGGCAACGGGGGCCCGCCCGGCAGCCGCGAGCCCGCCCGGAGTGATCGCGTTCAACGACCGCGCGGCCGCGGGCGCCGGGTTGGGGATGCAGGCCCCCGAGGTCATCGAAGGGGGCCTCGACGCCCCCTGCGAGCCTCTCCCAGAGCCGATTGCGCCCGCGAAGCCGGCACTCGAACCGCGGTTACTCCGACAGCCCCTAGCCGACGCGGCGCCGCCTCAGGCGTGCGAGGGGCCGGCGGTGTCCTCGGCGCGCACCGGCGTCCGGCCACGCAGGAAGTCGAAGTCGCAGCCCTCGTCGGCTTGCAGCACGTGGTCGAGGTAGAGCCGGCCGTAGCCGCGGGTGAAGTGGGGCGGCCGCGGCTTCCAGGCCGCCTTGCGCCGGGCCAGCTCCTCATCGCCCACCCGGAGCGTCAGCGTGCGCGTCGGCACGTTCAGCTCGATCTCGTCGCCGTCGCGCACGAGGGCCAGGGGACCCCCGACGGCCGACTCCGGCGCCACGTGCAGCACCACCGTGCCGTACGACGTTCCGCTCATCCGCGCGTCGGAGATGCGGACCATGTCCTTGACCCCCTTCTTCAACAGGCGCGCCGGAATCGGCGCCGCGCCCCATTCCGGCATGCCGGGCGCCCCCTTGGGGCCGACGTGCTTGAGGACGAGGACGGACGTGTCGTCGACCGGCAACGCGGGGTCGTCGATCCGCTGGTGCAGATCGTCGTGGTCCTCGAAGACGACCGCCTTCCCCCGATGGGTGAGCAGGTGCGGCGAGGCCGCCGACTGCTTGAGCACAGCGCCGTCGGGACAGAGGTTGCCGGAGAGGATCACGGTTCCGCCCTCGGACCCCAGCGGCATCGAGAGCGGACGGATGACGTCTTCGTTGTAGCACCGCGCGTCGCGGACGTTGTCGGCCATGGAGACGCCGTTCACGGTGAGCGCGCCGCCGTGGAGCAACGGTAACAGCTCCTTGAGTACCGCCGGCAGCCCGCCGGAGTAGAAGAAGTCCTCCATCAGATATTTCCCCGACGGACGGAGGTTGGCCAGGAGGGGCGTGGTCTTGGACAACTCGTCGAAGCGGGAGAGCGGGAGTCGCACGCCCAGTCGGCCGGCGATCGCCACCAGGTGAATGATGGCGTTGGTGGAGCCCCCGATGGCCATGTCGGTGCGGATGGCGTTGTCGAACGCCTTCGCCGTCATGATCTCGGAGGGCTTGGGACCGCCGGCCAGGGCCATGGCGACAGCGCGGCGGCCGCTGAGCTCGGCCAGCGCCAGGCGCCGAGAGTCCGGCGCGGGAATGGCGGCGTTGCCCGGCAGGGTCATGCCGAGCGCCTCCGCCATCGAGGCCATCGTGGACGCCGTGCCCATGACCATGCAGTGACCGGTCGAGCGAGACATGCAGGATTCGGCCTCGCACAGCTCCTCGTCCGTGAGACGTCCGGCCCGGCGCTCCGCCCAGAGGCGCCAGACGTCGGTGCCCGAGCCCAGCTCCTCCATGCGCCACTTGCCCCGGAGCATCGGGCCGCCGGTGACCATGAGCGCGGGGATGTCGGCCGAGGCGGCGCCCATGAGCATGGCGGGGGTGGTCTTGTCGCAACCCGAGAGCAGCACCACGGCGTCCAGCGGATAGGCGCGGACGCACTCCTCGACGTCCATCGCCATCAAATTGCGGAAGAGCATCGTGGTGGGCTTCATCAGGACTTCCCCGAGCGAGATGGTCGGGAACTCGAGCGGGAAGCCGCCGGCGGACCACGCGCCGCGCTTGACCGCGTCGGCGACCTGGCGCAGATGGGCGTTGCAGTTGGTCAGCTCGGACCAGGAGTTGGCGATGCCGATCACCGGACGGCCGTCGAAGACGAGATCGCTGAACCCTTCGGTCTTGAGCCACGAGCGATGGACGAACCCGTCCAGGTCCCGTCGCCCGAACCAGTTGCGGCTGCGGAGATGCTGTGTTGTCATGAGTGCCTCCCGGGGCACTCGATTATAGAGGAGATCGGAGGAAACGAATGCGGCTGGCGGGCAAACTCGCGGTGGTGACGGGTGGGGGCAGCGGGATCGGGCGCGGGATCGCCCTGGCCATGGCCCGGGAGGGCGCGGACGTCGCCATTTCCGACATCCAGGTGCTGAACGCCGAGAAAGTGGCGGCCGAGATCAAGGCGTTGGGGCGGCGGGTGGCCGCCATGAAGACCGACGTGACCAGCGCCGCCGACGTCAAGGCCATGATCGATCGCACGCGGGAGACGTTCGGCAAGATCGACATCCTCGTCAACAACGCCGGGGCGGCGGCATCGCCCGGAATGCCCTTCACCAACAACACCGAGGAGGATTGGGACCGCGCGTTCGCCGTAAACACCAAGTCAGTGTTTCTCACCTGCAAGGCGATCGCGCCGTACCTGATCGAGCGGAAGAGCGGGCGCATCATCAACATCGCGTCGATCGCCGGCCCCATCGCCGCGCTCACGATGCCGCCGTACAGCGTGGCCAAGATGGGCGTCATCACGTTCACCAGGATCGTCGCCAAGGAGCTGGCGCCCTACGGCGTCACCGTGAACGCGATCTGCCCGGGGGTGCTCTACACCGCGTTCTGGGAGAAGCTGGCGGCGCACATCGCCACGACCAACCCGGCCTTCGCGGGCATGACGCCCCGCCAGGTGTTCGAAAAGCGCGTGGCCGACCTCGTCCCCCTGAAGCGCGAGCAGACGCCCGACGACATCGCCTGGGCCGCGGTGTTCCTGGCCTCCGAGGAGGCGCGGAACATCACCGGCCAGGCTCTCAACGTCGACGGCGGGGTGGTGATGCACTGATGCCGGGCCAACTGACTTCCCCGTGGTGGTGATGTACTGATGGATTTCGACTTCACGCCCGAGCAGGAGGCATTCCGCAAGGAGGTCCAGCAGTGGCTGGAGCAGAACCTCCCGGACGACCTGCGCGGTCGCGCCTTCGCGGCCTCCCGGGCCGACCGCGAAGAGGTCCGGAAGCTCCGGACCTGGCAGAAGAGGATGTACGAGGCCGGCTACGTCGGCATGGACTGGCCGCGCGAGTTCGGGGGCCGCGGCGCCACGCTGGTCGAGCAGGTCATCCTTTACCAGGAGCTGGCGCGCGCGGAATCGCCGCAGTTCGTCAACCGCGGCGGCCTCTCGATGCTGGGGCCGACTCTCATGAAGCACGGCACGCCGCCCCAGCAGAAGCGCTTCCTTCCCCAGATCCTGACCGCCGACGAGATCTGGTGTCAGGGATTCTCCGAGCCCAACGCGGGCTCGGATCTCGCCAATCTCCAGACGCGCGCCGAGCGCGTGGGCGATCACTTCGTCGTCAACGGCCAGAAGGTCTGGACCAGTATGGCCCACGTCGCCGACTGGTGCTTCCTGCTGGTCCGCACCGACCCCGCGGTGCCCAAGCACAAGGGCATCACCTTCCTCCTGGTCGACATGAAGTCGCCCGGCATCACGGTCCGGCCCCTCCGCCAGATCACGGGCGAGGCGGAGTTCAACGAGGTCTTCTTCGACACCGTCCGGGTGCCCCTCGAGAACCTCGTGGGCAAGCCGAACGAGGGGTGGAGCGTGGCCCTGACGACGCTGGCCTACGAGCGCGATCTGCTGACCTTCATCCGGCACATCTCACTGCGCAACGCGGTGCACCGGCTGGTCAAGCTCGCGCGGGCGCGCGGCCGGGCCCGCGATCCGGTCGTGCGGCAGAAGATCGCGAACATCTGGATCGGCGAGCAGGCGCTCCAGCTCAACGCCTACCGGAGCCTCACGAACATTCTCCGGGGCGGTCAGCCGGGGCCCGAAGGCTCGACCTCCAAGCTCTTCTGGAGTCAGGTGGACCAGGAGTTGGCGCAGGTCGCCACCGAGGTGATCGGCCCCTATGCTCAGGTCGCCCACGGCTCGGCGTGGGCGCCAGACGAGGGCCAGTGGGAGTTCTACGCGATGCTCGCCCAGGCCAGCGGGATCCGCGCGGGGACGTCGGAAATATTGAGAAATATCCTGGGGGAGCGCGTGCTCGGGCTGCCCAAAGACTGATGGGTCATGAGTGATCTGCTCTACGAGGTGAAGGACCGGATCGCCACCATCACCTTGAACCGCCCGGACAAGCTCAACGCCTTCACGGGGCCGATGATCGACGCCTGGGCCGCCTCGCTGGGCGAAGCCCAGCGCGACGACCGCATCCACGTGGTCGTCGTCACCGGAAGCGGCCGCGCCTTCTGCGCCGGTGGCGACGTGGGGCGCATGGGCGAGGGCAAGCCCAGCGGGCTCGACCACAAGAACCAGCTCTGGGAGCACATCCACCGAATCCCCAAGACGCTCGAGGCCATGGACAAGCCGGTGATCGCGATGGTCAACGGCCTGGCGGTGGGGGCGGGCATGGGGATGTGCCTCATGTGCGACGTACGCATCGCGTCCGAGGAGGCGCGATTTTCGACGGGCTACGTGAAGGTGGGGCTGGTTCCCGGCGACGGCGACACCTACTTCCTGCCGCGCCTGGTGGGCGCCGCGAAGGCGCTGGAGCTCTTGTGGACGGCGGACTTCGTCGAGGCGGCCGAGGCGCTCCGCTTGGGGATCGTCAACCGCGTGGTCCCCGCCGCCCAGCTCAGGGACGCCACCTACGCGCTGGCCGAACAAATCGCCAGCGGGCCCCAGATCCCCGTCCGCATGATCAAGAGGCTGGTCTATCAGAGCCTGCGGCTCGACCTCCGCACGCACCTCGACCTCGTCTCGTCCCACATGGCGATCGTCCGCGAGACGGCCGACCACGCCGAGGGCGTCGCCGCCTTCAAGGAAAAGCGCGCGCCGAAGTTCCAGGGGCGGTGACGGGCTGTCCGCTTCCTGGTCACTGTCTGTCAGGCTGACACCCTGCCCGGCCGCCGAGGGATCGGAACCCCTCGAAAGATCACGTCGGCCTCGCCGTGACGGCGTGGCCCCGGTCTTGCTCTACCGGCCGCCGTGGATCTCCACGAGACGAAGGACCGGGTCGCCGTCGCCTTGGTGGAGTCGATCTTCCGCCGGGCCCGCTACCGCGTGCGGCCCTTCGACGCGGATGGAACGAAGCCCCGATTCGTCCGCGAGGACTTCGCGCCGAGCTTCTTCGTCTTCGTCCCGGGGCCGGAGGGCGCCGAGCGCGAGTTCCTGATCGACGTCACCTATCGGCCCTTCGTCGAGCAGTTCATCGCGCTCGAGAACAAGCGCCGGGACTCCTCGATCTTCGTCCTGGCCCGGCGTCACTGGCCGGCGCTGCACTTCGTGCTCGTCACCGATCATCCCGGAGCCGGCCGCTCCTGCTTCCAGGCCGTCACGCTGGGTGAACGCGGCGCCGAGGTGAGGCTCCGCACGGTCGACCTCGTCGATCTCGCCGAGTTCGGCGTCTTCCCGCACAACGTCGCGGATCACGAGGAGCTGCTGCTCCGGATCTTCGCGATGCTCTCGGCCGACCGGCACCGTCGCGAGCAGCCGCACGCCGGCTAGGCGCGCGTCGGACTAAGCTCCGTTAATAGGCAGAGATGAACGAGGACCCGGACAGCAACCGACGAACGCACCTCGTGATGGTGTGGACGACCCTCCTGTGGCTGTTCGGGACTGTGGCGTACGCCTACACCTACATCCTACATCGGGTAAGTCTGCCAGACGCCGTCGGCTATGAAGCCGACTGGTCGTGGCAGCTGTTTTTCTTCTCCCTCGTCCGCCTTCCGCTCTTGATAGCGGGTCTCGTTGCCGTTCTTTGCCTCGAGCGTGTGCTTTGGTCGCGCTGGGGGGCTGCCAGCCGTGCCGCCTAACCGGCGATTGGAGCGGCCCGACGTAGAGCCGTTCGAGCGCGGGCTTCGCCCGCGCAATCCTTGCTGGGGGAGGTTTCGGAGGGGGCCGTCGAGGCCCCCTCCGACTAGATCACACCGCCGAGTAGGCGCGGTACTCCATCTGGGCGGCGATCTCCTCGCGGGCGGCGGCGCCCCAGAACCTCTCGACCAGGTAGAGCCCGAGGTCGAGCGCCGAGGCGACGCCCCCCGCGGTGACCACCTGCCCCTCGTCGACGATGCGCCGGTCGGTGACGACCTCGCGACAGTAGGGACGGAGAAGGTCGTAGGCCCGGTGATGCGTGGTCGCCCGCCGGCCAGCGAGATAGCCGGCCTTGCCGAGCAGCAGCGCGCCCGTGCAGACCGACGCCAGCGGGCGCCGGGGCCCCCACGATTTCAGATAATCGATCAGGCGCGCGTCGTTGACGAGGGCGCGCGTGCCGAAGCCGCCCGGGACGTAGAGGAGGTCGAAGGCGGCCAGGTCCTCGTAGACCGCGTCGGGCCTGATCAGGAGCCCGGTCTCGTCCCCGATCTCGGCATCCGTCCCGATGATCCGGTGGGTCACAGCGGGGTCGATCCCCATGGTGGCCACGCGTCGCAGCGCGTCGTAGCCGCCGATGAAGTCGAGGAAGGTCAGGCGCGGGAACACGAGGAAGGCGATGCGCTTGATGGCCATGGCCGTCAGGCGAACGCGCGGGCGATGGCGAAGGCGGCGCCGGCGGCCAGCCCGCCGATCAGCGCCGTCTGGAGCGCGCTCCGCGCGGGCGGCGCCCCGGTGAAGCGCGCCTTGATGTACCCGAAGACCAGCAGGGCCACGATGGTGACGACGACCGAGACCGTCAGGGCGCTGGTCGCCTTGGGGAAGACGATGTACGGCCAGAGCGGGATGAGCCCGCCCATGACGTAGGCGCCGCCGATCGTCAGCGCGCTCGCCAGCGCCCGGCCTGGATCGGGCCGCTCGAGGCCCAACTCGAAGCGCATCATGAAGTCGACCCACCCCTCCGGGTGCCGTTTCAAGGCGTCGACGAGGGGCCGGGCCTCTTCCGCCTTGACGCCGTAAGTCTCCAGGACCTCGACCACTTCCGCCGCCTCCGCCTCGGGCTTCTCGCGGACCTCGCGCTGCTCGCGCCGGCGCTCGCTCTCATAATGCTCGGCGTCGCTCCGGGCCGCCAGGTAGCCGCCGAGGCCCATGGCCAGAGCGCCGGCGGCGATCTCGGCGAGTCCCGCCACCACGATGATCCACGTGGCGTCAATGACCCCCGTGAGCCCCGCCGCCAGCGCGAAGGGCACGGTCAGCCCGTCCGCCATGCCGAGCACGAGGTCGCGCACGGTCCGGTTGCCCGTGAAGTGCCGCTCGGGGTGCGCCACCGGAATCATCCCTCGATGGACGCGATGCCGTGCTTGTGGCGCTGGGCCAGGGCTTGGTAACCGGTGGGATTGGCGCGCACCCAAAACTCGGCCGGGGTCCCGGCCAGGGGCCCCTTGATCTTGGCGGGCGCGCCGAGGGCGAGCATGCCCTCCGGAATCTCGGTGCCCGGTGTGACCAGGGCGCCGGCGGCGATCATGGCTCGCGCTCCGATCCGGGCGCCGTCGAGGACGGTCGCCCCGTTGCCGACGAGCGCTTCCTCACCGAGGGTGGCGCCGTGGACCACGCAGGTGTGACCGATCGTCGCGCCGGCACCCACTTCCACCGGATTGACGGGCGTCACATGGACGACGGCGCAGTCCTGGACGTTGGCGCCCCGCCGGATGACGATCGGACCAAAGTCAGCCCGGATGACGGCGTTGTACCAGATGGAGGCGTTCTCCTCGACCGTGACGTCGCCGATCAGGACCGCGGTCGGCGCGATGAACGCGGACGGGTGCACGTGGGGGTGCTTTCCCTCGAAGCTGAACAGTGGCATGGGGCGGGCCCTCGCAGTATGCTCGGAATCGGTTCCTATCTTACGCGAAGTCCTTCGGGCGATGGAGGGTGGAATGCCGATGCCGAGGATCGCCGCCGTGGCGACGGCGACGCCCCCCTACCGGTTCACGCAGTCCGACCTGCTGGCGCTGTCCGGCTACACCGACGCGCAGCGCCGCGGCTTCTTCGAGCGCAGCGAGATCGAGAGCCGCTTTCTCTACATCGACCCCCGGCGCTTCCGTCCCGACGAGAGCGTGGATGAGCTGCAGGACCGCTTTCGGCGCGGCGCGCTGGAGCTCTCGGAGGCGGCGGCGCGGGGGGCGCTGGCGCGGGCCGGCTGGACGGCGGGCGACGTGGACTTCGTGGCCACCACCACCTGCACCGGGCGCCTCACCCCCAGCCTGGACGCTCACCTGATCGGGCGCCTCGGCTGTCGGGCCGACGTCCAGCGCGCGCACATCGGTGACACCGGCTGCGCCTCCGCGATGGTGGCGCTGCAGCAGGCGTGGAATCATCTCCACGCCTTCCCGGAGCACCGCGCGCTCGTGGTGGCGGTGGAGATCTGCTCGGCCGCGTACTTCCTCGATCAGCGCCTGGAGTCGGCGGTCGCCCACGCCATTTTCGCCGACGGCGCCGGAGCCCTGGCGCTGTCGGCTACCGGCCAGGGCCCTGCCGTCGTGGCCCACCGCACGCTCTTCAGACCCGAGCATCTCGACGCCATGGGCTTCGAGTATCCCGGCGGCCGCCCCCGGGTGGTCCTCTCCAAGGACGTGCGTCGCATCGGCGCCGGCATGCTCGACGAGATGACGAAGGTGTTGATGGACGCGCAGGGGCTCAAGCGCGAGGATATCCGCCACTGGATCCTGCACTCGGCGGGGCGGCGCGTGCTCGATCGCGCGCGCGTGCTGCTCGCGCTCACCGAGGAGCAGATGGCGCACGCGCGGGCGGTGCTGAGAAAGTACGGCAACATGTCATCGGCGACGATCCTCTTCGTGCTCGAGGAGATGCTACGCGCCGAGTCGACGGTGCCGGGCGACTGGGGGCTCATGATCGGCCTCGGGCCCGGGTTCGCGGCCGAGGGCGCCCTGCTCAGATGGTAGTGCGAGCCGCAGGACGGCCGGGGGCGGGGGCCCCCGCGTCCGAGGCGAGCCGATGAATCGAGTGGTGCGAGCCGCAGGACGGCCGGGGGCGGGGGCCCCCGCGTCCGAGGCGAGCGGTGTCCCATGGTGATGCAGCGCGCGGAGGGAGCGATCGAGTATCTGGACCGGCCCGTGCCGTGGGCGGATCGCGACGCCTCGCTCGACGACATCGATCGCCTCAACGCCTGGTTCGGCGGCTACTGGCTGACGCTGCGCGAGGTCCGCCGCCTCGCCGGGGCGGCGGCGGCCGGGCCGGCGCTGCTGGTCGTCGACGTCGGCGGCGGCCGGGGGGACTTTGCCCACCGGCTGATCGACTGGGCCCGGCGCGGGGGACGCGCGGTCCGCGTCGTCGTGGTCGACCGGGAGTGCGCGGGCGACGGCGCCGGCATTCTCCGGGTGAGGGCGGACGCGACGGCGCTGCCCTTCCGGGAGGGCGCGGCCGACGTCGTCACGGCGTCGCTGACGCTCCACCACCTCGAGCCCGACGCCGCGGTCGCGTCGCTGCGGGAGATGCGGGCGACGGCGCGCGGGGCGGTGGTGGTCAACGACCTGCTACGCTCGCGGCTCACGCTGGGGCTCGTGTGGCTGGTGACGCGGCTCTTCTGCCGCCACCGCTTCTCGCGCCACGACGGGCCGCTCTCGGTCCGCCGCGCGTATGCGGCGGAGGAACTGCGGGTGCTGGCCGACAAAGCCGGCCTCGCGCGCGTGGCGATCCGGCGCTATCCGTGGCTCGGCCGGATCGTGGCGGTGCTGGCATGAGGCCGGGGGCGGACGTCATCGTCGTCGGCGCCGGCCCAGCCGGCGCGGCGACCGCCATCCTCCTGGCGGAGCGGGGCCTCGAGGTCCTCGTGCTCGACCGGGCCAAGTTCCCCCGCCCGAAGATCTGTGGCGAGTATCTGAGCCCCGAGGCCGTGCGCATCCTCGACGGCCTCGGCGTGCTCAAGGCCCTCGACGCGGCCGGCGCGGCGCTGGTGATGGGCATGCGGATCACCGCCCCCGACGGCACGGTCGTCGCCGGTACCTATCGTCCGGTGGGGCCGTGGCAGCCCTATCGAGGGCACGCGATGGGGATCACGCGCTCGAGGCTGGACGGCGCGCTGGTCGATCGGCTCCGTGCCCTGCCCGTGGACTTCCGCGAGCAGGTGCGCGTCACCGACGTGCTCGGCGACGGTGACCGGATCGTCGGCGTCGAGGCCATCGACGTCGAGGGGCGCCGGCGCACCTTTCGCGCGCCGTTGGTGGTGGGCGCCGATGGCCGGGCCTCGGTGATCGCCCAGCGGCTGGGGTGCCGCCGACCCCACCGCCTGCGGCGCATGGCCCTCGTCACCTACGTGGCGGGGCTGCCGGACTGCCGCGACGCCGGCGAGATCTTCGTGGACCCGCCCGACTACGCGATCCTGAACCCGCTGTCGCCCGACCGCGTGAACATGAGCGTCGTCGTCCCGCTCGAGCACGTGACGCCGTGGAGCGATCGGCTGGACGTCTTCTTCGCCGCGCGCGTCAGGCAGTTGCCGCATCTGGCCCGGCGCGTGAGCGGCGCCGAGCGGGTCGCGCCGGTGCAGGCGATGGGGCCGCTCGCCTACCGGGTGCGGCCGCCGCGGGTGGGGGGCGTGTTGCTGGTCGGCGACGCCGCCGGCTTCTACGACCCGCTGACGGGCGAGGGCGTCTTCAGCGCCCTGCGCGCGGCCGAGCTGGCGGCGGAGACGGCTGCGCAGGCGTTCCGGGTGGGCGACTGGTCGGCGGCGACGCTGGCCGCCTATGAGCGGGCCCGGCGCGCCTGCTTCGGCGACAAGGAGCGCTTCGTCCGGGCGCTCCAGGCCGTCATCCGGCGTCGCTGGCTGGCGAACGTCGCGGCGCGCGCCCTGGCGCGCCGCCCGGCACTCCTCGACCTCCTGCTCGGTGTCGCCGGCGACTACGTTCCAGCCCGCGCGTTGCTGGCCGGTCTCCGGACGCGTTGAAGCTTCGGGCGGGGGCGCTCCCGGCCTAAGCTAGCGCTGGTGCCGCTCTCTAACCTCTTCCGAGGAGCCGACGATGGCGAGGTCTGCTGACAACCTGCCGCGGAGATTCGGCAAGCTCCCCACGCCCGCTGTCACCGACGTGATGGACGAGATGGGGCTGCCGCGGCAGACCCTGCCGTCCACGATCCAGCCCCTCACCGCCGACATGCGCCTGGCCGGTTACGCGTTCACCGCGCGGGGCCGCCCGCATCGAGGCCCCCCGCGCGAGCGCGATCAGACGCTGCGGCAGTTCTTGAAGATGCTGGGAGCGGTACCCAGCGACTCGGTCCTCGTGCTGGCGGCCAACGACAACATGGCCGCCCACTTCGGCGAGCTGTCCGCCCACTGGTTCCGCGCCCGGCGCGTGCGAGGGGCCGTGATCGACGGCGCCACCCGGGACGCCGCCGCCATCGGCCGGCTCCGCTTCCCGACCTTCGTGCGCTACCGCACGCCTCAGGACTCGGTGCCGCGCTGGCGGGTGACCGACTGGGGGCTGCCGCTGACCATCGGGGGGGTGCGCGTGAGCCTGGGCGACATCATCGTTGCCGACGTCGACGGCGTCGTCGTCGTCCCCCGCCGTGTCGCCCACCAGGTGCTGATCCGCTCCGAGAAGCTCGTGGGGGCCGAGAACAAGGTGCGTTCCGCCGTGCGCCGGGGGATGACGCCGCTGCAGGCGTACGAGAAGTTCGGGAGCTTCTAGCGGCGTGTTGGAGTACGCACCGGATCTGGACTCCTCCCGTTCGAGCGCCGGCTTTGCCGGCGCCACCTGTTCCTGGGGGAGGTTTCGGAAGGGGGGCGAAGCCCCCCGCCGAGGCTCCTAGCGGGTCCGGCGGGGACCGGGACGCGGCGCCGGGACGGCCGCCGGCCGCGGCGCCCGGTCGCGGGAGTCGGCGCTCCCGATCGGGCTCAGGCCCGCCGCCGCCAGCGGCTCGCTGATCCGGTCCCGAATCCACTTCGCGTCCCACCATTCCAGCGGCGTCACCGAGACGCCGTGCACCAGCACTTCGTAGTGCAGGTGATCGCCGATGGCCAGGCCGGTGGTGCCCGTCCGCCCGATCTCCTGGCCCTTGGCCACATGGTCGCCGACGTTGACGGCGATCGTCGAGAGATGACCGTAGAGGGTCATGAGGCCGAGACCGTGATCGAGGATGATCGTGTTGCCGTAGATCGTCAGGGGTCCGGTGAAGACGACGGTGCCCGAGTTCGCGGCCGGCACCGGCGCCTGCCTGGTCGAGGCGAGGTCGTAGCCGAAGTGCACCTGCGTGTCGACGTCGCGCCCGGCGTAGACGTACGTGCGTGTCTCGGCGAAGTTCGAGAAGACCTTGGTGTTCCGGGGCTGCAGGAACGGGCCCTCCCAGAGCGGTCGCTCGGCGGTCTTGACGGCCAGCCGCCGCTTTTCCGCCTCGGCCTGGCGGCGCTGTTCGCGATTGATGACCAGGAAGGCGTCGAGGAGCGGGCGCGAGGCCGGATGCTGAGGCAGCAACTCCGGGATCTTGGCCTGGAGGAAGGCGTCCTTGATCTCGATCCGCTCCCGGCGGAAACGACGGGGCAGCACCTCGGCGCTGATCCCGCGGGACGTGCTGTTGCCGGCCTCATCCTCGGCGGTGACCGTGATGGGCGTGCCCGAGGCGTAGTCGTAGGGCAGCGCAAAGAAGCCCACGCGCGTGCCCGGCGCTCCCAGCGGGAAGGTCGGGAACGCCAGCGCGCCCACGCGCGTCTCGGCGCGGGCGGCGTCGCCGGCGCGGACGACGACCAGCGCGGCCCCGCCCGGCGCCAGGTAGCGCGTGGAGGCCACGACGTCGAGCGTGGGCGGCGTGAGGTCGATGGTGACGGGATAGCTGGCGGCGGCGCGCTGGCGGGCGGGGAGCGGGCGCCAGAAGTCGTCACGCGCCCACACCTCGATGGTGGCCTCGCCCTCGCGAAGGCCCACGGCCGCCGGCTCCAGCGTCACCGCGATCTCGGCGCGGGGGCCCAGCGGCTCTTCCCGCTTGACGACGACCACGGGCTGATCGCCCTGCACGACGCGCACCTCGGCGCGGGCGACGTTGCCGCGGGCCGCCTCGATGAGGAAGGTGAGCGGCGTCTTCTGGCCGACGAAGCGCCGCGGCGCCGCCGTCACCCGCACGTCCGGCACCGACTGGCGCCAGAGCAGGTACGACAGGGCACCCGCCAGGACGAGGAGGAGAAGCAGGACGAGGATCCAGGTTCGGGACCGCCGAGGCACGAGGCGCATCATACCACGGCGGTTGCTTGACACCCCTCCGGGCCCTTGGCTAGATTGGCGCGGTGTCCATCGCCGTCTGGCTGATCCCCGCCTTTCCGCTCGCCGGCGCGCTGGTCAACATGCTCTTCGGGCGCGTCATCCGCTCGCGCGCTCACTGGATCGCGGTGCCCGCGCTGGCCGGATCGTTCCTGGCCGCCTGTGCGGTCTTCGCGGGGATCTGGAGCGGCCGCACCATCGCCCCCCGGCTCTTCCCCTGGATCGTTGCCGGCGACTTCGAAACGTCGGTCGCGGCGCACGTCGATCCGCTCGCCGGCGTCATGCTGCTGGTCGTCACCGGTGTCGGCTTCCTCATCCACCTCTACTCGGCGGGCTACATGCGCGGCGACCCCGGGTATGCCCGCTACTTCGCCTACCTGAACCTCTTCGTCTTCTCCATGACGATGCTGGTGCTGGCCGGCAACTTCCTGCTCCTCTACGTGTTCTGGGAAGCGGTGGGCCTCTGCTCCTATCTCTTGATCGGCTTCTGGTACACGCGCCCGGCGGCTGCGCAGGCGGGCAAGAAGGCGTTCATCGTCAACCGCGTCGGCGACTGCGGCTTCGGCCTGGGCGTCATGTGGCTCTGGACCGCGCTGGGCACGCTGGACTACGCCGACGTCTTCGCCAAGGTCCCCGAGCTCTCGCCGGCGGTCGCCACCGGCATCGCGCTCCTGCTCTTCATGGGGGCGTGCGGAAAGTCGGCGCAGCTGCCGCTCCACACGTGGCTGCCGGACGCGATGGAGGGCCCGACGCCGGTCTCCGCGCTCATTCACGCCGCCACCATGGTCACCGCGGGCGTCTACATGGTCGCGCGGAGCCACGCGCTCTTCGAGCGCTCGGGCCTGGCGCTGGAGGTGGTGGCGTGGGTCGGCGTGGTCACCGCGCTGTTCGCCGCCACCGTCGGGCTCGTCCAGACCGACATCAAGCGCGTGCTGGCCTACTCCACGATCAGCCAGCTCGGGTACATGTTCGCCGCCGTCGGGCTCGGTGCCTACGCGGCCGGCATCTTTCACCTGGTGACGCACGCCTTCTTCAAGGCGCTCCTCTTCCTGGGCGCCGGCAGCGTCATCCACGCGCTCGGCGGCGAGCAGGACCTCCGGAAGATGGGCGGGCTGGCCCCCAAGATGGTGCCGACCGCGCTCACCATGGCCATCGGCGCGGCCGGGCTGGCCGGCGTGCCCGGCCTGGCCGGCTTCTTCTCGAAGGACGAGATCCTGGCCTCCGCGTTCGGGGGCGGGCACCGCCTGCTCTGGGCGTTGCTGCTGATGGGCGCCTTCCTTACGGCCTTCTATGCGTTCCGCCTGCTCTTCCTGGCTTTCTTCGGCGGCCCCCGCATGCCGCGCGAGGTGGCCCATCACGTCCATGAATCGCCGGCGGTGATGACGGCGCCGCTGGCCGTGCTGGCACTCCTCACCGTGGTAGCCGGTTGGGCCGTGGGCGTGCCGTCCGAGCAGGGCACGCGCTTCGCCCGGTTCCTGGCCCCCGTCTTCCCGCTCCCCGCGGCCGAGCCCAGCGGCCTCGTCACCTACGTCCTGCTCATGCTCAACGTGGTCGTGGTCACGGCGGGCATCATGCTGGCGTGGTTCATGTACATGTCGGCCCCGGTGCGGCCGGAGAGGATCGGCCGCCCGCGCACGCCGATCCACGCCCTGCTGCTGAACGCCTACTACGTCGACGGGCTGTACGATCGCGCCATCGTGCGGCCGCTGCTGGCCCTGTCGACGTACCTGGCCCGCGTCGTCGACCTCGGCCTGGTCGACGGTCTGGTGAACCTGACCGGGCGGGCCGTCCTGGCCTGGGCGGCGGGGCTCCGGCGCGCCCAGACGGGGTACGTCGTGAACTACGCGCTCACGATGCTGGTGGGCGCGGTGGTGCTGGTCGGTTTCCTGCTCATCCGATGACGGTAGGGATCCTCTCGGCGGTGACGTTCCTGCCCGCCGCCGGTGGGCTGGCGCTGGCGCTGGTGCCGCGCCATCGCGCGAACGCCCTGCGGGGGGGCGCGCTCGTCGTGGCCCTGGCCACCTTCGCGCTGTCGTTGCCGCTCTACGTCGCGTTCGACGCGGAGTCGGCCGATTACCAGTTCGAGGTGTACGCGCGCTGGATGCCCACACTCGGCGTGGGCTACCACCTGGGCATCGACGGCATCAGCCTGCTGCTGGTCCTCCTGACCACGTTCCTGATGCCGATCGCGCTCCTCTCGGCGTGGCACGCGATCGACGATCGCCCCAAGGAGTTCGTGGTGACCATGCTCGTTCTCGAGACGGGCATGCTCGGCGTCTTCGTGAGCCTCGACCTGTTCCTCTTCTACGTCTTCTGGGAGGCCATGCTGATCCCGATGTACTTCATCATCGGGGTCTGGGGCGGGCCCAGCCGCGTCTACGCGGCGGTCAAGTTCGTCCTCTACACGATGCTCGGCTCCGTGCTGATGCTGCTGGCCATCCTGGCCCTCTACTACCAGCACGGCGCCGCCACCGGGACGTTCACCTTCGACCTGCCGACGCTGGCCCGCTGGGTGGTGCCGGCCGGGCTCGGGCAGCACCTCATGTTCCTGGCCTTCGCGCTGGCGTTCGCCATCAAGGTGCCCCTCTTTCCCTTCCACACCTGGCTGCCGGACGCGCACGTGGAAGCGCCTACGGCCGGCTCGGTCATCCTGGCCGGCGTCCTGCTCAAGATGGGCACCTATGGCTTCCTGCGCTTCTGCCTGCCGCTCTTCCCCGACGCCAGCCTCGCCTTCGGTCCCCTGATCTTCGCGCTGGCCGTGATCGGGATCGTCTACGGCGCCTGGGTGTCGACCGTCCAGCCCGACCTCAAGAGGCTCGTCGCCTACTCGAGCGTGAGCCACCTCGGCTTCGTCATGCTGGGGATCTTCACGCTGAACACCCAGGGGCTCGTGGGCGGACTCATCCAGATGGTCAATCACGGGCTCTCGACGGGCGCGCTCTTCCTCCTGGTGGGCATGATCTACGAGCGCCGGCACACGCGCCTCATCGCCGACTTCGGGGGCCTCTGGAAGGTCGTGCCGGCCTTCTCGGCGGTGCTGCTGCTGGTGTCGCTCTCGTCCCTGGGCCTGCCCGGGCTGAACGGGTTCGTGGGCGAGTTCCTGATCCTCGTCGGCGTTTTCCAGGTCAACCGGCTGCTCGCCGCCGCGGCCACCACCGGAATCATCTTCGCGGCCGTCTATCTGCTGTGGATGTACCAGCGGGTGATCTTCGGCGAAGTGACGCGCGAGGAAAACCGCCGGCTGCCCGACCTCACGCCCCGCGAGTGGGCGGTGATGGCGCCGGTGATCGTGTTCATCGTGTGGATCGGCGTCTACCCGGCCGCCTTCACCGGACCCACCGAGGCCACGATCGATGCGTTGATCGCCCAGGTCGAATCGAAGGCCAGCGTGGCCGCCGAGCCGGTGCGGACCTCGCGGCGATGAGCCCGATCCCGGCGCCGCCGGTCGTGCTCGGCCCGCTCCTGCCCTCGCTGATCGTGGTCGGCACCGCCATCGTGGTGCTCCTGCTCGATCTCCTGCCGCCCCGCGCCAGCAAGGCGCACCTGGGCACCGTCGCCCTGGCCGGGCTGGTGGGGGCGCTCCTGGCCACCTTGAGGACGTGGGGCAGCGGCGGCCGCGCCTTCCACGACATGATCGTGCTGGACGACTACGCCCTCTTCTTCCACATCGTCATCTGCTACGCGGCGGCGCTGATCGTGCTCCTCTCGATGGATTACCTGCGTCGGGCCGGCGCCGAGTCGGGCGAGGGCTACGGCCTCATCCTCTTTTCCACCGCCGGCATGATGGTGCTCGCCTCCGCCAATGACCTGATCGTCGTGTTCCTGGCCATCGAGCTGATGTCGCTTTCGCTCTACGTGCTGGCGGGGCTGTTCAAGCGACGGCGGGAGGCGGGCGAGGCGTCGATGAAGTACTTCCTGCTCGGCGTGTTCGCCTCCGCCTTCCTCCTCTACGGCATCGCCCTGGTCTACGGCGCCACCGGCACGACCAACTTCGACCGCATCGTGGTGGCCGTGGGCGCGGGGCCGCGCGATCGGCTCTTCCTCATCGGGCTCGGGATGCTCATGGTGGGCTTCGGCTTCAAGATCTCGTCCGTGCCCTTCCACATGTGGGCCCCGGACGTCTACCAGGGAGCGCCCACCAGCGTCACCGCGCTCATCGCCACCGGATCGAAGGCGGCGGTCTTCGCGGCACTCATCCGCCTGCTGGTGGCCGGCCTGCGCACGATCCAGCCGGACTCCACCGCGCTGCTGTGGGCGCTGGCCGCGCTGACCATGACCGTCGGCAACGTCGTCGCCATCGCCCAGTCGAACCTCAAACGGATGCTGGCGTACTCCTCCATCGCCCACGTGGGGTACATGCTGGTCGGGCTGGTGGCCGGCGGCGCGCCGGGCGCCGGCGCCGTTCTCTTCTACCTGCTGGCGTACACCTTCACCACGGTGGGCACGTTCGGGGTGATCGCGCTCTGCGAGCGAGCGGGGCAGGAGGCGGTCGAGGTGCGCGACTACGCGGGGCTCGGGCGACGCCATCCGCTGCTGGCGCTCACGCTCGGCCTCTTCCTCCTGTCGCTGATCGGGATCCCGCCCCTGGCCGGCTTCGTCGGCAAGTTCTACCTCTTCGGCTCCGCGGTGCGCGCCGGCTACGTCTGGCTCGCCGTCATCGCCGTGCTCAACTCCGCCGTCGCCGCTTACTACTATCTGCGGGTGATCGTCTACATGTACATGCAGGAGCCGGAGGCGGCCTCGGCGTCGCTGGCGCCGTCTTTCGCCGGGGGCCTGGCGCTCGCGATCGCGCTCATCGGCATCGTGCTCCTCGGGGTGATGCCGGCGCCGTTCGCGGACCTCGCGCAGGCCGCCGTCGCCCCCCTGATCCGCTAGTGCCGGCCCAAGTAACTTCGCCATACTTCGTTCTCGGACTTACGCAGGCTCGCCTCGCGTACCGAGCACGCTGCGGCTTCGCACGAATGGTCTCAGGCTCGCCTCGGACGGGCGGGATTCTCCGGGTTCGCTCGCCTCGGGCGCAGGGGCCCAAGGCGCTGGGACTGGACCAGCTGCTCACCGACCCGCGGTACACGCCGTGGTCGAATCTCCTCGCCCGGCGCGGCGAGCTGATCGAGACGCTGGAGGCGCGCTTCCGCACCCGCACGACAGAGGAGTGGCTGAAGGTCCTCGTCGAGAGCGGCGTGCCGGCGGGCCGGGTCAACTCCGGCCGGGAGGTCTTCGAGCACCCGCAGCTCAAGCTCAACGGCGTCGTGATGGACACACGGCATCCCCGGGCCGGCCGCCTGCGCATGATGGGCTTCCCGCTGCGGCTCACCCGCACGCCGGCGCGGCTGCGCCGTCACGCGCCGGCGCTCGGTGCCGACACCCGCGCGGTGCTGCGGGACCTCGGCTATCGTCCGGCGGAGATCCGACGGCTGGTCGGCGAGCGCGTGGTGCGCGGCCGGTGACGACGCCCCGCCTCCGGCTACCGCACCGGGGCTGGCTCTTCGATCTCGACGGCACGGTGTATCGCGGCGAGGCGCTGATCCCCGGCGCGCGCGAGACGATCCTGGCTTTGCGCGCCGCCGGCCGCCGGGTGGTCTTCCTCTCGAACAAGCCGCTCCAGACCCGCGAGGATTACGCGCTCAAGCTCACCGGCCTGGGGATCCCCACGAGGGCCGACGAGGTGATCAGCTCGTCGCTGGTGCTGGTCCGCCACCTGGCGGTCCTCGATCCGGGGGCCCCCGTCTTCGTCATCGGCGAGCCGCCGCTGATCGCCGAGCTCGCCGCCACCGGGTTCGAGGTCCGGCGCGACCACCAGGTGCGGTGGGTCGTGATCGCCTTCGACCGCACCTTCGATTACGCGAAGCTCAACACGGCTCTCCAGGCCGTGCGGGGCGGGGCCGGGCTGATCGCCACGAATCCTGATCGCACGTGCCCCACCGAGCACGGCGAGATTCCCGACTGCGCTGGCATGATCGCCGCCGTCGAGGCGGTGACGGGCCGGGCGGTGGAGATCATCGTCGGCAAGCCGTCGCCGATCATCCTGGAGGTCGCGCTGGCGACATTGGGGGTCGAGGCGGCCGACTGCGTCGTGGTGGGCGACCGCCTCGAGACCGACATCGTCATGGGCAAGCGGCGGGGGCTGGGGACGGTGCTCGTGCTGAGCGGCATCACGCGTCCGGACGATCCCCGCATCGCCGAGATCAACCCGGACGCCGTGATAGGATCGATTCGAGAGCTGATCCAACCATGACGCGAGCGGCGCTGACCGACGGTGACTACGACGTCGTCATCATCGGCGGCGGCATGGCGGGCGCCGGCGCCGCCCGCGACCTCGCGCTGCGGGGTGCGGCGGTGGCGCTGTTGGACAAGGGCGACTTCGCCTCCGGCACCACCTCCCGCTCGTCGAAGCTGATCCACGGCGGGCTGCGCTACCTCGAGCTCTTCGACGTCGCCCTGGTCCGCGAGTCGCTGCGCGAGCGGGAGACCCTCCGGCGGCTGGCGCCGCACCTCGTCCGACCGCTGCCGTTCCTGGTGCCCGTCTACCGCGATTCGTCGCGCAGCCTCATCAAGGTCCGGATCGGGCTCACGCTCTACGACTGGCTCACGCCGGGGCGGGACCGCGAGCGCTACCGCGTGCTGCGCCCCGTCGACGCGCTGAGCCTGGAGCCGGGGATCCGCGCGGAGGATCTCAAGGGGGCGGGCTACTACTTCGACGACCTGCTGGTGTTCCCCGAGCGGCTCTGCCTGGAGAACGTGCTCTCGGCCTGCCGGCACGGCGCCCGCGCCTTCAACTACGCCGACGTCGAAGAGGTCGTTCGGGACCCGCGCGGGCGCATCCGGGGCGTGCGGGCCCGCGACCTCCTCACCGGCCGGGTGGTGACGTTCGGCGCCCGCGTCGTCGTCAACGCCACGGGGCCGTGGGTCGATCTGATCCGCGAGCGAGCGCGCATCGCCGACCGGGGGCGGCAGATCGTGCGGCGGACCAAGGGCGTCCACTGCCTGCTGCCCCGACTCACCGACCGCGCCGTCTATCACGGCACCAGCGACGACCGGATGATCTTCGTGATCCCCTGGCGCGACTTCTCCCTGGTGGGCACCACCGACACCGACTTCGACGGCGACCTCGATCGCCTCTTCGCCACGCGCCAGGAGGTCACCTATCTCCTCCAGGAGGTCCGCAAGGCGGTGCCCGATCGGCGCGTGGTTCCGGAGGAGGTGGCGTACACGTACGCCGGCGTGCGACCGCTCTCGTTCGAGGAGGGCAAGCGCGCGTCGGACGTGTCGCGAGCGCACCGGGTGGTGGTCGAGGCGGGCGGCGACTTCCTCTCGGTCACGGGGACGAAGCTGACCTGCTACCGCAGCCTGGCCGCCGCGCTGGGGGATCGCGTGATGCAGAGGCTGGGGCGCCGCGCGCCCAGCCGCACCGACCGCCTGACGCTGGACGGCGCCGACGAGCCGCCGGGGCGCGTCGAGGCGCGCGCCTGGCTCGACGTCTCGCCGGAGGTGGCGGCCTCCGGGCTCAGCCGCGAGACGCTGGAGACGCTCGTCGCCACCTACGGCCGCACCTACCGCCGGGTGATCGAGCTGGCGGGCAAGGTGCCGGGCGGCGCCGAGCGGCTCTGCCCGCAGAATCCGGAGATCGTCGCCCAGCTCCACCACGCGGTGCAGGAGGAGTTGGCGGTGTCGCTCCAGGACGCGCTGCTGCGCCGCACCGGCATCGGCACCAGCGGGTGCCAGGGGCTCGACTGTGCCGAAGCCATCGGCCGACGGATGGCGCAGCTCGCCGGCTGGACCCCGCGCCGGCTCCAGGCGGAGCTGGACGCCTGGGAGGCGCACGTGGCGCGCTCCCAGCGCTTCAAGGCGTGACGTCCCGCCGCGTCGTCGTCGGCTCCGTGGCGCTGCTCGCCACCGCATTCGCCGCGCCGCTGGCCGCGGTGTCAGACGAAGAGGTGAAGACGATCTCCACGCGGCCGGGTGTGACGCAGTCGTTTCTCCTCCTGCCTCCGGCCGCGCCCCCGCTGGCCAGCGTCATCCTCTTCACCGCCACGTTCCTGTTCCGGCAGTTCTACCTGACGGTCCCCGACGAGCCGGCCGAGGCGGCGCAGCTGGACGGCGTCGGACCCCTGCGGTTCCTCTGGTCGTTCCTCCTCCCGCTGTCATGGACGAACGTCGCCGCCCTCTTCGTGGTTCTCTTCATCTACGGCTGGAACCAGTACCTCTGGCCCCTCATGATCACCAACACCGAGGCCATGCGCGTCGTCGTCATCGGCCTGCAAGACCTCATTCCGCGGACGGGGACGCACGTCCCCGGGTGGAACATCATGATGGCCGCCGCCATGGTGGCGCTCCTGCCGCCGGTGGCGGTGATCCTCCTCATGCAGCGCTGGTTCGTGAAGGGCCTCGTCGGGAGCGAGAAGTAGATGCCCCGGTTCGTCGTGCACCGGGGCGGGGCGGCCCTCTGGCCCGAGAACAGCCTGCTGGCCTTCCGCAACGCCATCGCGCTCGGCGCCCGGCTCCTGGAGTTCGACGTCCACCGCACGGCCGACGGTGAGGCCGCGGTGATCCATGACCCGACGCTGGACCGGACGACGAACGGCTCCGGCCCGGTGGCGGCGCGCACGGCGGCCGAGTTGCGCGGCGTGCGGCTCAAGGGGCTCGATGGCGCGCTCACCGACGAATGGGTGCCGACGATCGATGAGGTGCTGGCCCTGGCCGGGCCGGCGGGCGTGACGCTCCTGGTCGAGATCAAGACGCCGGGCCCGGCCGTGCGCTACGAGCGCCGGGGCGACCGCGTCAGGGTCGTTCCGGGCCCACGCTACGAAGAGCTGGAGAAAAAGATCGTCGGAGCGCTCCGGACGGCGGGCGTCGCCGACCGCGCCTACGTCATGGCCTTCAACCCCGCCGTGCTCGCGGAGATCCGCGCGCTGGCGCCGCGGCAGCCCACGGCGCTGCTGGTGGACCGCCAGCACCTCGAGGGAGCGGGCGTGCCGGCGGCGGAAGCGGTGGTCTGGGCCACGGCGGCCCGCGCCAACTTCCTGGGCCTGCACTACACGCTGTGCGACGAGCGCGTGGTCAGGTTGGCGCGCCGGGCCGGGATCGCCGTCGGCGTGTTCACGGTGAACGACGAGGCGGCGATGGGCCGGCTGGTGGACCTCGACGTGGACGTGATCATCACCGACCGCGCGGATCTGGCCGTGCGCAAGGGGGCGACGGCGCCGTGAGATCCGCGGGCCCCTGGGTGGTGACCCTGGTCGCGCTCGCCGCGGCCGGCCTCGGCGCCTCGTTCGCCGGCGGGCCCCGGCCGCTGGTGGCCGCGCACCGGGGCGGCGCCCTCCTCTGGCCCGAGAACAGCCTGCTGGCCTTCCGCAACGCGCTGGGGCTCGACGTGGACTATCTCGAGTGCGACGTGCACCTCACCGCCGACGGCGAGGTGATCGTGCTGCACGACCCGACCCTCAACCGCACGACGACGGGCCGGGGCGCCGTACGCGAGGCCAGGCTCGCCGATCTCGCGCGGCTCCAGCTCAAGGCGCGCGACGGCAGCGTCACCGCCGAGCCGATTCCCACGCTGGCCGCGTTGCTCGATCTGCTCAAGCCCGGGCGGGCCGAGCTGCTGCTGGAGATCAAGGTCGGCGCCGACCGCCTGCGGTACCCCGGGATCGAGGAGCAGGTGCTGGCGCTCGTGCGGGCCCGCGGCCTCGAGTCTCGCGTCCTCGTCATGGCCTTCGAGGGCGAGACCATCCGCCGCGTCCGCGAGCTGCATCCGGCGATCCGGACCGTGCTGCTGATCGCGCAGGCTCCGCTCCAGCGCAAGCGCGTGTGGCCAGCCGGCAGCGTGACCCGAGCCGGCCAGCTCGGGGCCGCCGCCGTCGGCCTCAACCACCGGTTGATCGATGCCGACGTCGTCGCCGCGGCGCGCCCGGCCGGGCTGCGTTTGGCGGCCTGGACGGTGAACAACGAGGCTGACATCCGCCGGATGATCGACCTCGGCGTGGACGTCGTCATCAGCGACCGCCCCGACCTGGCCCTGCGGCTGGTGGGGAGATGACGGCACGTGGCTACGTCCTCGCCCTTGATCAGGGCACCTCGGGCTCGACCGCGCTCATCGTCGATCTCGACGGGCGCGTGCGGGCGCGCGGCTACGCCGAGCTTCCCCAGTACTATCCCCGGCCGGGCTGGGTCGAGCACGATCCCGAGGAGATCTGGACGACTACGCAGCAGGCGGCGACGGCGGCGCTCACGGCCGCCGGCGTCTCGGGGAGCGAGATCGGCGCCCTCGGGATCACCAACCAGCGCGAGACCACGGTGCTGTGGGAGCGAGCGACCGGCGCCCCGATCCACCGCGCGATCGTCTGGCAATGCCGGCGCACGGCCGAGCTGTGCGAGCGGCTGCGCGCCGACGGGCACGAGCCGCGGGTCAGGGAGCGGACGGGGCTCGTGCTCGACGCCTACTTCTCGGGCACGAAGATCCGTTGGCTGCTCGATCACGTGCCCGGCGCCCGCGCGCGCGGCGGGCGTGGCGAGCTGGCGTTCGGCACCGTGGACGCGTGGCTCCTGTGGAAGCTGACGGGTGGGCGCGTGCACGCGACCGACGTCACCAACGCCTCCCGGACGCTCTGCCTCAACCTCCGCACGATGGACTGGGACGGGGAGATGCTTGAGATCCTGGGGCTCCCCTTCGAGGTGCTGCCGCGGGTGATGCCCTCCGCGGGGGTGTTCGGCGAGAGCGTGGATCTGGGGTGGCTGCCGCGGGGGATTCCCATCGCGGGCATCGCGGGCGATCAGCAGGCGGCGTTGTTCGGCCAGGCCTGCCACCATCCCGGCGCCGCCAAGAACACATACGGCACGGGCTGCTTTCTCCTGCTGAATACGGGTCCGGCGCCGGTGGCGTCGACACGCGGGCTGCTCACCACGATCGCGTGGCAGATCGGCGGCCGGACGACGTATGCTCTCGAGGGCAGCGTGTTCATCGCGGGCGCCGCCGTCCAGTGGCTGCGCGACGGCCTCGGGCTGATCAGGAGCGCGGCGGAGAGCCAGGCGCTGGCCACGTCGGTGGCGGACACCGGCGGGGTCTACTTCGTCCCCGCGTTCGTGGGGCTGGGCGCGCCGTACTGGGACATGTACGCGCGGGGGACGATCGTGGGCGTCACGCGCGGCACGACCGCCGCCCACCTGACGCGGGCGGCGCTGGAGGCGATCGCCTACCAGAGCCGCGACGTGCTGGAAGCGATGGCGGCGGACTCCGCCATCGCCGTGCGGCAGCTGCGCGTGGACGGCGGGGCGGTGGCGAACGACTTTCTCTGTCAGTTTCAGGCGGACATCATGAACATCCCGGTGCTGCGGCCGGCGGTGGTCGAGACGACCGCGCTCGGCGCCGCCTATCTGGCCGGCCTGGGAGCGGGGATGTGGCGCTCGCTCGACGTGGTTGCCGAGCGCGTGGCCATCGAGCGCACGTTCGCGCCGGCGATGGACGAGGCCACCCGCGCGACACGCTACCATGGGTGGCGTCGCGCCGTCGAGCGCGCGAAAGGCTGGGCGGAACGATAACGCGCGGGGGCCGGCGCCCGGGCCCGTGTTCAGGGCTGACGTCGGATTGATGACCACACCGAGGGAGCGGCTCATGAGAAAGATCGCGCTGACCGTCCTGGTCATGGTCCTGGTGGCCCTCGCTTCAGGCGCCGCGCTCGCCCAGGCCCCGATCGAGAGCGAGCTGGTGCTGATCACGCCGGTGTCGAAGTTCATCCACGACGCGGCGCTGAAGGCCTTCGCCGACTATGCCAGGGAGAGGTACGGCGTCACCGTGAAGACGAGCGGCCTTCCCGCGGGTACCCCCGTCGCCTACGGCCGTATCGTCGAGTGGAAGGGCAAGCCGGAGGCCGACATCTTCTGGGGCGGCGAGTCGGCGCTCTTCGAGAAGCTCGCCGACCAGAGGCTCCTCCAGAAGCTGGAGCTCTCCAGGGAGCTGTGGGACTCGATCCCACCCGCCATCGGCAAGCCCAAGCCCATCCACCTGAAGGACAAGGACGGCTACTGGGTCGGGACCGCGCTGGAGCCGTACGGGCTCGTCTACCATCCCCGGAGGATCCAGCGACTGGGCGTGCCGGAGCCGAAGGACTGGGACGACCTGCTGAACCCCAAGCTCAAGGGCGAGGTCGCCCAGTGCGCGCCGACACGCTCGTCGTCGTCCAACGCGACGTACGAGGTGATCCTGTCCATGTACGGCGAGGACAAGGGCTGGGAGTGGCTCAGGAAGCTCGCCGCCAACACGGGGCACTTCACCGCGCGCAGCCGTGACGTGCCCACCGTGGTGGCCAAGGGCGAGTACGCCGCCGGGTTCGCCGTGCCGTCCTACATGGCCTTCGAGGAGAAGCTGGCCGGCTTCGACCTCAAGTTCGTGGCGCCCCGGAACGCGTTCGTCACGCCCGAGCCGATGGCCATTCTGGCCGGCGCGCGCAATCCCAGGGCGGCCCGGGCCTTCATCGAGTTCCTGCTGACCGAGCGGGGGCAGATGGTCTTCATGGAGCGCGGGCTCTTCCCGATCACCCCGAAGTATAAGGTGCAAGGCTCCCCGGGCTCCACCGCCGAGCTGGCCGTGCAGTTCACGGGCGGTCTGCGGTCGTACTTCGATACGGAGGTGTCCAACGTGTACGACGAGGGCATCGCCGCCAAGCGGTCGGAGGCCCTCAAGATCCGCTTCCGCTCGGAGATCGAAGCGGTCTGGAAGAAGCCCTGAGGTGAAGCCCGGCTCGGGGGCCCTGGAGGCCGTGCCGGCCACGTCGCCGGCCAGGGCGCGTCCGTGAAGATCGCCCTGCGCGACGTCGTGAAGCGCTTCGGCGCCGTCATCGCGGTGGATCGGGCGACGCTCGACGTCAGCGACGGCGAGCTCTTCACGCTGCTCGGCCCGTCCGGCTGCGGCAAGACGACGCTGCTGCGACTCATCGCCGGCTTTTCCCGGGCCGACGCCGGCGAGATCTGGTTCGATGACCAGCGGGTCGAGGCGCTGCCTCCCTGGCGGCGCCACATCGGGATGGTCTTCCAGAACTACGCGCTCTGGCCCCACATGACCGTGCGCGGAAACGTCACCTACGGCCTCAAGCTGCGGAAACTCGCGGGCGCGGAGATCGAGCGCCGGCTGCAGGAGGGGCTGCGGAAGGTGAACCTCGTCGGGTTGGAGGACCGCTACCCGGGCCAGCTCTCCGGCGGCCAGCAGCAGCGGGTGGCCCTGGCGCGGGCGCTCGTGCTCAATCCCGACATCCTGTTGCTGGACGAGCCGCTCTCCAACCTCGACGCCAAGATCCGGATGCAGGTGCGCGGGGAGATCCGCAAGCTCCAGAAGGAGCTGGGCATCACCACCATCTATGTGACCCACGACCAGGAGGAGGCGCTGTCCCTGTCGGACCGCGTGGCGGTGATGCGCGACGGCGTCATCCGGCAGACGGCGCCGCCCAAGGAGCTCTACGAGCGGCCGGCGACCCGGTTCGTCGCCGATTTCGTGGGCGTCAACAACTTCATCCCGGGTGTGTGCCAGGGGCTGGCGGACGGTCACGTGGTCGCCGACACGGCGCTGGGCCGGATCCGCGCGCGGGCGGCGGCCATGCTGAAGCCCGGCGACCGGTGCGTCGTGGTCGTGCGACCGGAGAACATCGCGCTGAGCTCGGGGTCCGAGAACACCTTCGAGGGCCGGGTCGTCCTCGCTTCGTACCTCGGCAACACACTACGCTACGACGTGGAGACGAATCGCGGTCCGCTGCTGAAGGTCGACGTCCGGGATCCGTGGCACCACGAGGCGCTGGCGGCCGGCCAGCGGGTGACCGTCTCCTTTCCGGCCTCGGCCGCGCTGATGCTGGTGGATGACTAACACCGGGGGGGGCCTCGGCGCCCCCCCGCGCACGGCACTGCCCGCGCTCGGCGTTGCCGCGATCTGGCTGTTCCTGCTGGTCTTCCTCGTCTACCCGCTGGCCCGGATCTTCTACGACGCCGTCACCGATGAGGCGGGGCGCCTCACCGTCGCCCACTTCGTGGAGTTCGCCCGCGATCGCTTCTACCAGCGCTCGCTGGTCAATTCGCTGCTGCTCGGCCTCGGCACGGTGGCGGCCACCTCGGCTCTGGGGTTCGCCATCGCGTTCCTGCTCGTCCGCTACGAGTTCGTCGGGCGCAACCTCTTCAGCTACCTCACGCTGATCCCGATCATCTCGCCGCCGCTCGTCGGGGTGCTGGGGTTCACCTTCATCATGGGGCGGGCCGGTACCGTGAATGTGCTGCTCATGGACTGGTTCGACCTCGTCCGGCCGATCAACTTCGTCTACGGGGTCCACGGCGTCCTGCTGGTGGAGACGCTCCACCTCTTCCCGATGATCACGCTCAACGTCGTCGACGCGCTGGCCAAGATCGACCCCGCGCTGGAGGAGGCGGCCGAGAGCGTCGGCGCGCGCGGCTGGCGCAAGCTCCGGACCATCACGCTGCCGCTGACGACGCCGGGCTACGCGGCCGGTGCGCTGCTCGTCTTCATCTGGACGTTCTCCGACTTCGCGACGCCGCTGGTGCTGGGCGTCCACGACCTGCTCGCCGCCCAGGCCTACCTCAACATCGTCCAGTTCGTGGACCGCCGCCTGTTCCGCATGGGCATCGTCATCTCGGCGCTGATGGTCGTCCTGGCCCTGGGATTCCTGATCGCGGCGCGCCAGTACGTGGCGATCAAGGATTACTCGTCGCTGGCCTACTCGCGCGTCGCCCGGCGCCGGCTCTCGGGGCTGCGGCAGGCGCTGGTGGTGGTTTTCCTCTCCCTGGTGATGCTGGCGTCGTTCGTCCCCTACCTCGGCGTGGCCCTGGCCTCGGTCGGCCGGGGATGGTCGCTGACGCCGTTCCCCGTGCAGTACACGCTCCACTACTTCGAGCGGGTGATCGTGGAGACGCCCAAGTACATCCTCAACAGCTTCCTCTACTCGGCGCTCGCGGTCGCCATCGGCATCGCGGTCGGGGTGCCGATCGCCTGGCTGCTCGCGCGCACGCGGATCCCTGGCCGCGACACCCTCGACGGCCTCAACACGCTGATCCTGGCGATCCCGGGCACGGCCATCGGCATCGCTTACGTGCGGGCGTTCCACTTCGACCTGCCGGGCCTCGACCGTGGGCTCACCAGCTTCTGGATCATCCTGCCGCTGGTGCTGGCCATCCGGCGCCTGCCGTACACGGTGCGGGGCTCCTACGCGTCGCTCCTGCTCGTCCATCGCTCGCTGGAAGAGGCGGCCGCCAGCGTGGGCGCCACCGGCGTCCGCTCGTTCCGCGACGTCACCCTGCCGCTCGTCTGGCGCGGCGTGCTGGTCGGCGCGCTCTTCTCATTCATGACCTCGCTCCAGGAGGCCTCGGCCGTGCTCTTCCTCTCGCTGGGGGGCTGGGAGACGATGACCGTGGGGATCTTCTCCTTCTACATCGCCGGCAGCGCGAACGAGGCGGCGGCGCTGGGCGTGATCCTCATCCTGGTGGCGGCGCTGAGCGTCGTCGTCATCAACCGGGTGGCCGGCGCCCGCATGGGCGGGATGTTCGGGTAGGACGCGGTTGTGCCTGACCGACAGGCCGCCTGTCAGGGAAACGCGAAGCGAATCAGGGCGTTGGCGCGGCTTGTCGGTGCCGAGGCGATGTGCTAGTGTTCGTGTTCACATGGCGCCGGCGCCCGAGCCCGCCTGGAAGTCCGTCGGCGAGCTGGCCTCGATCGGGATGGCGATGGTGCTGGCGACCGTGATCGGTCTCGGCGCCGGGATTATTGCCGACCGCTGGCTGGGCACGAGCCCGTGGCTGACCCTCACCGGCCTGGGGTTCGGCATCGCCGCAGGCTTCGTCACCCTCTTTCGATCGGTGAAGGCCGCCGAACGGAAACTCGACAACCGTGAGTGAGCTGAGAGCGCGCGTGACGACGGAGAGCGCCGCGGCGATGGCGGCGCTGGCCTTGCTCGCCTCGTGGCTGGGCGGCGCGTCGGCGGGCCTCGGCGTGACCGCCGCCGGCGCCCTTACGATCGCCAACTTCTGGTGGCTGGCTCGCGGCGTCTCGTCGACGGCGGCGGCCAGCGGTCGCCACGCCATGATGGTGTGGACGCTTTCTGCGGGCTCGCGCTTCGTCGCGTTGCTGGGGGCGTTCGCCCTGCTCTTCGCATCGGGATGGGTCCACCCTGCCGCCGTCGTCGCCGGCCTGACCGTCGTCCCCGGCGCCCTGATCTTTGAAGGGCTTCACGCCGCCCGGAAGACGGCCGGGAGGTAGCGATGGAGGCGATCGAGCACCCGCCCATCTTCAGCCTGCCGGGCATTCCCGACCACGTCACTTACACGTGGCTGGTGATGATCGTGCTGACGGTGGTGGCGTTCCTGGCCTCGCGGAATCTCGCGCTCGTGCCCCGCGGGCTGCAAAACTTCGTGGAGGTCGTGCTCGAGCAGTTCCTCGCACTGATCGACGACGTCATGGGACCCGAGGGCCGCCGCTACCTGCCGCTGATCGCCACGCTCGGGCTGTTCATCCTGATCGGCAACCTCTTGGGGATCGTGCCCGGCCTGGCGGGGCCGACGACCAACCTCAACACGACGGCGGCCTGCGCGCTGACGGTCTTCATCTCCTACCACGCCATCGGCATTCGCAAGCAGGGCGCACTGACCTACCTCAAGCACTTCATGGGGCCGGTCCCGGCGCTCGCACCGCTGATGATCCCGATCGAGCTGATCAGCCACCTGGCCCGCCCGCTGTCGCTCTCCTTGCGACTCTTCGGCAACATGACGGGCGGGCACATCCTGCTGGCCATCATCTTTTTTCTCATGGGGTTGGACGGCCTGATCGGGTGGGCGCTGTCGGGCAGCGTGGCCGGCGCGCTGGTGGGGGGCCTGGGCGGCGTCATCATGATCGTCTTCACCGTCGGCTTTCTCTATCCCCTCAAGATCCTCGTGTCGTTTCTCCAGGCGTTCATCTTCGTGATGCTGACGATGCTGTACATCTCCGGCGCGATCGAAGAGGCCGAGCACCACGCGGATCACCACGAGCAGAAGAAAACACGCTGAGAGGAGGCAAGGTCGTGTCACGTTCACTGATTCTGGTGGGTCTGGCAGTCGTCGGGGTTCCGGGTGTGGCGTCCGCCGCGGAGGCCGCCGGGGGCGGCGGCGGGTGGATCGGTCCTTTCGCCGTGATCGCCGCTGGGTTGGGCATGGCGCTGGCGGCGGGTCTTTGCGGGCTCGGTCAGGGGCGCGCGGTCGCCTCCGCCGTTGACGCGATGGCGCGCCAGCCGGGGGCGGCGGCGCGCATTCAGACCGCGATGATCATCGGTCTGGCGCTGATCGAGTCGCTGGCCATCTACGTCCTCGTCGTCGCGATGATTCTCCTGTTCGTGCAACCCATCAAGTAGGGACGCCCTGAGCGGCGGGCGCGGCGTCAGACGGAGATGACTATTCGGCGTCTCTCCGTCTACACGCGCTGTCTGCTGCAGCTCGAGGAGGACGGCGTCAAGACGGTCTCCTCGCAGGAGTTGGCCGAGCGCTTCAACCTCAACTCCGCGCAGGTGCGCAAGGACCTGGCGTACTTCGGCGAGTTCGGTGTGCGCGGCATCGGGTACTACGTCTCCGGCCTCAAAGCCGAGCTGCAAAAGATCCTGGGCCTTCATCGGGAGTGGCCGGTCGCGCTCGTGGGCTTTGGCAATCTCGGTTCGGCGCTCTTCCACTACAAGGGCTTCGCCCGGCAGGGGTTCCGGATCAGCGCGATCTTCGACGACGACCCCGCCAAGTGTAACCGCGAGGTCAACGGCGTTCCCGTCCTCCCCGCCCGCGAGCTGGGCCGCGAGGTCAAAGCGCGGGGCATTCAGATCGGCATCGTGGCGGTGCCGGCGGAGAGCGCGCAGGCGGTGACGGACCAGCTCGCGGCCGCGGGCATCAAGGCGATCTTGAACTTTGCGCCCGTCCGGATCCGCGCGCCCCGCGACATCCGGCTCAAGGACGTGGACCTGTCGATCGAGTTGGAGACGCTCAGCTTCTACCTCGCGAAGTCCGCGCGGTGAGCGCCGGCCGGGTGGGGGCCCCTCGACCACGCTCCGGCACGATAGACGGCGGTCCGTTTCCTGGCGTATCGGCGATTCACTCCCCTGAGACAGGGGTCTCGGGGCCCCCACCCGGCCGGCGCTACGTCACGGCGTCGCGGGGCGCAGCGGAGTCCGGAGCTCGTGGTACGGTAAGAGGCGTTCGCTCGATGTTGAGACAGTGGCCGCCTTTTGACGAGCTGGCGAAAGCCTTCGCCGAGGGGGTCGTCTGTCTGCGCGTCGCCGGCCTCACCGGCTCGGCCCGGGCGCTCGCCGTCGTCGAGCTGCTCCACGCGCATCCCCGCCCCGCGCTCATCGTGGCCGCCTCCCTCGCCGAGGCCCGTCACTGGGCCCAGGATCTGAGGTTCTTCGGCGCCCCCGCCGTCGAGTTCGCCGAGCGGGAGCCGCGCCTCTGGCGCGGCGGCCACGAGCGTGAGGCCGACGCCGAGCGCGCGCTCATCTGCCGGCGCCTGCTCGCCGGCGAGCCGATCGCCGTCGTCGCCACGCCGGCCGCGCTGGACGTTCCGCTGCCGGCGCCCACGGTATTCGGCGCCGGCACCCTCCGGTTCTCGGTTGGCGACAGCCTCGACCGAGAGCTTCTCCTGGAGGCGCTCCAGGGCGCCGGCTACGAGCGCGTCGACACGGTGGTGGAGGTGGGGCAGTGGAGCGTGCGTGGCGGCATCGTGGACATCTTCACGCCGACGCACCCGGCCCCGGGCCGGCTCGAGTTCGTCGGCGACGAGATCGAGTCGATCCGACTCTTCGACCCGACCGCCCAGCGCTCCCAGGCTCACCTCGACGAGCTGGTCGTCCTGCCCCTGGACGCCGGCGGCGCCCCGGCCGAGACGGCGGGGACGTCGAGCCTGCTCGAGTACCTGCCCGCGCCAGCGCCCGTCGTCGTCGACTCGCCCCGCCTCCTCGACGAGCCCACCGAGGAGGCGCCCGACCGGCTTCCGCTGGGCGAGCGTCTCGGCGAACGGCAGCGCATCGAGCTTGAGCTGGTCGCCGGCGCGTCCGGCCCATCCGAGTTCACCCTCGACACGCACTCGGTCGGCCGCTACTCCGGCAAGTTCGCCCAGCTGGCCGAGGAGCTGGCGCAGTGGCGCCGCGAGGGCTTCCGCCTGCGCCTGGTGGCTGCCGATGCCCACCAGGCCGACCACCTGCGCCAGATCCTCCACGAGCACGGCCTGGAGGCGCTCACGCCGGCGACGCTCGACGGTCCCGAAGGGCTCGCGATCGTCGTGGGCGAGTGCGGGACCGGGTTCTCCATCCCCGCCCTCGGCTTCATTCTGCTCACCGAGACGGAGATGTTCGGCGCCCGGCGTCGCACGCTCAAGCGGCCTCGGTTCCAGCGCGGCTCGCCCCTCAGCGCCTTCACCGACCTCGCGCTCGGCGACCTCGTCGTTCACGAGGACCACGGCATCGGGCGCTACCTCGGGCTCAAGACGATGAGCGTCGGGGGCCGCGAGGGCGATTTCTTGCTGCTCGAGTACGCGGACGGGGGGCAGCTCTACCTGCCCGTCGAGCGGCTCGATCTCATCTCCAAGTACCTGGGCGGGGACGCCGGCGCGGCCCGCCTGGACCGCCTGGGCGGCGCGTCCTGGCAACGGGTCAAGGAGTCGGTGCGCGCGGCCCTGCGAGACATGGCCGAGGAACTGCTCAAGCTCTACGCGCGACGCGCCGTGGCCGAGGGCCACGGCTTCTCCCCGGACGCGCCCTGGCAGCGCGAGTTCGAGGCCGCCTTCCGCTTCGAGGAGACGCCCGATCAGCTGCGCGCCATCGAGGACGCCAAGCGGGACATGGAGGCGGAGCGCCCGATGGACCGCCTGGTCGCCGGTGACGTGGGCTACGGCAAGACCGAGGTGGCGCTCCGCGCCGCCTTCAAGGCCGTCGCCGACGGCACCCAGGTCGCCGTGCTGGTGCCCACCACGGTGCTGGCCCAGCAGCACTTCGGGACGTTCAGCGAGCGGTTCGCGCCGTTTCCCGCCCGGGTCGAGCTGCTGTCGCGCTTCCGCGCGCCGGCGGAGCAGAAGACCGTGATCGAGGGGCTCCGCACCGGCGCCGTGGACGTCGTGATCGGCACCCACCGGCTGCTCTCCAAGGACGTCACCTTCAAGAACCTGGGCCTGCTGATCATCGACGAGGAGCACCGGTTCGGCGTCGCCCACAAGGAGCGGCTCAAGCAGTTCCGGGCGTCGGTGGACGTCCTCGCGCTCACCGCCACGCCGATCCCGCGCACGCTCTACATGTCACTCTCGGGCGTGCGCGACATGTCGGTCATCGAGACGCCGCCGCTCGACCGGCTGCCGGTGGAGACGATGATCCGCCGCTTCAGCAAGGCGGTCATCAAGGAGGCGCTCGAGCGTGAGCTGGCGCGCGGCGGGCAGGTCTTCTTCGTCCACAACCGCGTCCAGTCGTTGCCCTCGATGACGCGCCTGCTCCAGGAGCTCGTCCCCGACGCCCGCATCGCGATGGCGCATGGCCAGATGCGGGAGCGCGAGCTGGAGGCGGCCATGGTCAAGTTCGTGAGCGGCCAGGCGGACGTGCTGGTCTCGACGGCGATCGTCGAGTCCGGGCTCGACATCCCGGCGTCGAACACGATCGTCGTCAACCGCGCCGACCGCTTCGGCCTGGCCCAGCTCTACCAGTTGCGGGGCCGCGTGGGGCGGGAGCGCCAGCAGGCCTACTGTTATCTGCTGGTGCCGGCCGACGGCCGGGTCGATGAGCAGGCTCAGCGCCGACTCCGCGCCTTGCAGGAGCTCACGGAACTCGGCTCGGGCTTCAAGCTGGCCCTCCGCGACCTCGAGATCCGGGGCGCCGGCAACCTCCTGGGGGCCCAGCAGCACGGCCATATCGCCGCCGTCGGCTTCGATCTTTACTCGAAGCTTCTGACCGAGGCCGTGCGAGAATTGAGGGGCGAACCGGCGGCGACGACGGTCGAGCCGGTCGTCAGTGTCGACGTCGAAGGCTTCTTGCCCGAGGACTATGTCCCCGAAGTCAACCAGCGTCTGGCGCTTTACAAGCGGCTGGCCGGTGCTCAGGCCGACGCCGAGGTCGCCGATCTGCGCGCCGAGCTTTCGGATCGCTTCGGTCCGCTCCCCCAGCCCGCCCAGCAGCTCCTCGACATCGTGCGCATTCGCGTGGCGGCGCGGGCTCTGGGTATCGAACGGATCGAGGCTGGCGAGGGCCGGGCCCTCGTCACGTTCTCTCCGGCGACGCCCATCGAGCCGCAGCGGCTGGTGGGCGCCATCCAGAGGAGTCGGGGACGGCTCCTGATGAAGCGCGAGTTCACGCTGGAGGCGACCATCGACCGCGGCGAGTGGCCGGTGGTGCGCGACTCCCTGCTCCGCCTGCTTAGCGAGCTGGCGCGCCCGTGACGCGCGATCTCCTGGTCCTGACGATCCTCGCCGCAGTGCTGGGTGGGTGCGCGGCGCCGCGCTGGATGCCGTTCATCGGGAAGTCCCGGGGCTCCGACCCCAACACGGCCCGCCTGGCCCCGCCGCCGGGGCAGCAGCCGCCGGCACCGGCGCGGGTGCCGGTGGCGCCGTCGGCCGACAGCGTGGCCGACCGCATCGTCGCCGTCGTGAACAATGACGCCATCACGCTTGGCGAGCTGCAGGAGACCATCGCCGGATACCGCCAGGAGAACCGTGGGGCCGTCTCGGTGACGGACGAAGAGCTGATTCAGCAGTTCCTGACGCGGATCATCGAGAACCGGCTGCAGCTGCAGGAGGCGGAGCGGGAAAAGATCGTGGTGGAGGACGTCGAGGTCGACGAAGAGCTGACGGAGCGCATGAAGCGGTTCGGCGCCAAGACGAAGGAAGACCTGGAGGCCATGGTGAAGGCCCAGGGGCTGAGCGTGGAGGCGGTGAAGAAGAAAGTGCGGGATGCCGTCCGCGTCTCCAAGATCATTCGGCGCAAGGTGACGCTGCGGGTGTCCGTGACCGAGGACGAGATCGACCGCTACCTGACCGCGAACCGGGAAAAGCTCGAGACCGGGCTGAGCTATCACGCTCGTCACATCCTGCTCACGCCGCCGGGGACCTCCGACGCCGCCTGGGAGGCCGCTCGGATCCGCGCCGACATGATCCGCGCGCAGATCCTCGAGGGCACCGACTTCGCCGAGCTGGCGCGCCAGCACTCCCAGGACGCCAGCGCCAAGGACGGCGGGGACCTGGGCACCCTCAAGCGGGGCGAGCTGGCGTCGGAGGTCGAGACCCAGATCCTCGGTCTGCAGGAGCATGAGACCTCCCGGCCCTATCGGTCGGCGCTGGGCTACCACATCTTCCGCTTGGAGTCGAAGGAGACGCTGGAAGGGGAGGGTCTCCAGCGGGCGCGGCAGCAGGTGCGGGAGATCCTCTTCCGGCAAAAGTACGAGGCCCGCCTGGAGGCCTGGCTCAAAGAGATCAAACAGCGCGCGATCATCGAGGTCCGCATGTGACAAAATCATTGACAAATCCGCCGACGGGTGGGAACATTGCTTCGCCGTTGGTAGTTCCAACCCCGCAGAAACCCGCGTACAACGCGCGACCACTAACTTCATGGCGGCGATGAGCGCCGCGTCCGGAGCCGTTGGATGAACGCCCGCCGAGACCGAGGCCAAGGAAATTCGACGACTGAGACCCCCGCAGGCGGAATGAATCTCTCTGAGCTGAAGGAGAAGGCCATCGCCGAGCTGAGCGCGATTGCCCGTGAGTTGAACGTCCAGAACACGGGCGGGCTCCGCAAGCAGGAGCTGATCTTCAAGATCCTGCAGGCGCAGGCGGAGAAGGACGGGCTCATCTACGCCGAGGGTGTCCTCGAGGTCCTGCCCGACGGGTTTGGGTTCCTGCGGGCACCGGACTACAACTACCTGCCCGGTCCCGACGACATTTACGTCTCGCCCTCGCAGATCCGCCGGTTCGATCTCCGGACGGGTGACACCGTCTCGGGTCAGGTGCGCCCGCCCAAGGACTCCGAGCGCTACTTCGCACTGCTCAAGGTGGAGGCCATCAACTTCGAGGGGCCCGAGCAGGCGCGCGAGAAGATCCTCTTCGACAATCTCACGCCGCTCTACCCCATGGAGCGGCTGCGGCTGGAGCACGACCCGGAGAACCTCACGACACGGGTGATGGATCTGCTCACGCCGATCGGCAAGGGCCAGCGCGGCATGATCGTCGCCGCGCCGCGCACCGGTAAGACGATGATGCTGCAGTCGATCGCCCACGCGATCGCCCACAACCACCCCGAGGTATACCTCATCGTGTTGCTGATCGACGAGCGGCCGGAAGAGGTCACCGACATGCAGCGGACGGTCAAGGGCGAGGTCATCTCCTCGACCTTCGACGAGCCGCCCCAGCGCCACATCCAGGTGGCCGACATGGTGATAGAAAAGGCGAAGCGCTTGGTGGAACACAAGAGGGATGTCGTCGTCCTCCTTGATTCACTCACGCGATTTGCCCGCGCCCACAACGCGATTATTCCTTCCTCGGGGAAGGTGCTTTCGGGCGGGCTCGATGCCAACGCGCTCCAGCGGCCCCGCCGGTTCTTCGCGGCGGCCCGGAACATCGAGGAAGGCGGCTCCTTGACGATCATGGCCACCGCGATCGTCGACACCGGCAGCCGCATGGACGACGTCATCTTCGAGGAGTTCAAGGGGACCGGTAACATGGAGGTCCACCTGGACCGCCGCCTGATGGACAAGCGCATCTTCCCGACGATCAACATCGAGCAGTCAGGCACCCGCAAGGAAGAGCTGCTGCTGGAGAAGGACGAGCTGCAGAAGGTCTGGCTGCTCCGCAAGGCGCTGTCCCAGCTCAATCCGGTGGAGGCGATGGAGCTCCTGCTCGACAAGCTGAAGCAGACGAAGAGCAACAAGGAGTTCCTGGCCGCCATGCACTCGATGGGGTAGTCCTCGGAGGGGGCTTCGCCCCCATCCTTGTCGGAGGGGGCCTCGACGGCCCCCTCCGATCCCTCCCCCAGGATCGATGGCGCGGGCAGAGCCCGCGCTCGAACCCCGCAGACATCTGGCGGAGAGCCCGGGCACGAACGCGGCCAAGTCCCTGTGTTTTTGGCGTTTTGCGACAGCAGTGGTATGCTTAGGACTTCCGAGGGGAGGTAGGCCGTGAAGGCTGGCATTCATCCGGAGTACGTCGAGACGACGATCACCTGCGCGTGCGGGGAAGCCATCCACACGCGTTCCACCAAGCCGGACATCCACGTCGAGATCTGTTCCCGGTGCCATCCCTTCTACACCGGCAAGCAGAAGATCATCGATACGGCGGGGCGGGTGGAGCGGTTCCAGCGGAAGTACAAGCGCCAGACCACCAGCTGAGCCGACGGCCGGGCCGGGCGCAGGCCGGGTGATCCACGATGCTGTTTGACAAGTTGCGGCAGATCGAGGAGCGCTCGGAGGAGTTGGCCCGGGCCCTGGCCGATCCCCGGATCTACACTCAGCCCGGCGAGTCCGCCCGTCTCCGCAAAGAGCACGCCGAGACCCTCGAAATCGTGGAGCGCTTCCGCGAGTACCGGGAAGTCCTCAAGCGGCTCGGCGAGGCCCGGCGCATCCTCGCCGAGGGCGGCGATCGTGAGCTCCAGGAGCTGGCCGAGGCGGAGATCCAGGAGCTGTCCGCCAAGGAGACCGCGCTGGAGGCGGACCTGAAGCGCCTGCTCGTCCCCCGCGACCCCAACGACGACAAGAACGTGTTCGTGGAGATCCGCGCGGGCGCGGGCGGCGACGAGGCCGCGCTCTTCGCCGCGGACCTGGCGCGCATGTACACGAGGTACGCCGAGCGCCAGCGCTGGAAGGTCGAGGTGATGGACGCCAGCGCGACCGGGGCCGGCGGCTACAAGGAGATCATCCTCTTCATCCAGGGCCGCGGCGCCTGGAGCCGGCTGAAGTTCGAGCGCGGCGTCCACCGCGTGCAGCGCGTCCCCGTCACCGAGTCCTCCGGGCGCGTTCACACCTCCACCGTGACGGTCGCCGTGCTACTCGAGGCCGAAGACGTCGACGTGAAGGTCGATGAAAAGGACCTGAAGGTGGACGTCTATCGCTCCTCCGGCCCCGGGGGGCAGGGGGTCAACACGACCGACTCGGCGGTGCGTATCACGCACCTGCCAACGGGGCTGGTCGTCACCTGCCAGGACGAGCGCTCGCAGCTCAAGAACCGCGCCAAGGCGCTGCGGGTGCTCAAGGCGCGGCTGCTCGAGCGCGCGCAGCAGGAGCAGCAGGCGGCCATCGCGGCGGATCGGCGCAGCCAGGTGGGCACGGGCGAGCGGAGCGAACGCATCCGGACCTACAACTTCCCGCAGACGCGCGTCACCGACCACCGCATCGGTCTCACGCTTCACCGGCTCCCAGCGGTGCTCGAGGGCGATCTCGACGAGCTGATCGAGGCGCTGACCGCGGCCGAGCAGGCCGAGCGCCTGGAGCGGGTGGCTCACTGATGCTGCCGGCGACCGGCGCGACAGGAAGGGGCCTTCTCAACCGGGCCATCGCGCGGCTGGCGGAGGCCGGCATCGGGACGGCGGGGGTCGAGGCGGAATGGCTGCTCGCCGGTGTGCTCGGCGTGCGCCGCTTCGACCTCTACCCGGCGCTCGCCCGCGAGCTGGACGCGGGGCTCGCGGCGCACTTCGACGATGCGGTGAGCCGGCGCGCCCGGCGTGAGCCACTCCAGCGGATCCTCGGCTGGGAGGAGTTCCGGGGGCTGCGGTTCGTTCTGACGCCGGCCGTGCTCGTCCCGCGTCCCGAAACGGAGATGCTCGTCGAATGGACACTCACGCTGCTGCCGCCGCCCGCGCGCAGTCGGCGACCGCTGGTGGTCGACGTCGGCACGGGCTCGGGCTGCATCGCGTGCGCCCTTGCCCATGAGCGGCCGGACGTCGATCTCATCGCGACCGACACGTCGCTGGCCGCCCTCGGGCTCGCCCGCAGCAACGCCCATCGGCTCGGTCTCGAAGAGCGCATTCGACCGGTCGCCAGCGACCTCCTGGCGGCGATCGGCTCCACGAAGGCCGATCTGATCGTGTCGAACCCGCCCTACCTCCCCACCGACCTCCTGTCCGAGCTGACGCCGGAGGTGAGGGATCACGAGCCGCGGGCGGCGCTGGACGGCGGGGCCGACGGCTTGCGGGACCTTCGGCGACTCGTCGCCGAGGCCAGGCGAGTGTTGAGGCCCTCGGGTGCGCTCGTGCTCGAGACGGCCGGTGGCGCTCAGGCGGCCGAGGTGAGCGCGCTGGCCCGGGCGGCGGGACTCGCGGAGGTGACGGTCCGGCGCGATCTGGCTGGCATCGAGCGCTTCGTGGCCGCCCGCATGTCCGCGGAGACGATCGCGGAGGCTGCCTGATGCCGGCCAGGCTCGTGATCGAGGGGGGTGTGCCCCTCAGGGGGTCGGTCGCGGTCAGCGCCGCCAAGAACGCCGCCCTGCCCGCGCTCACCGCCGGTCTGCTCACCGTCGAGCCCCTGGTCTTCACGAACGTGCCCGACCTGCAGGACGTGAGGACGATGATCCGGCTGCTGGAGACGCTCGGGGCGGCGGTCGACCGCGCCGGCGCCCGGGTGCGCGTCCGGGTGGAGCGGGTCACCAGCGAAGTCGCTCCCTACGAGCTGGTCTCCACGATGCGCGCCTCGGTGCTGGTGCTGGGGCCGCTGGTCGCGCGCCACGGCACGGCGCGGGTCGCGCTGCCGGGCGGATGCGCCATCGGCGTCCGGCCGATCGACCAGCACCTCAAGGGGCTGACCCGGCTGGGGGCCGAGATCACGATCGAGAACGGCTACGTGGTGGCGCGAGCCAGCCGGCTCAAGGGGGCGCGCATCGCGACGGATCTGGTCACGGTCACCGGCACCGAGAACCTCATGATGGCGGCCGCGCTGGCCGAGGGGACGACGGTCATCGAGAACGCGGCCCGCGAGCCGGAGGTGGTCGACCTTGCGGATGTCCTCAACGCGATGGGCGCCCGCATCCACGGGGCCGGGACGGTACGGATCGAGATCGAAGGTGTCGCCGACCTGGGCGGAACCACCCACACGATCGTGCCCGATCGGATCGAGGCGGGCACCGTCATCGTGGCCGGGGCGATCACGGGGGGCGATGTCACTGTCACCGGCCTCGTCCCTGATCACGTCTCAGCGGTGCTGGCCAAGCTCGAGGAGTGCGGGGTTGCGCTCGAGGTCGGACCCGGCCGGGTTCGCGTGTGCGGGCCCGAGCGGCCGCGGCCGGCGGACGTCACCACGAGCCCGTTCCCCGGCTTCCCCACGGACATGCAGGCGCAGCTCATGACCCTGCTGGGTCTCGCCGATGGCCAGTCGCGCGTGACCGAGACGATCTTCGAGAACCGGTTCATGCACGCGGCCGAGCTCGTCCGGATGGGTGCCTCGATCGAGACCGAGGGCTCGACCGCGATCATCCGGGGAGTGCCGTTCTACCAGGGCGCGCCGGTCATGGCCTCGGACCTCCGCGCCTCCGCGGCGCTCGTGCTGGCCGGACTCGCCGCGCGCGGACGCACCGAGGTCTCGCGCGTGTACCACCTCGACCGGGGCTACGAGCGGCTGGAGGCCAAGCTGGCGGCGCTGGGCGCGCGGATCGAGCGGCGCGCATGAAGGAGCGGCTGACGCTGGCACTGCCCAAGGGCCGGCTGCTGGACGGCGCCCTCGGGCTGCTGCGGGAGCTCGGGGTGGACGGGGTGGACGCGGAGTCCCGCCGGCTCATCTTCACGGACACGCGTCGGGGCCTGCGGCTGCTGTTCCTCAAGCCGGCGGACATCCCGGCTTACGTGACCTACGGCGCGGCGGACCTGGGGATCGTCGGCCGGGATATCCTGCTCGAGCAGGAGCCGGACGTGTACGAGCCGCTCGACCTCGGCTTCGGCTTCTGCCGGCTGGTGGTCGCCGAGCCGCGGGAGCTCTGGGAGCGCGACGATCCCGCCAAGTGGTCGTGGGTGCGCGTGGCCACCAAGTATCCCCGGATGGCTGAGCGTTACTTCTCCGAGCGTGGCATCCAGGTCGAGATCGTGCGACTCGACGGCTCCATCGAGCTGGCGCCACTGGTCGGGCTGGCCGAGCGCATCGTCGACCTCGTGCAATCGGGTGAGACGCTGCGGGTCAACGGACTGGTCGAGGTCGCCGAGATCGCGCGCTCGACGGCGCGGGTCATCGTCAACCGCGCCTCGATGAAGACGGAGCACGCGGCGGTCACGGGGCTGATCGAGGAGATGCGCGCGCGCACGACCAAGGTGGGCCGATGATCCGGACCCTGGATGCGCGGAGCCTCGGCGTCGAGCGCGTGGCCAGTGCCCTGGCGCGCCCTCCCGCCCGCGTGGCCCCCGAGATCCAGCGTGCCGTCGAGGGCATCGTGGACGCCGTGCGAGAGCGGGGGGATGCGGAACTGCTGGAGCTGACCGCGCGCTTCGACGGCTTCTCCGCCCCCGCCGCGGCGGCGCTGGCGATTCCCCGTGGGGAGTTCGAAGCCGCCGAGCGGGCGCTGTCGTCGGCGGCCCGGGCCGCGCTGGTATACGCCGCCGAGCGGATCGAGCGCTACCACGCGGCGGCGCTGCCCAAGTCCTGGCGCGTCACCGACGAGCACGGCTCCGTCCTCGGCCAGGAGGTGCGCCCCATCGAGCGCGTGGGCATTTACGTGCCCGGCGGGCGCGCGGCCTATCCATCCACGGTGCTGATGACGGCCGTGCCCGCGCGCGTGGCGGGCGTGCCGGAGATCGTGCTGGCCACGCCGCCGGGGCCGGAGGGGCGCGTGAACGAGACGGTGCTGGCGGCCGCGCGGATCGCCGGAGTCACCGAGGGTTATCGGATCGGCGGCGCCCAGGCGATCGCGGCGCTCGCCTACGGCACCGCGACCATTCGTCGCGTCGACAAGATCGTGGGCCCGGGTAACATCTACGTGGCCCTGGCCAAGAGCCGCGTCTTCGGCGAGGTGGGCATCGACATGGTGGCCGGACCGAGCGAGGTCGTGGTCGTGGCCGACGGCGGCGCCGATCCGGAGGAAGTGGCCGCCGATCTGCTGGCCCAGGCCGAGCACGACCCGATGGCCCGCGCCGTGCTCATCACCGATGCGTCCGATCTGCTGCCACGCATCGGCGTCGCGCTGGAGCGCCAGCTGGCGCGGCTGCCGCGGCGGGCGATCGCCGCCGAGGCCCTGGCGGCCAACGGCGCGCTGGTCGTCGTGGCCTCGCTCGACCAGGCCGTCGAGCTGGCCAATCGGCTGGCGCCCGAGCATCTCGAGCTGCTGGTGCGGGTGCCCCAGGCGCTGCTGCCGCGCGTGCGGCACGCGGGGGCGGTGTTCGTCGGCGGCCAGACGCCCGAAGTGGTGGGCGATTACGTGGCGGGGCCCAGCCACGTGCTGCCCACGGCCGGCACGGCGCGCTTCTCCTCGCCGCTCGGCGCCGAGGACTTCGTCAAGCGGTCCAGCATCATCGAGTACTCGCGCGCGGGCCTGGCGGCGGCGCTGCCGCATCTGAGGACGCTGACCGACATTGAGGGCCTCGGCGGCCACCGGGCTGCGGCGGAGGTCCGCGCAAAGGGAGACACCGCATGAGCCCCGAGCCGCTTGTCCGGCAGGCGCGCGTCGAGCGGAAGAGCAAGGAGACCGAGGTCACGCTGCACCTGAACCTGGACGGGACCGGCGCCTCCAAGGTCAGAACACCGATCCCGTTCTTCAGCCACATGCTGGAGGCGTGGTCGAAGCACGGGCTCATGGACCTCACGGTCGAGGCCAGCGGCGACGTCGAGGTGGACATCCACCACACCGTGGAGGACGTCGGGATCGTCCTGGGCCAGGCGCTGCGCGAGGCGCTGGGCGACAAGAAGGGGATCGTCCGCTACGGCACCGCGTTCGTTCCCATGGACGAGGCGCTCATTTCGGCGTCCGTCGACATCTCGGGCCGCCCCTACCTCGTCTTCAACGTGCCGGTGGCGCGCACCCGGGTCTCGAATTTCGACCTGGACATGCTCCCGGAGTTCTTCCGTGCGTTCGCGTTCAACGCGGAGATCACGCTGCACGTCACGATGCAGTACGGCCACAATCTGCATCACATCACCGAGGCGGTCTTCAAGGCGGTCGGGCGGGCGCTGGCCGAGGCGACCCGACTCAACCCGCGGATCGTCGGAGTCGTTCCCTCGACGAAGGGAAGATTGTGATCGCGGCCGTGCGAGCCGCAGCCGCAGGCGAGGCGAGCCTGTGATTGCCGTCATCGACTACGGGCGCGGCAACCTCGGGTCCGTCGAGAAGGCGTTCGAGCGGGTCGGCATCCCGGCCCTGATCACCCAGGAGCCGCGCGTCGTGGACGACGCGGAGGCGGTGGTGCTACCTGGTGATGGGGCTTTCCACGACGCCATGGCCAACCTCGAGCGGCTCGGCCTCATGCCGGCGCTGCGGCGGGCGCTGGACGGGCGGCGACCGTTCCTGGGTATCTGCCTGGGCTACCAGCTGCTCTTTTCGACGAGCGAAGAGTTCGGCGAGGGACGGGGGCTCGACCTCATCCCCGGGGTCGTGCAACGGTTCCCTCCGGGCCGGAAGGTCCCCCACATGGGCTGGAACCGCGTCGAGCACGGCGGCCGGCTCCAGCTGTTGGCCGATATCCCGGACGGCGCCCACTTCTACTTCGTGCACTCCTACTACCCCGTCGTCGCCGAAGGCGCGGGTCCGGTGTCCACGGCGTGGTGCGAGTACGGCGCCAGGTTCGCCGCCGCCATCGAGCGGGGGCGGATCTACGCGACCCAGTTCCACCCGGAAAAGAGCCAGCGCTGGGGGCTCCGGCTCCTCGAGAACTTCGCGGCGCTCGTCAAGGGCGGGGGATGATCGTCATTCCCGCCGTCGACGTACGTGGCGGCCGCTGCGTCCGCCTCCGGGAGGGTCGCGCCGAGGCGGAGACCATCTTCGCCGAGGACCCGGTGGCCATGGCGAAGCGATGGGTGGATCTCGGTGCCGAGCGCCTCCACGTCATCGACCTCGACGGTGCCCTGGGCGGCCCCCGGCAGACGGCGCTGGTGCGGCGGATGATCGAGGCGGCCGCGCCGGTGCCGGTCCAGGCTGGCGGTGGCCTCCGCGACGAAGGTGCCGTCGCAGAGATGCTCGACGCCGGGGCGCGCTGGGTGGTGGTCGGCACGCGGGCGGCTCTCGACCCGGCGTTTCTGACCGCGGCGTGCCGGAAGCATTCTGCTCGCGTCATCGTGGCGGTCGACGGGCGCGGCGCCCGTGTGGCCATCAAGGGCTGGACCGAAGTGGGGGATGAAACGATCATCGAGCTCGGGATGCGGGCCAGGGCCGCGGGAGCGGCGGCCCTGCTCTATACGGACGTCAGCCGCGATGGGACCGAGATGGGGCCCAACGTGAACGATACGGAGGCGCTGGCCAAGGCAGTGGACATGCCGATCCTCGCCTCGGGAGGTGTGGCTTCGATCGAAGACCTCCGGCGCTTGGCGGCGATCCGCCGCGTCACCGGCGTGGTCGTGGGCCGCGCGCTCTACACAGGCGCGATCGATCTGAAGCACGCACTCGAGGTGGTCGGTTCGAGCGCCGCCTCCGCCGACGCAACCCGGCTGTTGGGGGGAGGGATCGGAAGGGGGGCGAAGCCCCCCTCCGAGGAGTGATGCTGGCCAAGCGCGTCATCCCCTGCCTCGACGTCAAGGACGGGCGCGTGGTCAAGGGCGTGCGCTTCGTGAATCTGCGGGATGCTGGCGATCCGGTGGAGGCCGCCGTGGCCTACGACGCCCAGGGCGCCGACGAGCTGGTCTTCCTGGATATCACCGCCTCCCACGAGAACCGGAAGATCATGCTCGACGTGGTCGCGCGGACGGCGGAGGGGATCTACATGCCCCTCACCGTGGGCGGCGGCATTCGCGGGATCGACGACGTTCGCCAACTGCTGCGCGCCGGTGCTGACAAGATCTCGCTCAATACGGCGGCCCTCGAGCGCCCCGCGCTGATCCGGGAGGCCGCCGAGCGCTTCGGCAGCCAGTGCATCGTGGTCGCCATCGATGCGCGGCGAGAAGCCACGGGGCCGACACCGCGCTGGGGCGTCTACACGCACGGCGGGCGACGATCGGCCGGGCGCGACGCCCTGGAGTGGGCGGGGGAGGCCGTGCGTCTCGGGGCCGGAGAGATCCTGTTGACGAGCATGGACCGCGACGGCACCAAAGACGGCTACGATCTCGAGCTGACGCGGGCCGTGGTGGAGTCGGTGGCCGTGCCGGTGATCGCCTCGGGCGGGGCCGGCTCCCTCGAGCACCTTCGGGAAGGGCTGGTGGAGGGGGGCGCCGACGCCGCCCTGGCCGCGTCCATTTTCCACTTCGGCACCCATACGATCGCGGAGGCCAAGGCCTATCTGCGCGATCGCGGCGTCGAGGTGCGCCTTCAGCCATGACGCTCGACGAGCTGAAGTTCGACGAGCGCGGTCTCATCCCGGCGGTCGTCCAGGAGGCGGACACCGGCGAGGTGCTCATGGTCGCCTGGATGGACCGGCCGGCGCTGGAGGCCACCCTCGCCACCGGCCTCACCCACTTCTGGTCCCGCTCACGCCGAGGGCCGTGGCGCAAGGGCGAGATCTCGGGCCATGCCCAGCACGTTCAGGCCGTCTACGCGGACTGCGACGGCGACACGCTGCTGGTTCAGGTGCATCAGGATGGCGTCGCCTGCCACACCGGCAACCGCACGTGCTTCTTCACGGCGGTGCAGGGCGGGACGGCGGGGGCCAACATGCTCGAGCGGCTCGAGCGCGTGGTGCAGGCGCGCAAGACGGCGCCTGCGGCCGGCTCCTATGTGGCGGGGCTGCTGGCCAAGGGAGAAGCCGCGATCGCCCGCAAGATCGGTGAGGAAGCCAGCGAGGTCATCACGGCCGCGCTGGGCGGCGAGGGTGACCGGCGTGTCGTCGAAGAGGTGGCGGACTTGTGGTTCCACACGATCGTCCTGCTCGGCGCGCGCGGCATCCCGCTGCGCGACATCCTCAAGGAGCTGGCGCGGCGGCACCAGGCCCGCACAACGCCCCACGCTTGACGGAGGGGTGAGCACGCGGCGTCCGGGCCTGCTGCTGGCCGGCCTCGTGGGGGCGATCGCCACGCTCGCGCTGGCGGCGGGATGCGCGGGTCGACGCGTCGACCACGGCGTGTTTCACTCGTCGAAGGGATATCGGGTGACGGTGCCGGGCTCGGACTGGGCCGTCGTGGAGCAGAGCCGCGCCGACCTGGAGTTGAGGCATCGCGGCGGGGCCGCCGGCATGCTGGTCAACGCCGCCTGCGAGGGCGCGGCGGCGCGCCGGCCGGCCGGACTCCTCACGCGGCGGCTGCTGGCGGGGCTGCGGGACCGCACGGTCATCGGCCGCGGCGAGGTGTCGGTCGACGGGCGCCAGGGCACGCGCACGATCGTGGAGGCCCGGGGGGAGACGGAGGGGCCGCGGCTCAAGATCGAGACCCTGACGGTCACGGACGCGCGGTGCGTGTATGACCTGATCTACGCCGCCCCGGTCGACACCTTCGGGGACTGGCGAGGCGACTTCGACCGGTTCGTCGCCAGCTTTTTCATGGAGTAGGCGGATGGACGCATACCTGAGACGGACGGCGATGTGGTACGGCGGCCTCGGGCTGCTGAGCGGGAGCGTGGTGCGCAACCTGGCGCTGCCGCCGGCCTATTTCCAGCACGTGGTCCACGAGATCGAGACCATGGGTGTCCGGTCCCTCGGCGTGGCCCTGACGGCCGCGGTGTTCACCGGCATGGTGTTCGCACTGCAGAGCGCGGTCAACATGGCCCGATTCGGCGCCGAGAACTACGTTGGTCCCCTGGTGGCCCTGGCGATTCTCCGGGAGCTGGGCCCCGTGCTGACGGCGATTCTCGTCGGCGGCAAGGTGGCCTCCGGCATCACCGCGGAGCTGGGCTCGATGAAGGTCACCGAGCAGATCGACGCGCTGCGGACGCTGGGAGTCAACTACGTCAAGCGGCTCATCGTCCCCCGCATGCTGGCCGCGCTCGTCGTCTTCCCCCTCCTCACCGTCATGGCCGACGTGCTGGGCGTGCTGGGGGGCATGGTGATGATGTTCCTGGAGCGGGGCGCCGACATGTGGGCCTACTGGAACGCCACCACGTACTGGGTCGTGCCCAAGGACTTCCTCATGGGCATCGGCAAGAGCGTCGTCTTCGGGGCCATCGTGACGCTCATCGGCTGCTATAACGGGCTCTCCACCGAGGGCGGCACCGAGGGGCTGGGCCGGGCCACCACCGCGACCGTCGTGCACGTCACCATGGGCGTGATCATCTCCGACTTCTTCCTGACCAAGCTGTTCCTGATCCTGTTCTGGTGACGTCGCGTGGCCGAGCCGCTGGTCGAGGTGATCGAGGTCTGGAAGGCGTTCGACGCCGGGGACGTCCTCCGAGGCGTATCGCTGGCGCTCACCCGGGGGGAGACCTTCGTGGTGATGGGCGGCAGCGGCTCCGGCAAGACGGTGCTGCTCCGCCTGATCGCGGGTCTCCTGCGGCCGGACCGCGGGCAGATCCGCCTGTTCGGGCGGAACATCGAGCACCTCCCGGAGGAGGAGCTGCTCCCGCTGCGCAAGAGGATGGGCTACGTGTTCCAGGGCGCGGCGCTCTTCGACTCGCTGACGGTGTACGAGAACGTGGCCTATGCATTGCGGGAGCATACCAGCCTGGACGAAGCCTCGATCAGGGAGCGCGTCGTGCACTTCCTCTCCCAGGTGGGATTGAACGAGGACGTGCTGGCGCTGCTGCCGGCCGAGCTGTCGGGGGGGATGCGGAAGCGGGTGGGAATCGCCCGGGCCCTGGTCAACCAGCCGGAGGTTATGCTCTTCGACGAGCCCACCACCGGCCTCGATCCCACCAACGCCAAGCTGGTCGGCGAGTTGATCTCCCAGGTGCATGTCGGCGTGTGCGACACTGCGATCGTCGTCACCCATGACCTCGACCTGACGAGAACCGTCGCCGACCGGGTGGCGATCCTGATCGAGGGGCGGTTTGCCGTGGTGGGGCCGCTCAACGCCGTGCTCGGCTCGAGCGACCCCGCCGTGCAGGCGTTTCTGGCCGGCGAGGCGAGGTGAGCGTATGAACGAGCAGCGGCGAGAGCGGGGGATGAAGCTCCGGGTGGGCGTCTTCGTCCTGGTGGCCCTGGCGGCATTCCTCGGGATGATCTACGCGCTCGGCGCCCGCGCCCGGCTCTTCGAGGCGCGCTACACGATCCACGCCGAGTTCACCGAGGTGGGCGGGCTGACTGAAGGGGCGACGGTGCGCCTGGCCGGCGTGCAGATCGGCCGCGTGACCGGCGTGCACCTGCCCGGCCAGCCGGGAGGAAAGGTGCGCGTGGACCTCAGCATCACCAAACACTACGCGGATCGCATCCGCCGCGATTCGATGGCGCGCATCGAGACCCAGGGGTTGCTCGGCGACAAGATCGTCGAGATCACGGTGGGGACGGTGTCGGCAACCGTCGTGCAGCCGGGCGAGACGCTCGCCGCGCGTGACCCCTCCGATCTCGGCCACATGATCGGCGAGACCGGCCAGGTCGTCCGGAACGTTTCCGCGCTGGCCGAGAGTCTCCGGAGGACCGCCGAGGCGTTCAACCAGACGAGGATCATCGAGGACGTCGCGGCGGCGACCGGCTCGGCCCGTCGCGCGACCGACCAGTTGGCCCGGATCACCACCGAGGTCGAGAAGGGCCGCGGGTGGGCGCACGCGCTCATCTACGAAGAGCCCGTGGCGCTCCAGCGGCTCGGCGACCTGCTGGCCAAGACGCAGGCGCTGCTGGACCGGGTCGAGCGCGGCGAGGGCGCCGTCGGCGTCCTGACGTCGGCGCAGAGCGCCGAGGCCGCGAAGAAATTCGTGGCGGCGATGGACCGGCTCGGTCAACTCGCCGAGCGCCGGGGCGGCGAGGACGGGCTCTTGCCGGCGCTGCTCTTCGATCCCGCCTACAAAGGGGTGCTGGACGACCTCCGCATGGTCGCCCGGAACCTCCGGGAGGTCTCTGACCGCGTCGTCGGCGGTCGGGGAACGCTGGGCAGCCTGGTGCGGGACTCGCCGGACGACGGCAGCATCCGGCTGGCGGTGGAGGATCTCCGCGTTGCCGTCGCGAATCTCAAGTCCATCACGGAGAAGATCAACGAGGGGGAAGGGACGCTGGGGGCCCTCATCGCCGACCCGACGCTCTACGAGCGCCTCGTGAACATTCTCGACGGCACCCAGCGGAGCTTCCTCCTCCGATCGCTCATCCGCGGCCTGGGCAAGGACAACAAGGACAACAAGGAGAAGAAGGAGTGAGGGATCGGAGCATCTGGCGCTGCCAGCAATGTGGCTTCGCCAGCCCGAAGCCCGGCACCTGCCCGGACTGCAAGCGCGCCGCCGGTGAGCTGGTGGCGCTGGTCGAGGAGCGCGTCGCGCCGCCGCCCGCCGCGCGGCGGGCGGCGCTGGCGCAGAGCCGGCCACGCCCGCTGCGCGACATCGCGATGGAGCGCAGCGACCGCATTCGCACCGGGATCGGCGAGCTGGACCGCGTGCTCGGCGGCGGCGTCGTGCCGGGATCCCTGGTGCTGATCGGCGGCGATCCGGGCATCGGGAAGAGCACATTGCTGTTGCAAACCGCGCGGGCCCTGGCGGCGACGGCCCCCCCCGTGCTCTACGTCTCCGCCGAAGAGTCGGCGGCCCAGGTGAAGCTGCGGGCCGAGCGGCTGGGGATCGGGGGCGACGGGCTGCTCCTGTGGGCGGAGAACGATCTCGCCCAGGTGCAGGCCGAGCTGGACTCCGTCAAGCCCCGGGCGCTCGTCATCGACTCCATCCAGACGGTGTTCCTTCCCGAGCTCGAATCGGCCCCCGGCAGCGTGGCCCAGGTGCGCGAGTGCGGCGCGCGCCTGATGACGCTCGCCAAGGGGCGCGACATGGCCGCGTTTCTCGTCGGTCACGTCACCAAGGAAGGCGCGCTGGCCGGGCCGCGCGTCCTCGAGCACCTCGTGGACACGGTGCTGTACTTCGAGGGCGAGCAGCACCACGCCTACCGCGTGCTCCGGGCCGTGAAGAATCGCTTCGGCTCCACCAACGAGATCGGGGTCTTCCAGATGGCCGACCGGGGCCTGGTGGAAGTGAAGAATCCGTCCGGCTTCTTCCTCGCCGAGCGGCCCAAGGACGCGCCGGGCTCGGTGATCGTCGCCGGCCTGGAGGGCACGCGGCCGCTGCTCCTCGAGTTGCAGGCGCTGGTCGCGCCCGCCTCGTTCGGCACCCCGCGCCGGACCGTGCTCGGCGCCGATTACAACCGCGTCTGCCTCCTCCTGGCGGTCTTGGAAAAGCGGGCCGGCGTGCCGCTGGCCAGTCAGGACGTCTTCGTGAACGTGGCGGGCGGCGGGCGCGTCGTGGAGCCGGCGGCGGACCTCGGCGTCGTGGTAGCCGCGGCGTCGAGCTATATGGATCGCCCGGTGCGCGGTGACGTCGTGGTCGTGGGCGAAGTGGGGCTGACGGGGGAGGTTCGGGCGGTGACCGGGCTCATGGCGCGGCTGAGCGAGGCCGCGCAGCTCGGGTTCTCCGAGGCGGTGGTGCCCCAGAGCAATCTGATCGATGGTCCTCGGCTGCCGCTCCAGGCCCACGGCGTGGCCACGGTGCAGGCGGCCCTGGACGCCCTGCTGGGGTGAGGCGGTGACGCTCGCAATCATCCGCACCGCCGTCGTCGTGCTGGCGGGCTGGGCGGGCGCCGAGCTGGCGCCGGCGCTGGAGATCCCGGTGCCGGCCGGCGTCCTGGGAGGTGGCGTGCTCGGCGGCCTCGCCGTGTGGCTGGAGACGCGCGCTGTGGGCGTGCCCGTGGAGCGACTCTTCTGGGGCACCGTCGGCGGCTTCTTCGGGCTCATCGCCGGGCTGGCCGTGGGGGCGGCCGCGGCCTCGCTGATCCCGAACGCGGGCATGGCCGGGATGGGGCTGCCGGCGCTGCTTGGCGCCTACCTGGGCGCGGCGACGGCACTGCGCCGGCGGGCCGATCTCGAGGCCGTCTCGGCGGTGCTCTTCCCGGGGACGACGCGGCGAAGCGAGCTCAGCAAGATCCTCGACACCTCCGTCATCATCGACGGCCGCATCGCGGACCTCTGCGAGACCGGCTTCATCGACGGCGTCCTGGTGGTACCGCAGTTCGTCCTGCGCGAGCTGCAGCAGATCGCCGACTCCTCGGACACCCTCCGGCGGAACCGCGGCAAGCGCGGCTTCGACGTTCTGCAGCGGCTGCAGCGCAGCGCCAAGGTCAAGGTGGAGATCACCGAGCTGGACTTCCCCCACGTCAAGGAGGTCGACCGCAAGCTCATCGAGCTGGGCAAGACGCTGGCCGGCAAGGTGCTGACGAACGACTATAACCTGAACAAGATGGCGGAGCTCTCCGGCGTGGCCGTCCTCAACGTCAACGAGCTGGCCAACGCGCTCAAGCCCGTCATGCTGCCCGGCGAGCTGCTGCACGTCCACGTGCTGCGCGAGGGCCGGGAGGCGGGACAGGGGGTGGCCTACCTGGACGACGGCACGATGATCGTCATCGATCAGGGCAAGAGGTTCCTGGGCCAGGCCGTCGACGTCGCCGTGACGAGCGTGCTCCAGACGACGGCCGGCCGGATGATCTTCACGCGGCTCCGCGAGGACGAGCCGGGTTCGGGGCCCCGCGGTGCGTAGCGTCGCGGTGGTCATCCCCGCGGGCGGGGTGGGAACGCGGCTCGGCCATCGCACGCCCAAGCAGTTCCTCAGGCTCGGGGGAGTGCCCATCCTCGTGGCCACCGCGCGTCACTTCGCGCGCCACCCGGCCGTGCAGGCGATCGTCGTCGCGGCGCCGGACGCCCACGCCCGGCGGGCGGCGCGCGCCCTGGCGCGCCTCGGGCAGCGGGTGGCGGTGGTCGCGGGCGGGGCCACCCGGCAGGAGTCGGTATGGCGCGCGCTTCAGGCCACGCCGGCCCACGCCGAGATCGTCGTGGTCCACGATGCGGTCCGCCCGTTCATCACGCGCCGACTCATCGACGCCGTGCTGCGCGCCGCGCGCCGCCACGGCGCCGCCATCTGCGCTCTGCCGATCGCCGAAACCGTGAAGCGCGTGCGGGGGGGATTCGCCGAGGAAACGCTCGACCGCTCGCAGCTCTGCGCCGTGCAGACCCCGCAGGCCTTCCGGGCGGCCCTCCTGCGCGAGGCGCACGAGAAGGCGCAGCGGGATGGGGTTGTGGGCACCGACGACGCCATGCTGGTCGAGCGCCTGGGCCATGCCGTGTGCGTCGTCCCCGGCAGCGAGATGAACGTGAAGATCACGACGCCGGCCGACCTCCGGCGGGCGCGCGCGTGGGTGCGGGCGTGAACCGCGTGGGATTCGGCTTCGATCTGCATCCGCTGGCGCGTGACCGGACCCTGATTCTGGGGGGCGTGACCGTCCCCTCCGAGGTGGGCCTGCGCGGGCACTCCGATGCCGACGTGCTCGCCCACGCGGTGGGCGAGGCCCTGCTGGGCGCTCTGGCGCTCGGCGATCTCGGGCACCACTTCCCGGACACCGATCCGCAGTACCGCGGCGTCTCCAGTCTCGCCCTGCTGGAGCGTGTGATGGAGCTGGTGCGGGGGCGGGGTGGCCGGCTGGTGAACGTCGACGCCACGGTGCTGGCCCAGGCGCCGCGCCTGGCGCCGTACCTCCCCGAGATGGCCAAGCGACTGGCCGACGCGCTGGCGGTCCCCGTCGACGTCGTCAGCGTCAAGGCCAAGAGTCCCGAGGGCCTCGGTGTCGTGGGCCGCCGCGAGGGCATCGCCGCGATGGCCGTCGTCTCCGTCGAGGTGGGCGAGTGAGCGCTGGGGATCCCGACCGAGGGCCGGTGAAGATCTACAGCACGCTGACCCGCACCAAGGAGGAACTCGTCCCGCTGGCGCCCAAGGAGGTGCGGATGTACGTGTGCGGGGTGACCGTCTACGGCGTCTCCCACGTCGGGCACGCCCGCAGCGCCATCGTCTTCGACGTGATCCGTCGGTATCTCGCCTTCAAGGGCTATCGCGTCACGTTCGTCAAGAACTTCACCGACGTGGACGACAAGATCATCAAGCGCGCCCAGGAAGAGGGTGTCTCGCCGTCGGAGCTGTCGGAGCGCTACATCGCCGAGTTCTACCAGGACATGGAGGCAATCGGGGTCCTCCGCGCCGACATCGAGCCCAAGGCGACCGACCACATCCCCGAGATGATCGTGCTGATCGAGCGGCTGCTCGCCGGTGGCTTCGCCTACGTGGTGGACGGCGACGTCTACTTCGAGATCCGCCAGTTCCCCGGCTACGGACGCCTCAGTGGCAAGAACCTCGACGAGCTGTTGGCCGGCGCCCGGGTCGAGGTGGACGAGCGCAAGCGTGATCCCCGTGACTTCGCGCTCTGGAAATCGGCGAAGCCCGGCGAGCCGTCCTGGCCGAGCCCCTGGGGTGACGGGCGGCCCGGCTGGCACATCGAGTGCTCGGCCATGTCGATGCGGTACCTCGGCGAGTCCTTCGACATCCACGGCGGCGGCGAGGACCTGATGTTCCCCCACCACGAGTGCGAGATCGCCCAGTCGGAGGCGGCGACGGGCCAGCCGTTCGCGCGGTACTGGATCCACAACGGGTTCGTGAACCTCGGCGCCGAGAAGATGTCGAAGTCCCTGGGCAACATCCTGACCATCAGGGAGCTCGTGAAGCGCCACGACCCCGACGCGCTGCGGCTGTGGCTCTTGGGCACCCACTACCGTAACCCTGTGGAGTTCGCCGAGGAGCGCGTGCGCGAGACCGCGCGGGCGCTCGAACGACTGCGAGGGCTCATCATCGAGGCGGAGCGTCTGTCGGTGCCCGGCATCGATGGCCGGTACCCCAACGCGCTGGAGCGTGGGTACCCCGAGGCTTGGCTCGCCGCGATCGGGCATGGCGAACTCACCAGACGGGCTCATCCGTGCGTCGAAAGGTTCACGGACGCGATGGACGATGACTTCAACACGCCCGGAGCCCTTGCCGCCCTGTTTGATTTGAGTCATGAGCTGTACCGGTATCGAGAGGCGGTCGGACAGGGCGGGAAAAGGGCGGACGCCTTCGCGAATGGAGTCCGTCTCCTGGCAAGACTCGGCTGGGCCCTCGGGCTCTTTCAGCGCCCAGCCGAGGGGGTGGCCCCATCGCCTGCCCGTGCCGCGCAGGCCGAACCCCTGGTCGCCGAGCGAGAACAGGCCCGGAACCAGCGAGACTGGAAGCGAGCCGATGAGCTTCGTGAGGCTCTTCGGAAGCTCGGCGCCACCGTGGAGGACACGCCGACCGGACCGCGCCTGAAGTGGGAGCGGACATGAGCGAGGCGGTGGCCTACGGTCGCAACCCTGTCCTCGCCCTGCTCCGGAGTCGCGCCCGGCGCGCGGACGAGGTGGCGGTGCTGGCCGGCGCGCGCGGGCCCCTGGCCGAGGTGGTAGCGCTGGCGCGGCGGGCGGGCGTGAAGGTTTCCTATCGCACGCGCGACCAGCTCACGGCGATGGCCGGCTCGCCCGATCATCAAGGGGCGGTGGCTCGGGTGGCGTCGGCGGAGTACGTCGACCTCGCCGCGCTCCTGCGCGTTCCCCAGGAGCGAGGCGAGGCCGCCTTCTTCCTGGCGCTGGATCAGATCCAGGATCCCCGCAACCTGGGGGCGCTGCTGAGAACGGCCGACGGGTTCGGCGTGCACGGGGTCATCGTCCCGAAGCACCGCCAGGTCGGCCTCACGGACGCCGCCGCCCGGACCGCGATGGGGGCGCTCGAGACGGTGGCAGTGGCGCGGGAGGCCAATCTGGTCAGCGCCCTAGAGACTCTAAAGAAATCAGGCGTTTGGATCTATGGGGCCACGGCGAGAGACGGCGTTTCCCCGTGGAGCGCCGACCTGAAAGGGCCGATCTGCCTGGTGCTCGGCAGCGAGGGGGAGGGATTGAGGCCGCTCGTCGCCCGGACGTGCGACGTTCTGGTGACCATTCCCATGCTCGGGCGCGTTGGTTCACTGAACGTCTCCGCCGCCGGGGCTGTTCTCTGTTACGAGGTTACTCGCCAGCGCCAGACGGAGCCTAAAACTCCTTGACTTATTAAAAGCCGGAAACTAAAGTGAAGTTTTGTCTGTGCTGGCGTAGCTCAGTGGAAGAGCAACTGCCTTGTAAGCAGTGGGTCGGGGGTTCAAGTCCTCCCGCCAGCGCCAGCGTTTCCAAGGGGTTCGCATACACGTGCCGGCAGGTCTGGGGAGGTACCCAAGTGGCCAAAGGGGGCAGACTGTAAATCTGCTGGCGTACGCCTTCGGGGGTTCAAATCCTCCCCTCCCCACCACTTGCGCGGACGGCCGGGGAGACAAGGGCGGGAATAGCTCAGCGGTAGAGCGCCAGCCTTCCAAGCTGGGGGTCGCGGGTTCGAATCCCGTTTCCCGCTCCACGTTTTGCGGGCTACAGGACGGCTGCGGGCCACGGGGCGAGTCGCAGGGCGGGGCCCCTGCGCCCGAGGCGAGCGAAGCCTGAGGGCCCCGCGCCTCCGAGGCGAGCCAATGAGGAGTCTTGCGAGCGAGCCGATGACGAAGTCGTTCCTGTGATCCGTGCCCATGTAGCTCAGTCGGCAGAGCGCGTCCTTGGTAAGGACGAGGTCTCCGGTTCAATCCCGGACATGGGCTCCACCCTATTCGGGGGCGCCGCGGTCAACGGAGGTCACTGAGGCATGGCGAAGGCGAAGTACGAGCGGACGAAGCCGCACGTGAACGTGGGGA
>MNEF01000036.1 GCA_001917535.1 Candidatus Rokubacteria bacterium 13_1_40CM_69_27
GGACCCGGACGTGATCCTGGTCGGCGAGACGCGCGATCTGGAGACGGCGCAGATCAGCATCCGGGCGGCGCTGACGGGCCATCTGGTCTTCTCGACCCTGCACACCAACGACTGCCCCTCGACGGTGGCCCGGCTGGTGGACATGGGGATTCCGCCCTTCCTGGTGGCCTCGGCCCTGCTGATGCTGCTGGCGCAGCGCCTGGGGCGGAAGGTGTGCAAGGACTGCCGGGAGACGTACGAGGTGGACGAGAGCACGCTCCTGCCGTACGGTCACCAGCCCACCGGCCGGGGGACGGTGACGCTCTACCGGGGGCGGGGGTGCGCGTCGTGCAACTCCACGGGGATGAAGGGGCGGGTGGCGATCTACGAGATCATGCCCGTCACCCCGGAACTGCGCGACCTGATCCTCAAGGGCGCTCCCACGTCGGAGCTGCGCCGGGTGGGGCAGTCGCAGGGGATGAAGACGCTGCGCCAGGCGGGGCTGCTCAAGGCGCTCGAGGGCGTCACCACGATCGAGGAAGTCCTGCGCGTCACCGTCGCGGAATAGCCTGGTCGGTGGTGCCACGCGCCCGGAGAGGAGTATTCTTCGGGTCCATGGAAGACCGGCGCCGCGACCCCTCGCTGGCCGCCGACCTCGCGGCTCTGGCCGGCGCGATCGAGCGCTGGGCCGCCGACCTGGCCCTGACCGAGGAGCCAGCCCGCTTCATCGCGGCGCTGGAGGCCGGCGCGCCTCCGACCGCGCCCGTATGACCGACTGGACCATCGAATCGCTCGCGGCGGACATCCGCGCGCGGCGCATCTCGGCCGCGGAGGCCACCGACGCTTGCCTGGCCCGCATCGAGCGGCTCGACCCGACCCTACGCGCCTTCATCAGCGTCGACGCCGAGGGCGCGCGGCGCGCCGCCAAGGAGCGGGACGCGGAGCTGGGGGCCGGTCGCCTCCGCGGGCCGCTGCACGGGGTGCCGCTGGCGTACAAGGACCTGTGCTTCCTCCGCGGGTTGCCGACGTCGTGCGGGACACGCACGAAGGAATACTTCATCGCCGAGCGGGACTGCACGGCGGCCTCGCGCCTGGCCGCGGCGGGGGCGATCACCCTCGGCAAGCTCAACATGGCCGAGCTCGCCCTCGGCGCCTTCGGCGACAACCCGCATCACGGGCACGTGCAGAACCCCTGGAGCGTCGGGCGCTGCGCCGGCGGCTCCAGCAGCGGCTCCGGCGCGGCCGTCGCCGCCGGGCTGGCGCTGGGCGCCCTCGGCACCGACACGGGCGGCTCGATCCGGATGCCGGCGGCTTGCTGCGGGATCGTCGGCCTCAAGCCCACCTATGGCCGCGTGAGCCGGGCGGGCGTGATGGCCCTGTCGTGGTCGAATGACCACGTCGGTCCCATGACGCGAACCGTGCGCGACGCGGCGCTGCTGCTCCGGGTGATGGCCGGGCCCGACCCGGACGACGCCACGTCCAGCCCTCGGCCCGTCCCCGACTACCTCCAGGGGATCGCGCGCGATCTCGGTGGCCTCCGCGTCGGCGTGCCCGAGAACTACTATTTCGAGGGCGTCGACCGTGCGATTGTCGAGGCTGTGGAGGAGGTCGCGCGACAGTTGGCGCGGCTCGGCGCCACCCGGGTCCCTTTCCGGGTGCCCGATCCGCAGCCGCTGGTCGACGTCACCGGTCTCATCACGCGCGCCGAGAGCGCCGCCATCCACGCGCGGATCGCCAAGGAGCGTCCGCACGAGCTCGGACCCGTGGTGCGCGCCCGGCTGGAGGTCGGCTTCCACATCTCGGCCCACGATTACCTGCAGGCCCTCCGCCTGAGGGCGCGGATGGCGCGGGAGTTCGTGCGCCGGGTGTTCGCCGACGTGGATGTGCTGGTGGCGCCTACCGTGCCGGAGCCGGCGCCGCCGCTGGTCGAGGTCACCGGCGCGCCTGTGGGAGCCGTGATCGCGAGGATGGGACGTTTTTCCCGCCTGACCCGGCCCTTCAACGGGCTGGGCTTGCCGGCGCTCTCGCTGCCGTGCGGCTTCTCGCGCGACGGGCTGCCGCTCGGACTGCAGATCGCCGGCCGCCCCTTCGACGAGCCGACTGTGCTTCGGGTGGGGCACGTGTACGAGCAGACCGCCGGCTGGTTTACGCGTCGTCCAGCGCTGGCGTGAGTCCCGTGGCCGGGCGGTAGCGCTCCCGCAGGGTCGGCCGCGAGATCCAGAGGCGCCGCGCCTGATGATAGGTTGTCCGGCGCAGGCGCCGGGCGCCGGCCGGATGGACCGAGGCCAGGAGCGCGCGCTGGTAGGCCGCCACGAGACGGGGCCAGGTCGGACCGCGGTGCTCCGGCTGAAAGCCGAGGCGAGCGAGCCCTTGATAGAAGATCGTCGTCGCGGCGAAGGCCTGCACGTCCTTCAACGGCCCGGATTCTGCAAGCGCGGCCAGGGTGCGGAGGGAGGCGACGAGCTGACGGCGAAACTCGAGCCCGACAGCGAGCGGTGACAGGCCGTCGCCGTGGAGCGCGGCGATCCGTTCGTTGTTGAGGTGCAGGATCCCGATGCGGTCGCCCCGGCGGATCCGCGTGCCACCGGGCAGTTCGCGGGCTCGTCGGCTGCGCCGGATCTGGAGGCGGAACGCCGAGCCGATCTCGGAGTCGGGACGGTCGAGCCCGTGGGTCCAACGGTACGCTCGGTCATAGAAGACCAAGGCCCAGCGGTTGAGGGGCCGCGCGCGCCGGCTCGGCGTCACCCCAAGGTGCGCGGCTCTCTAGTTCCTGGGACGTGAAGGCGGAAGATGACGGGACTCGCCATCTATCACCTCGTCGCCGGCGCGGGCCTGACCGCGCTCGGCCTGCACACGCTGCTCAATCACCTGACGCTGCCGCCGCTCGAGCGGATGCGCGCGCCCGGGACGCCGCCCCGGATCTCGGTCCTGATCCCCGCGCGGAACGAGGCCGAGCGAATTGGTGTATGTGTCGATGGCTGGGCAGCCCAAGACTATCCGCTCTACGAGGTGGTTGTCTATGACGATGAATCCACCGATGACACCGCTGCTCGTGCGCTCGCCGCCGCGGAGTCAGCGCCCCATGTTCGGGTGATCCGCGGCGGGCGCCTGCCCGCCGGTTGGCGCGGCAAGCCCTGGGCATGTCACCGGTTGCGCAGTCACGCGCGCGGTGAGCTCCTCGTCTTCGCCGACGCCGACGTGATCCCCGGCGCCACCGCGCTCGCTCGCACCGCCAGCGCATTGGACGTCCTGGGGGCCGACGCTGTCTCGGCAGTGCCTTCGCACGAGGGCGGAAGCCTCGGCGTGCGCGCGCTGGTCGGGCTCCAGAATTGGGCCGCGCTGGCCTTCGTGCCCTCCTGGCTGCCGGCGGCGCGGCGCTGCCGGTGGCTGGCGGCGATGACGGGACAGTTCATCGCCATCCGCGCCGATGTCTACGACGGCTGCGGCGGGTTCGCGGCCGCGCGGCGGTCACTGGCCGAGGACGCGGCGCTGGGGCGCCTGTTGGTCGCGGGCGGCTACCGCGTGCGCCTGGTGGACGGCGCCCGCGTGCTCCGATGCCGGCCGTATGCGACGGTGGGCCCGCTGTGGCGCGCCACGGCACGCAATCTGTTGCCTGTCTTCTTCGACTCTCCGGCGCTGTTGCTGCTGGCGCTGGCCGGGCTCGGTGCACTCTGCCTGGGCCCACTCGCCCTTCTGGGGCTCGGCGCCATACTGGGGCGCGGCGGTTGGCTCTGGACCTGGCTGCCGCTGGCCGAGGTCGCGCTCGCCATCATGCCGCGCGCGGTCTCCGACCGGCGGGCGGGGTACGCTCCGTGGCTGGCGCTGCTCCATCCCTTCGCCGTCATGGCGCTGGGGGCGATGGGCCTCGATTCGATCGTCCGCTTTCGCCTCCGCCGCGTGGTGGAGTGGCGCGACCGTCAGTACGACGTCGCCGCTTGAGGGGCGCGGACCCGAGCGGCGCATCCGGGCACGACCGCCAGGATGCGCTCGCGCCGGAACGCCGGCAGGGGCTCGTGGGCGACCCACTGGCAGAACTCCCGGGGTTGTTCGAATGCCCACTCGGCCACGCGCGCGGTGACGGCAAAGCCCTCGGCCAGCTTCCGGTCGGCGAAACGACCAAAGACGGTGATGAGCAGGCGCGCGAGGGCGGCGGCGACGGGCTGGTCGATCCGCACATGCGCGGTCAACACCTGCTCGACGCCTTGGCCGTTTGGCCGTAGATCGACCACCGTCAGGGCGCTGCCGCTGATGGTCCCCAGAATCCATCCGGAGTGCTCACCCCACGAGAGCACGACGCGACGGACCGGCTCGCGCACGATGACGCGGTACATCCCATGCGAGCCGTCGTTATCGGTGGCCCGGTACCAATCGTCGTCGAGGGCGTCGACCTCGTAGCGGGCCAGTTTCCGGAAGCGCGCCGCCGCCGCCGTGACGTCGGGAGCGTCCACGAACGCGCCGTAGACCTCGAAGGGTACGTGCGCGGGGCGGCCCCGGACGGTGCGGGTCAGCGTGGGCTCGACCCAGATGTGCTCCACGGCGGCCACGACGTCGGGCGGATAGGCCAGCCGGGGCCGCAGAAACGGCGGCCACGAGGCCCTGGACGTGTCGGCTCCGGCCGGGGCGGCACAGGCGACGAGGAGCGCCAGGACGCCCCAACCGCTTTTGACTTTTCGTCCCGCATGGCCCGTGCGAGACTGAGGATGTCGCCCGGCCGTGATCGAGAGCCCCCTGGGGGCTCTTTCGTTTGGTCGCCCATTTGGTCGCGAACCTGAGGTGCTCATGCGCTACCGCGCGCTGTGCCTGGCGCTCGTCATTGTCGCAACATGGCCGACCGCCGCCAAGTCCCTCGGGCTCAGCCCCACTCAACTCGAACGGCTCGCTCGCGGCGAGGTGGTGCTCCTCGACGTGCTTCCACCCGGCTCCAGCAGCGGGCCGGTCCAGGGCGGCACCGCCCTGGCGCGCGTGCAGGCCTCTCCGGAGGCCGTCTGGCGCGTTCTGGTCGACTACCGGCACCACCCTGGCCTCTATCCGCGGGTCGTCGACACCGAGGTGCTCGAGGGCGGCCTCGAGCACGCGCTGGTACGCTACGTGGTAGGCGTCGGACCCTTCTCGTTCGGCTTCCACGTCAACAACTATGCCGACGCGGCGCGGCGGCGCATCGAGTGGCGCCTGGCCCCGGAGCGGCGGAACGATCTCTTCCGTGACAGCTGGGGCTACTGGCAGATCGAGTCGCGCGGCGCGGATGTTGTGTTGACGTATGCCATGGCCGCGCGCACGGTGCTCCCCGCATTCGTCACGCGCGGTGCTGAGCGGGACGGCCTCGTCGAGACCCTCAAGGCCGTCCGCGAGCGCGCCGAACAGGTCCGCTGATTCGGGCGCGCCGTACGCCGGCTACCGCTGGCCCCCGCCGGGGCGACGCGTATCATGACTCAGTGATGGCGCAGACCTCATCGCGACCCATCCTAGAATACTCCGCGGGCGGGCTGGTGGTCGATGACCGTGGGCGCCTCCTGCTCATCCGCGCCCGTGACCTTCGTGATCGGCCGGTCTGGACGCTGCCCAAGGGGGCGCTGGCGGCGGGCGAGACGAGCGAAGCGGCGGCGCTTCGCGAGGTGCAGGAGGAGACCGGCTACCGTTGCGAGGTGGTGCGCGAGCTCCCCCCTGTCACGTACTGGTTCCAGCGCAGCGGCCAGCGCGTCAAGAAGACCGTGAGCTGGTTCCTGATGCGGCCGCTCGAGAAGGTCGGCGACCACGACCACGAGGTCGACGAGGTGGCGTGGGCAGAGCCGAGTGAGGCCCTGGCGCGCCTCACCTACGACTCCGACCGGAAGCTGGTGGCTTCGCTGTCGGCCGCGGCGGGCTAGCCTCAGTCGGAGGGGGCCTCGACGGCCCCCTCCGAGGCCTCCCCCAGGAAGGATTGCGCGGGCAAAGCCCGCGCTCGAACGGTGGCGACTCCGATGCGGCCCTCTCCAACTAGGGCGACGGGGCGGGGAAGAGGCGCTCGCCGTTGCGGTGGGCGATCTGCTCGGCAACGTCGCGCGGCAGCTGCGCCAGCCAGCGCTGGATCTCGCGCATGCCGTCCGGGAGCGACGGCCACCGCGACGTGACCCACGTATCGGTCCCCACCAGGAACCGGTCGGGGTGGCGGAGAAAGAGCGCGCGCCATTCGCCGTCGAGGGAGCCGCCGGGGGCGACGTCCGAGCGCAGCGACAATTCCACCCACAGGTTCGGGAAGCGGTCGACGAGGCGTCCGACCGTGGCCGCCGAGGCGGACATGCCCGCGTGGGCCCAGATGATCCGCACCCGGGGATAACGGGTCAGCAGCCGCTCGACCGTCACATCGTCCACATGTACCTCGAAGAAGAGCCCGTGCTGGACGGCCAGCTCGGCGAAGCGCGTCACGACGGGCGCCTCGACGTCGGCGGTGCCCAGGTGGAACTCGCCGATGCCCTTGTAGATGCCGCGCTTGAGACGCTCCTCCACATAGGCCGCGACGCCGAGATCGCGCGGCCAGCTCGCCATGTCGCCTTGGGTCCGATAGGGCCGGAGGAATGGCACGATCATCGTGGGCGCCTTCTCGTGGAGCTTCAGCGTGCCGTCGTCGGGGGTGCTGGACACCAGGGCCCGCCGCACGTTGGCATCCTTGAGAATGGCGAGCACGCGCTCGGGCCCGAGCTGGTCCCAGTCCGGCTGGCTATAGTGGATGTGCGCGTCGAAGATCGGCAGCGGCTGCGCGCGGGCCGGCTCGGCGCCCACGGCCGCGGCCACCGCCAGGACAAGCCAGCCCATCGTTTTCATGCGCCAGATGGTATCACCACGGCCGGCCAGCCCGGACCCTGACGCGGCGCGCGCGTGGCCGGCGAAGCGACGCGGCGCTCCAGCGCGAGCAGGCGCGTTTTCAGTCGAGCGCCCAGCGCGTACGGCCCCCAGGTGCCGTCACCGCGGACGACCCGGTGGCAGGGCACGATCAGCGGCACCGGATTGGCGGCCAGCGCGCCGCCCACGGCGCGCGCCGCGCGCGGGTGGCCGATGCGCCGCGCGAGGGCGCCGTAGGAGATGACGTGCCCGAAGGGGATCCGACGGGTCGCCGCTAGGACGCGCGCCCGGAACTCGGGAAGGCCGCGGAGATCCGCCGCCACTGAGAACCGGGTGCGTCGGCCGGCGAGGTACTCACGTAGCTCCCGCCGCGCCTGTCGCGCGTGCCGCCGGCCGCGTGCGGTGGTTTGGTCCCCGCCCCGACCGGGAGCCAGGCGGCGGATGCCGTGGTCCGTCGCTCGGATCTGGAGCCGGTCGGCCAGGGCCTCGAGCGTGGGATACTCGGCGCCGGGGCCGGTCAGCGAGCGCGCCTTCATCTCGGCAAAGGTATACGTGGTCCGGGGCAAGAGAGTGGAACAAAAGGGAGGTAGCATGGTGAGCACGCCGACCAGCGCCCCGCCCGATCTGGCCGGGCAGGTCGCTCTGGTCACGGGCGCCGGCCGCGGCATCGGGCAGGCGATCGCGCTGGCGCTGGCCGGGGTCGGCGCCGACGTCGCCGCCCTCGACCTCCAGCCGCCCCTCGAGACGCAGCGCCGCGTGGAGGCGCTCGGCCGTCGGTGTCGCGCGCTCACCGCCGACGTCGGCCATCGCCCCGCGGTCGCCGACGCGGTCAACCTCGCGCTGGCACACTTCGGCCGCCTCGACATCGTCGTCAACAACGCGGGCGTCGTGGAGCGGCAGAGCCTCGAGCAGCTGGACGAGGCCACCCTGCAGCGCGAGCTTGACGTGATCGTGAGGGGTACGATCCTGGTTTCCCAGTCCGCCTATCCCCACCTCAAGGGACGCGGGGGCGCCATCGTGAACATCGCGTCCGTCTCCGGCATGGCGGGGGGCGCCGTCGCGCGCTCCGGCGACTCGCTCGTCGCGCGCGGCGGGCGGAGCGGCCCCGCCTACGCTGCCGCCAAGGGCGCCGTGATCGCCTTCACCCGCTGGCTGGCCAAGGACGCCGGCCGGTACGGCATTCGCGTCAACGCCGTCGCGCCGGGGCCGGTGGAATCAGAGATGACGCGCGGCTTCGATTACAACGTCGCCGCGCAGCCTATCGCGCGCATGGGCCAGCCCGAGGACGTGGCCCAGGCGGTCGTCTATCTCGCCTCCCAGATGGCCCATTACGTCACCGGGCAGGTGCTGGTGGTCGACGGCGGCGTCGTGATGGACTGAGCGAGCCCGCCGCCGACGGTCACCGTCCCGCCGCCCCCTCTCCGCTCCTAAACGCCTTCCCGGTGCCGTCGCCATTGGCATGGCGCCTCTGGGGTCGTCCGGAGCGTGGTGTCATCGTCAGCGACGAGCGATCCGTCGACCCAATGCGGTTCCTCCGTGTCCGGACTGGGATCCACCGCAATCAGATCAGTCTTCGTCCAGATCACCGCGACGGCGGCCCTGTTTCGCCGGTAGAGGACCCAAGCCGCTTCAACCTCCTCGTCGGCGTCTGAGAGCAGCGTGATCGTCCGGAACCCAGCGACGGGCCACGAGAAGAACTGCGCCGTCACGCCGGGAGGCAAGCATGGGACATTGGCCATCACGAGCGGAGAACCGGGGTTGTCCAGCGCGCATCCGGCCACAAAGAGACTGATGGCGGCGGCCAGTCCTCGTCCGAGTCTCATCACTCGATGACCTGATCGACGGGGAGGTCGGCAGGGGCACCCTGGAGCCCTCCCGATCGACAGCGTCGGCGCCTGCTCCTCGTCCCGATCGACGAGATCGTGCTCACGGGGGACACCATCGGGCTCCACCGTGTGCGAACCGGTCGCCGGGCACCGACCACTTGACAGGCTCGCCTCGGACGCGGGGGCCCCAGCCCCCGGCCGTCCTGCGGCTCGCACTACCACGCCTGACGATCGTCACTGTTCACAGCGCGCTGGTGCAGTGCGGGCAGCGCCGGGCCCGGATCGAGATCTTCATGGCGCAGTGCGGGCACTCCTTCTCCGTGGGCGCGGCCGGCGCGGGCTGGCGGCGGGCGCTGTTGATGCCCTTGACGACGAAGAACAGCGCCCAGGCCACCAGGAGGAAGTTGATCAACGCGTTGATGAAGATCCCGTAGTTGATGGTAGCGGCCCCCGCGTCCTTGGCTGCCTTGAGGGACGGGTAGGTGCCGCGGCCCAGGACGATGAACAGCTCGGCGAAGTCCACGCCGCCGACGAGCTTGCCGAGCGGCGGCATGAGGATGTCCTTCACGAGCGACGAGACGATCGCGCCGAACGCGCCCCCGAGGACGACTGCGATGGCGAGGTCCACCATGTTGCCCTTGAGCGCGAACTCCTTGAATTCCTTCAGCATGCGGTACCTCCCGTTCGTATGGCCTCCCACACGCGGGCGGCGGTGAGCGGCACCCGGGTGATCTCGACGCCGCGATCGGCCAGGGCGTCCTCGACGGCGTTGGCGATCGCGGGGGGCGGCGAGATGATCCCGCTCTCGCCGACGCCCTTGATCCCGAGCTCGTTGATCATCGAAGGATAGCCGAGCGGCACCACCTCGAGCGCTGGCACCTGATCCGCCTTCGGCAGGCCGTAGTCCATCAGGCTGGCGGTGAGGAGCTGGCCACGCTCGTCGTAGACCAGCTCTTCCGTCAGCGCCGTCCCGATGCCCTGCACGATGCCGCCGTGGAGTTGGCCCTCGACCACCGCGGGATTGATGGGCTGGCCGCAGTCGTGGACGGCCGCGTAGGCGAGCAGGCGCACCTCGCCCGTCTCCACATCCACCTCGACCACGCAGGCATGAGCCCCGAAGGCCCAGGTCACGGTTCCCGGATGGAAGAAGGCGCAAGCGTGGAGGCCCGGCGCCCCCTGGGCGGCCAGCGAGCGACTCCTCAGCGAGGCCCGCGCCAGCTCGCCGAGACCGACCCCCCGGTCGGGAAATCCTGCGACGTGAGCGCGCCCGGCCGCGAGGACGATGTCGTCGGGCGCGCACTCGAGCAACTCGGCCGCCACCAGCCGCGCCTTGCGGGCGACCTGGCGCGTGGTGCGCGCGACCGCGGGCCCGGCGACGGCGGCGACGCGGCTGGCGATGGTACCCATGCCGAAGCCGATGACCGTCGTGTCGCCGCCCACCACCACGACCTGGTCCGGATCGAGCCCGAGCTCAGCGGCGCACACCTGCGCGAGCGTCGTCTCGTGCGCTTGCCCCTGGGAGGAGACCCCGACGAAGAGGTAGACGGTGCCGTCCGGGTCCACGCGGACGTCGGCGCCTTCGAAGGGGCCGATGCCCGTGCCTTCGACGTACGCGGAGATGCCGATGCCGATCGGTCGGACACTCCCGCGCCGCTCTCGTTGCACCTGCCGCCAGGGGCGGTACCTCACACGCTCCAGTGCCTGGTCGAAGGCGGCGGCGTAGTCGGCGGGGTCGTAGACGATCGGCTCGCCGTCGCGGTACGTCAACCCCGTCCGGTACGGCATCTCCTCGCGCCGGATCAGGTTGCGCCGCCGTAGCTCGGCCGGGTCGAGGCCGAGCGCGCGAGCCCCGCGGTCGAGCAGTCGGTCGAGCACGAAGGCGGCCTCGGGCCGGCCGGCGCCCCGGTAAGCGCCCGTGAAGTTCTTGTGCGTCACGACGTTGGTGGCCGCGCCGCGGTAGTTGGGAACACGGTATGGGCCGGGCAGATGGTTGATCGTGTTGAGGGCGATCACGTCGCCCAGCGTCGGGTACGCCCCGTGATCACGGACGAACGACGTTTCGAGCGCGACGATCGTCCCGTCTTTCTTCAAGCCCAGCCGTGCGGCGTGCCGCTGGTCACGGTCCGGCGCGGCGGTCAGGAAGTGCTCGTGGCGCGTCTCCACCCACTTGACGGGACGCCCCAGGCGGTGGGCCACGGCCGGGATCAGCAGGTCTTCGGGGTAAACGTGGCCTTTGCCCCCGAAACCGCCGCCGACGTCGGGCGCGATCACCCGCACCCGCGCCTCACTCAACCCCAGCACGGGCGCCAGCGCGGCCCGCACCGCGTACGGCACCTGCGTGGAGGTCCAGACGGTGAAGAGAGGGTCGGGCCCGTCCGGCCGGGCGAGGACGCCGCGCGGCTCGATGGGCATCGGGGCCACGCGGGGCAGCGCATAGTCGGCTTCCACGATGACGTCGGCGTGGGCAAAACCCCGTGTCGCGTCGGCGACGGCACCCGTCGCCGGCCCCAGCACGTTGTCGGGCCAGTCCTCGAAGACCCGGGGCGCTCCCGGCGCCAGCGCCCGATCGACGCTGGCGGCTGCCGGCCGCACCTCGTAATCGATGGCCAGCGCCTCCACCGCATCGGCGGCGCAGTAGGCGTCGTCGGCGACCACGACGGCCACCGCTTCGCCGACGTAGCGGACCATCGGCCCCGCGAGCGCAGGGTGGCGGTAGGGGCGCAGCCGCGGAGAGGGCACCAGGGCGGGGACCGCGCCGCCGCCGCACTCCGGCAACTCGGCGATCGTCAGGACGGCGACGACGCCGGGCCGGCGCCTCGCCAGCCCGGTGTCGATACTCACGATCCGGGCGTGGGCGTGAGGGCTCCGTACGATCGCGGCATGCAGCGCGCCGGGCACGCGGAGGTCATCCAGGAAGCGTCCGTGGCCGGTGAGGAATCGCCGATCTTCCTTGCGCTTGACGGAAGAGCCGATAGGCGAGGTCATGCGCACTGTGGCACTATGGGGCGCAGTATAAACTGCCGCTCGGTCGAGCCGCGGAGAAGGGAGCCCGCCCCATGAACTACCGTCCGGCCGTGGGCTGGGGGCGTCTGCCCGAAGGATGGTCCTTCGTCGAGGCGACGAGCGTCGCGGTCGCCGCGAAGGACGACGTCTGGGTCTTCAACCGTGGCCCCCATCCCGTCATTCAGTTCGACCGGGAGGGTAACTTCCGGCGCGCGTGGGGCGAGGGCGTCTTCCGCCGGCCGCACGGCGTCACGATCGGTCCGGACGGGACGCTCTGGCTGACGGACGACCTGCACCACACGATTCGCCAGTTCACGCCCGAGGGCAAGCTGCTCCTCACGGTCGGCGACCCCGACAAACCGGCGACACTCCAGGGTGGCAAGCCCTTCAACCGGCCCACCCACGTGGCGCTCTGCCCCAAGACCGGCGACATCTATATCTCCGACGGCTACGGCAACTCGCGCGTCCACAAGTACGACCCCAAGGGGCGGCATCTGTTCTCGTGGGGTGAGCCGGGCACCGACCCCGGCTGCTTCAACCTGCCCCACAACCTCGCCACCGACAGCGAAGGGCTCGTCTACGTCGCCGACCGCGAGAACCACCGTGTCCAAATCTTCGATCCCAAGGGCCACTATCTCGGGCAGTGGAACAACCTCCACCGGCCGTGCGGGCTCTTCGCCGATCGCCGCGCCGGCGGCCTGTTCTACATCGGCGAGCTGCCGACACACCTGCCGGTCAACAAGGCGGTGCCCAACCTCGGCGCCCGGGTGTCGATTCTCTCCGTCAAAGGCGAGCTGGTCGGCCGGATCGGCGGTCCCTTCTCCGGGGAGAAGCCCGGGGAATTCGTCGCCCCTCACGGCTGCACCGTGGACTCGCGGGGCGACCTTTACGTGGCCGAGGTTTCGTGGACGGCGCAGGGCAGCAAGGAGAGCCCGCCCCGAGAGATCAGATCGCTCCAGAAGTTCGAGCGCCTCTGAGGGGGCCTACTGCCAGCCGAGGACGTCGTAGCCGCGCTCTCTCAGGCAGCGGTTGACGAACTGCTTGTAGACCGGGCTGGGCGCCGTCTGCTTGACGGCGCCATGCACCGCCCCCGCCGTCGCCCCCGTGGCGGCGCCGATCGCCGCTCCCGTGCCGGCGCCGCGGCCGCTCACGGCGCCTCCGACCGCGCCCACCGCGGCACCACCGGCGGCCCCGACGGCGGCACCCTTGCCGATGTCCTTGGCCGCCGTGCTCTCGACGTACTGGCTCGCCAGCATACGGCACTCCTCGATGTCGCGCTCGGCCTGCTCGTGCCCGACCTGCCTGAGCCTGGCGTTGGGATAGAGCACCGGCTTTTGGGTCCTGGCGCACCCGGCCAGGGCCAGCACCAGCGCGAGAATGATCACCAAGGGGCGGCGCATGCCCGGGGCGATTATAGCCCGGTGATACACTCGTGCGCGTGACCGCCCCGATGCCCCACATGTTTCGCGCCTATTTCGCAACTCTCGAGGAGCAGCACTGGCCGGCCCCTCCCGACAACCCCTTCCACAACTGTTTCGGGTGTGGGCCCGGCCATCCCACCGGACTCCGTGTCCGGTGCTTCAAGACCGACGAGGGCATCGCCTCGCCGATCCTCATCCCGCGCCAGTATGAAGGGCCTCCGGGTGCCGCTCACGGGGGCATCGTGGCCGCCTATCTCGACGAGGTGCTGGGGGCGGCGGTGGTCCGCGCGACGGGGCGGGTCGCCGTCACCGGAGAGCTGACCGTGCGGTACGTCGAGCCGGTGCCGACCGAGACCCCGATTGTCGGTCATGGCTCGCTCGTGGGTGATCACGGACGCTACGTGGATGTTCAGGGGCGGCTTCAGGAGTTCGGTACGAACCGGCTGCTGGCCACGGCGCGGGGGCGGTTTTTCCCGGTCAAACCCTGAGGGCCGCGCGCCACGTCAGTGGCGCGCGACCCGCCGCGCGGGGACAGCTGGGCGCGCCAGACTCAGGCGCGCGAGAGCAGGGTGAGGAGAGGCGTCTGCTTGGGCGCCTCGCGGAAGCGGCAACGCAGATCGGCGCGCTCGAGGACCTCCACGTAGGCACCCATCACCATCCGGTAGTAGTGGGGGTGACGGCCTCCCGGACCGCCGTTGTACTCGGTCAGAGCCTCCTTGATCGTCGGCTTGCGGGCCATAATGTCCCTGAGGTAGGCCATCGCGAACCGCGTGCTGACCGCGGGATCGGCGAGGTCGCCCAGGTCCCGCTTGCTCTTGCTGATCACCGGCCGGCGGAACGAACCCACCGAGAACTCGAACAGGGCGGCCGTGGCCGGGAGTATCTGGAAGAGCCCGATCTCACCGGCGGCGCCCACCGCATCCTGCTTGAACTCGGACTCCACATCGGCCTGGGCCAGGGCGAGGCAGTGATCGAGGCTGGAGCGCTGGGCCTCGGCGACCAGCGTCTCCGGGAAGTTCCGGAAGGCACTGATGGGGGCCTGGGGGTTCTTCTGGGCTACGTAATCAAGGATTGCGCGGTTCAGCCGCTCCGCGTCCGCCTCGCCGGCGACCGCGATGACCTGCCTCGTGAGGGCCAATCCGCTGAGAGCGACGGCAACGCCGAACGCCAATAGCGCTAGCGCTCTGCTGAGACGCCTCATTCACGTCCTCCTTAAGGTCCTTAAGCTTCTTTGCGATCCTTTGAGTCGAACGGATATGAAGGAAGGGTCGATGAAAGTCGCGCGTAATGATGGCACGCACGACCAGGGTGCGCAAGCGCTCGGTGGCGCTCGCGGCATCGGCTATCAGTAAAAGTGTCGAAATCGTTTCCCGCTACCGGTGATTGAGATCTTTCAGGGGGGGCGGCGCGGCGCGATCGTCCGGTAGAAGTCGCCAGAATCGTTGTCGGTCTTGCCGCCGACCGGCGTGCCGCAATCGGCACAGATGTAGTCATACTTCCTGCCGGTCGGGAGCACGAGCAGGAGTTTCCGGCGTGTGGGCGTCGCGCGCCGGCATCGCGGGCAGAAGAGAGTCGTCGCTTCGAACTCTCCGAACGCCTCGCGCTCGTTCATCAGCGGGTGATTGTACCGCAGCGGCCTGAACTGTCGCGCGCCTGGACGGCCCAGTGCGGGTCGTGACGAGGCGCCTTTTACATTGACTGAAATGTCAGAAAGATCAAATATGTCATATTATGGCTAAACGCCCGCGAGCCACCCAGTCCCCCAGTACTCGCTTCCTCACCACGCGTGAGTCGGCAGAGCGTCTAGGCGTCACCGTGAACGCGATCAAGGCGTGGATCCGGGAACAGCGCCTCCCCGCGCTCCGCACGCCGGGGGGCCATCATCGGATCGCGGAGAGTGATCTCATCGCCTTCCAGGCCCGGCTCGCCGAGAACTCGCGCGCGCCCGTCTCGACCCGGCCGCGCATTCTCGTGGTCGATGACGACGCGGCGCTGCTGTCGGCGCTGAAGGAGGCGCTGGAAGGGGCCATTCCTGAGGCGATCGTGCAAACGGCGACCGACGGCTACGAGGCCCTCATGCAGGTGGGCGCCTTCCGCCCCGATGTGCTCGTGCTCGACATCCGCATGCCGCGGCTCGACGGGTTCGAGGTGTGCCGCCGGCTCAAGGCCGGCCGCGAGACGGCGTCCGTCCGTATCCTCGCCATGACCGCCTACCCCGAGGGCCAGGTGCGCGAGCGGATTCGCGAGTGCGGTGCCGATGACTTCCTGGAGAAACCCTTCGCGATCGAGAAGTTCCGGTCCTGCGTCACGGCGCTCCTAGGCAAGGACGCGCGCGCCTAATGGCCGTGGCTCGACGGACCGTGGGCGGCCGGCGCGTCAAGGCGGGGCGGGTGGAGGAGATGGAGGTCGTCCTTGACATCGCCAAGGCCCTGGGCTCGACGCGCGAGCTGGCCTCCGTGCTGAAGGACGTCTCGCGCAGAACGGCCCAGGTCATGGGCGCCGAGCGCTGCTCGATCAGCCTCTTCAAGGAAGCCGGGATCGTGCCCGTCGTCTCCGAGTTCCCCGACAGCCACGTCGACCCGGCCCGGCAGGGGAAGCTGGCGGGCCTGGGGGGGCCGGATATCAGGGAGGCGCCCGCTCATCGGCTCATGATCGAACGGCGCAGCCCCGTGACGATCGACGACGTGGCGACGAGCGATCTCGCGCCCGACTCCTGGCGACGGGTCCACAAGATGAAGTCCGTGCTGCTCGTCCCTCTCCTGCGGGGCGACCAAGTCATCGGAGCCTTGCACCTCGCCACTGTCACCGCCCGGCGCAGCTTCGCCGACCACGAGATCCGCCTGGCGACGACGATCGCCAGCCATGTGACGTTGGCCATCGATAACGTCGAGTTCTATCGACGGGCCGATGAGGAGCGGCGGCGGCTGGAGGTTCTCTACGACATCTCCCGCCGCCTGGCCGCCGTCCACGACACCGATCAGATCTTGACGCTGATCGTCAACGAGGCCGAGCGGCTCCTGGGCGTCGAAGCCGCGGGGATCCGCCTGCTCGAGGGGGAGGACCTCGTCGTCCGGGCGCGGACCGAGTCGGCGGCGGCGATCATGTCGCGTCCGCGCCTCAAGGTGGGCGAGAGCCTCACCGGACTGGTGGTGGCGGAGGGCCGGCCGATCACGGTCGAGGACCTCGTGACCGACACGCGGTATGACCCGGCGCACAAGCGCGGCGCGCTGGCGCTGGGGTTCCACGGGTTCCTCGGTGTGCCTCTTCAGGTGCAGGGAGCGGTGATCGGCGCCCTCAACGTCTACAGCCGGGGCCGCCGCCACTTCACGCCTGATGAGATCTCGCTGCTCTCCGCCTGTGCCGACCAGGCGGCCATCGCGATCGAGAACGCCCGGCTCTATGACGCCTCCCGTGCCCAGGTGAGCCGCATGCGGCGGCTGGCCGAGCTCAGCCAGCTCGTGACCTCGTCGCTGGACTTCCAGAAGGTCCTGGAGGTCGTGGCCCAGTCGGTGCTGGATCTGCTCCAGGGGGATCTCGCCCGCCTGTGGGTCGTGGACGAGGCCGCCGGCGTGCTGAGGATGGTGGCCTACAAGACCCGCGACACCGCCGATACGGTCGAGGGGGGGGTCACCGAGTTCCCGCTCGGTCAGGGCGTGGTCGGCTGGGTCGTCGAGCACCGGAACAAGCGCTACTCCCCCAACCTGGCCGAAGAGATCATGATGGTCAACCGGTCGTGGGTGACCCGCCGGGGATACGTGACCCAGCTGGCGGTCCCGCTGATCGTGGGTGACCGCGCCGTCGGTGCGCTCGCCATGATGACCAAGACGCCGCGGCGATTCACGCCCGACGAGGAGGAGCTGCTCGAGATCTTCGCGGCTAAGGCGGCGACGGCCATCGAGAACGCGCGCCTGCACGGCGAGACGGTGCGGCGCAGCCAGCAGCTCGACGCGCTCCTGAGCGCGGCGCGCACCGTCATGGGCGGGCTCGAGCTCAGGCGGATGCTGGAGCGCATCATCGAGGAGGCGGCCCGCATCGCCCGGACACCGCACGTGAAGGTCCTGCTCGTGGACAAGGATGCCGGCGTTCTCCGGGTGGACGCCGTGTCCGGCGAGCATCTGCCGTCGGGGTTCGAGCTGCCCCTCGACGCCAGCTATTCAGGGACCGTCGCCACGACCGGTGAGCCTCTGTTCGTCGCCGACATCCAGGACGACCCGCGAAACCCGATTGCCCAGCGCGACCGCGAGCTGGGCATCTGCACGTTCCTCGGTCTACCCATCCGGAAGGGGGACGAGGTCCTGGGCGTGCTCGCCTTCAGCACGACCGAGCCCCGCACCTACGGCCCCGAGGAGCTGACCTTCCTGGCCTCGTTCGCGGACCAGGCGGCGGTCGCCATCGACAACGCCCGGCTCTACGAGTCGCTGGAGCGCCGGCTCGGCCGCGTGCGCACCCTCAGCCGCCTGAACCAGCTCGTGTCCTCGTCGCTCGACATGGACGAGGTGCTGCGCGAGATCACGCTGGCCGCCGCCCACCTCATGGAGGCGACGCTCGCCTCCTTCTGGGTCGCTGACGAGACGCGGCGGACGCTGCAGCTGCTGGCCTTCTCCGACCCGGTGCTGGGCGCCGACCTCCCGGTCAAGGGAATCACGTTCGCGGAAGGGGCCCTGGGATGGGTGGCGACCAATCGACAGACCGCCAACATCCCGGACGTGGCCGCCGACCACCGCGTGCTCTCCCAGGAGTGGTGGAAGAAGCGCGGGCTGCGCAGCTACCTCGCCGTCCCGGTCGTCTTCGAGGGGTCGCTGTACGCGGTCCTGGCGCTGTACGGGCGCCGGCCGTTCCGGATCGAGCTGGACGACCGGGACCTCATCGACGGCTTCGTCGCCCAGGCCGCGGTGGCCATCAGAAACGCCCGGCTCTTCGCCGAGAGCGAGCGGCGTCGCTCCATCGCCGAGGCCCTGGCCGGCGTGGGGCGCGCCCTGGCCCAGTCGCTGGACGTCGCTGTCATCAGCGAACGGATCGCGGAGAGCCTGCGCGGGCTGCTCCGCGCGCGATCCTCGGCGGTCTATCGCCTGGACGCCAAGTCCGGCGACCTGGTCGTCATGGCCGGCACCGGCATGCTGGCGACCATGTTCGAGCCCAACACCGTGCTTCCGGCGGGCAGCGTGGCCCACCTCGCGGTCGCGCAGTGCCGGCCGATCGCCACCTCCAACGTCCTCGACGACCCCCAGCTGACGATCACCGCCGACGTCCGGGCGCGCCTGGGGCCGGAGACCCATCGATCGGCGCTGGCCGTGCCGCTGTTGGTCCACGAGACGGTGATCGGCGCCCTGGGCATCGGCGACGTCGAAGGCCGCGTGTTCGATGACGAGGAGCTCCGGCTGACCCAGGCCTTTGCGGACCAGGCGGCCATCGCGCTGGAGAACGCCCGACTCTACGAGGAAGCCCACGCCCAACGAAAGCGGCTGACGCAGATCTTCGACTCCACCACCGACGGCATCATGTTCGTGCGCCCGGATGGTCGAATCGAGGCGGCGAACCGGCGGGCCGCCGAGGTGCTCGGTATCGAGGACGACGCAGTGGTCGGCGCTGACCTCATCGACCTCCTGGTGCAGCAGACCGCCGCCGCCGCCGACGATCTGTTCGCGGCGTCGCTCCGCTCGCTCTTCAACGACGCCGCCGGCGGCGAGGGCGATCTGACGATCGCGGCGCTCAAGCGGGTGCTGCACTGGGTCGCCAAGCCCACGCGGGACGCCGCCGGCGATGTGGTGGGGCTGACCCTGACACTGCAGGACGTGACCAAGGAGCGGGAGGTCAGCCAGATGAAGTCGGACTTCGTCTCCTTCGTCACCCATCAGCTCCGAACGCCACTCTCCGGCATCAAGTGGATGCTCGAGCTGGCCGGCCAGCAGGAACATGTCCCCGGGGAAGCCCGGACCTACATCGAGGACGCCCATGGCGCCTCCGAGCGGCTCATTACGCTGGTCAACGATCTGTTGGACATCTCGCGCCTCGAGCGGGGCCGGCTCGACGTGCATCCGCGGCCAACCGATCTGGCGGCGCTGACGGGGGAGGTACTGGTGGAGGTGCAGCCGCTCACCCAGGAGAAGGGCCACCGCGTTTCCGTCTCGGCCCCCGCCGATCTGCCTCCGGTGCTCGCCGATCCGCAGCTGCTGCGGCAGGCGATCCTGAACCTCGCCTCCAACGCCATCAAATACACGCGGCCCGGTGGTGAGATTGCCCTCCGCATGAGCCGCGAAGCGTCCTCGGTGCTGTGGGCGATCCAGGACAGCGGCATCGGGATCCCCCAAGAGGCCCAACGTCGCCTGTTCGAGAAGTTCTACCGGGCCGACAATGTCTACACGATCGAGACGGAGGGCACCGGGCTCGGCCTGTACCTGGTGCGGTTGATCGTGGAGCGGTTCGGCGGGCGCGTGTGGTGTGAATCCGAGGAAGGCCAGGGCGCCACCTTCCTCTTCACCCTGCCACTGGCGGAGTCACACTAATGCCAACAGATGCAAAGCGAATCCTGCTGGTCGAGGACGATCGATTCCTTCGCCGGGCCTGCGAAGCGAGTCTGCGGCAGCGCGGGTTCACCGTGATCGCGGCCATTGACGGCGAGGAGGGGCTGCGACTGGCCCGGTCGGAGACGCCGGACCTCATCCTCCTCGACCTGCTGATGCCGAAGCTGCCGGGCCTGGAAGTTTTGAAGGCGCTGAAGGCGGATCCGGCCACCAAGCCCATTCCCGTCCTGGTCCTGTCCAACTCGTCCCGCGAGCAGGACGTGGCCGAGGTCATCAACCTCGGCGCCGTCGATTACTGGGTCAAGGCCAATCTCTCCTTGAAGGAACTGGGCGAACGCGTTGCGCGATTGCTGGAGAGGTAGGCCCTCTGGCTTCGTGATAGGATCGACGCGCCATGGCGTGGATCGTCGGCGCGCTGATCCTGCTCCTCGGCGCCGCCACCACGGCGCCCGCCAACGATGACCCGCCGCTGATGCCCCCGCCCACGGCCCCGTCGGCTGAGTCCCGCTACACCGACGGCCTGGCGCTGGCCAAGGCGAGCGACTGGCGCGGCGCGGAACAGGCGCATCGCGAAGCGATCCGACTCAAGGCCGCGTTCCCGGAGGCGTGGAACGGCCTCGGCCACGCGCTCCGCAAGCAGAGCCTCTACGACGAGTCGGTCCGCGCCTACCGGGAGGCGTTGCGGCTCCGGCCCGACTACCCCCAGGCCCTCGAATACCTGGGCGAGGCCTACGTGCAGATGGGGAGGCTCGAGGACGCCCGGGCGATCCTCGTCCGTCTGCAGCCGCTCGATCCCGTGGAGGCCGCGGAACTGGCGGAGGCGATCCGGAAGGCGTCGGCGCCGCGCTGACCCCTGGCAGCGACCACCCGCCGATGTTGGGCTCGCGGCTGGCGACGAAGATCACGGTCCTGATCGTGGTCGTGCTCATCATCGGCTTCGGCGCCTCCACCGTCTGGACCATCCGGCGCGAGGCAGCGCTGCTCGTGGAGCAGAACAAGATCGCCGCCCGCCGTCTGACCGCCTCCATCGTCGCCAGCATCGAGGGCGCCATGCTCGAGGAGCGGCCGGACGTGACGCGGATGGTGCTCCAGGAACTGAAGAGCTCGTCATCCGTCGAAGGGCTGATGATCTACCGCCGCAACGGCGTCGAGGCCTTCACCGACCTGGCCACGCTGGACGAGGTGAAGCGCAACGCCGACATCGCACCGGAGGTCCTGGCCAACATCCGCAAGATGCAGCGGCAGCCGGCGGCCACCATGAGCGGGCCCATGTTCCAGGCCGCCCTGGAGACGCGGCGGACCCAGGAGTGGCTCGACGTCAAGAAAGGCGTTCCGCTCTTCACGCTGCTCCATCCGATCCCGAATCAAGAACGGTGTCAGGGCTGCCACGGCGGCGACCACGCGGTCCGGGCCGTGGTCCAGGTCTCGACCTCGATGGAACCGGTGTTCGCGGAGGTCCGCCGCCACCGTAACCGTCAGATTCTCATCGCGCTGCTCACGATCGTGGCCGCCGGCGCCGTGCTGACGGTCGCCATGGGGCGGGTGGTGGTGCGGCCCATCAAAACGCTGGCCGCCGCCGCGCGCCGGGTCGGCGACGGCGACTTCGACGTGCAGGCGCCGGCGTCGTCCCCGGACGAGCTGGGTCGGCTGGGCGCGGCGTTCAACGAGATGACGAGCCGGCTGGCCAGGGCCTACGCCGATCTCGAGGGCAAGAACGCCGAGCTGGCGACGGCCCTCCAGAATCTCCAGGAGTCGCGCCAACGGCTGGCGCTGCTCGAGCAGCTCAAGGGCGAGCTCAGCAAGTTCGTGCCGGAATCCGTCAAGAGGCTGCTCGAGCACAACCCGAACGCCACCGAGCTGGAGAAGCGGAGCGCGGAGGTTTCCGTCCTCTTCCTGGACATCGCCGGCTACACCAAGCTCTCCGAGCAGATGGATGCGAAAAAGCTCAACCAGCAGGTCCAGCTCTACTTCTCCAGCTTCCTCGAGATCATCCAGCGACACCACGGCGACGTGAACGAAACAGCGGGGGACGGGCTCATGGTCATCTTCCAGTCCGACCGCCACGCCAGCGACCACGTCCTCAACGCCACCCACGCCGCCTGCGCCATCCGCCAGAAGACGGCGGCGCTGAACGAGGAGTATGGCGGGGTCTTTCCCCCGATCCAGCTCCACATGGGCCTCAACACGGGAGAGGCGCTGGTGGGCGCCACCAAGCTCGGGCAGCGCTGGACCTTCACGGCCACTGGCCCCACCACCAACGTCGCCGCGCGCTTCGCAGGATCCGCGCAGGCCGGGGAGATCGTGGTGGGACCGCTGACGGCCGAGCGGATCCGCCACCAGTTCGTCCTGGAGAGCCTCGGCGAGCGGACGTTCAAGAACGTGTCGCAGCCGATCCGCGTGTACCGCGTGATCCCCCCGGGCGTGTACGAGAGCGTCGTCTAGCCGGGCCCCTGAAAGATCGCGCGGACAGGCGAATTTTTTTCAGGGGTTGCCTCGACGGTCCGTCGCCCGTAACGTGGTGCTTGTGTCGCGCCACGTGCTGGTCGTCGAAGATCACGAGGACGCCCGCGAGGCGGTACGCTGCCTGCTGGAGGTCCAGGGTCATCGCGTCGAGGTCGCCGGCGACGGCGTCGAGGCGGTGGCGATGGCCCTGGAGTCGCGGCCCGAAATCGTGCTCGTCGACATCGGCATCCCGGGCCTGGACGGCTATGAGGTGGCGCGGCGTCTGCGCGCCACCCCCGAGGGCAAGCGCATGGTGCTGGTCGCCATCACCGGCTACGGCCAGCCGACCGACCGGCAGCGGGCGCTGGAGAACGGGTTCGACGCCCATCTGGTCAAGCCCGTCGAGCCCGACGACCTCTATCGCCTGCTCGAGACGGCCTAGCCGCCCCTGAGGCGTGGCTCAGGGGCGGACCGCTCCCGGCAAGTCGCGCGTCCGCGTCGGCATCTGTTCCTGGGCCGATCCGGCGCTCATCGAAGACGGGTCATTCTATCCGCAGAAGTCGATGAGCGCGGAGGCGCGCCTGCGCTACTACGCGAGCGTCTTCGACGTCGTCGAGGTCAACTCCGCCTACTACGCCATCCCCGACGTCCTGACCGTGAGACGGTGGGTGGAACGGACGCCGCCCGACTTCGTCTTCCACGTCAAAGCTTACGCGCTCATGACGGGCCATCACCCCCGGCCGCAGTCGCTGCCGGCCGAGATCCAACGGCTGCTGGCGCCGACCGCAACCCGGACGCGGCGCGGCGAGGTGGACGCCTCGGCGTTTCCGCCCCAAGCCCTCGATGAGGCGTTCCGCTTGTTCCGTGCCGCGCTGGCCCCCCTGGCGGACTCCGGCAAGCTGGGTTACGTGCTCTTCCAGCTCGCGCCGTGGGTGCGCTTCAGCCAGGCGCGGCTCGACTACCTGGCGTCGCTCCCCGAGCGCCTGCCCGGATGGACGATCGCGGTGGAGTTCCGCGACCGGTCCTGGTTCCCCGATCACGCCGCCGACACGCTCGGCGTGTTGGCATCGGCGCGGCTGGCCCATGTCGTCGTGGACGCGCCGGCGGTGGCCAACGCCGTGCCAAGGGTGGTGACGGTGACCGCGCCCACCGCCGTGTTGCGCCTGCACGGCCGCCACGCCGAGGGCTGGCTCAAGCAGCTCCGCGGCCAGGAGCCGGCGGTGCGCGAGAAATACGACTACCTCTACACCGAAGAGGAGCTGCGGGCGCTGCTGCCGGAGGTGGAGGCGCTTGAGCGCGAGGCCGAGCAGGTCTTCATCTCGTTCAACAACAACAACCGGAATTACCCGGTGATGAACGCGCTCGTGATGAAGCGGCTGCTCGGTCAGCCCGTGGCGGCGCCGCTCGGGCAGAGAAGCTTGCCACTGGAGGGGCGGGCCTGAGATAGTGGGTTCGATGGCCACAGCGGCGCCCTCGATCCCCCGAGTGGAGTTGGCGCTAGGCCCCACGCCGATTCTCAAGCTCGAGCGTCTGTCGCGCGAGCTGGGCGTGGAGCTGTGGGTCAAGCGTGACGACCTCACCGGGCTGTTGGAGAGCGGCAACAAGATCCGAAAGCTCGAGTTCCTGGTGGGCGAGGCCCTGGCCCAGCGGGCCGATACGCTCATCACCTGCGGGACGCTCCAGTCCAACTGTTGTCGTGCCGTGTCCGCGGTGGCCGCCCGCCTGGGCCTGAAGGCCATCCTCGCGCTCAAGGGGGGGCCGCCCGACGAGTACGACGGCAACCTCCTGCTCGATCGGTTGCTCGGCGCCGAGATCCGCTATTGCGACGACGCCGAATGGGACAAGATCGACCAGGTGCTGGCCGACCTCGAGGCGCGCGTGCGCGCGCGAGGCCGCACCCCCTACGTGATCCCCGAGAGCGGCGCCACGGTCACCGGCGCGCTCGGGTACCTCAGCTGCGGGCAGGAGCTGGCGCAGCAGATCCGCCAGGGCGCGCCCGACTTCGACACCGTGGCGATCACCGCGTTCAGCGGCGGCAGTCACGCCGGGCTCTTGATGGCCAAGCAGCTCACCGGTCTCCGCGGCCAGATCGTGTCCATCCCGATCGCGTGGGAGGCGGAGCGGGTGCGGGCCTACGTAACCGACGTGATCAAGCGGGCGCGCGGCCGCTACAGCCTGGACGTGGAGGTCCCCGAGACCATCCGCCTGATCGACGGCTACCAGGGCGGGGGCCGCGCCGAGGTGCGACAGGCCGCGCTGGAGACGGTCGTCCGGGTGGCGCGAACGGAGGGCATCGTTCTGGACCCGGTCTACACGGCCAAGGCCTTCCACGGTCTGCTCGATGCGCTGCGCCGCGAGCCGGACGCCTTCGGGCGGCGGGTCTGCTTCATCCACACCGGCGGCATCTTCAGCATCTTTCCATTCCGTCGCGCGCTCAGCCGGTTCCTCGACGCCCAGACCTGATAGAATTCAGCCCTCATGCCTGAGCTGCGGCTGCTGGGAGGACGGCTCGACGGGCTCGCCCTCCACTACGTGGCGGAAGGGCGCGGCCCGGCCGTGGTGCTGGTCCACGGTCTCGGCGGTTTCGCGGAGTCGTGGCGGCACAACGTCGACGCCCTGGCCCGGCGGGCCACCGTCTATGCCGTCGACCTCCCCGGCTTCGGTCGCTCGGCGAAGCCCGCCGCGGAGTACAACCTGGCCTTCTTCGCCACGGCGCTCCACGGCTTTCTCGAGGCCTTGGGCGTGCACCACGCCTCGCTGGTCGGCCATTCCCTGGGCGGCGCCGTCGTGCTGACTTACGCGCTCACGCAGCCCGCGCGCGTGGACCGGGTGGCACTCGTCGGCGGGCTCGTGCCGGGCTTTTCCTATCGGCCATCGCGGGTGTACCGCCTGCTGGCGCTCCGCGGGCTCGGCGAGGCGCTGGCGCTCTGCGGGTGCGCGCCCGTGTACCGAGCGGCCCTGGCACGCTGCTTCTACCGCCCTACGCCGGACGAGGTCGGGTTCCTGGTGGAGTGCGGCTACGCGGCGCGGACCGGCTGGGACGCCCGCGCCGCCTATCTGGCCACGCTGCGGGCGGCGCGCGGCGACTTCGAGCGGTACCGGACCGAATACCGGCGCGCCCTGGCCTCGCTCGATCTCCCCGTTCTGGCGATCCACGGGCGGCAAGACCCCGTGGTTCCGGCCGCGCACTGCGGCGAGGTCGCGGGTGGCCTGGCCCGGGCGGAAGTCCGCTGGATCGACGCCTGCGGGCACTTCCCGCAGATCGAGCACGCGCAGACGGTCAACGAGTGGCTCGCCGAGTTCCTGGTGGCCCGCCCCGCGCCACGCTGAACGGGGCCCTTCGTCGTGGATGAGATCACCCCGCAGGAGCTGAAAGCGCGGATCGACGCCCAAAACGTGCCGGTCCTGGTCGATGTGCGGCAGGACTGGGAGACGAAGCTCTGCCGCCTCCCGAATGCCGTCCACATCCCGATCGAGGAGGTCGAGTTCCGAACCGACGAGCTGAACCCCGACGACGAGATCGTCGTCTACTGTCATCAGGGGGTGCGGAGTGCGGCCGTGGCCCATTATCTGCGGGGTCTCGGCTTCCGGAACGTGAAGAACCTCATGGGCGGACTCGACTCCTGGGCGCGCACCGTCGATCCCGGCATGCGGCGGTACTGATGAGCGATGCGCTGGTGCGCGTCGAGCGGACGGGCGCGGCCGTCTGGTGCACGCTCGCCCGGCCGCCGCTCAACCTGCTCGAGCCCGCGCTCATCCAGGCCGTTCGCGAAACGTTCCGGGCGCTGGCGCGCGACTCCGGGGTGAGGGTGGCGGTGCTCACGGGCAGTGGCCGCGCCTTCAGCGCGGGGATGGACGTCCGCGTCCTGGGCGCGCTCGACGTCGCCGGGGCCAGGGCCCTGATCACCGTGCTCCACGAGGCGATCGAGGCGGTCCACCATGCGCCGTTCCCCGTCATCGCCGCGGTGAACGGGCCGAGCCTGGGCGCGGGCTTCGAGCTGGCGCTGGCGTGCGACCTGCGGCTGGCGGTGGCGGGGGCCGCGCTGGGCCTGCCGGAGGTGCGGGTAGGGGTGCCCTCGGTCATCGAGGCGGCACTGCTTCCCACGCTCGTCGGGCCCGGGCGCGCGGCGGAGATGCTGCTCACCGGGGAGGCCATCGCGGCGGAGCGTGCGCTCGAGTGGGGGCTGGTCAACCGCGTGGTGGAGGCCGGGCGCCTGCGCGCTGCCGTCGACGAGATCGTCGCCCACATCCTGGCCGGCGGGCCCACGGCGATCCGTCTGCAGAAGGAGCTGATGCTGCGCTGGCGCTACGCCGACCTCGCCAGCGCCATCCGTTACGGCATCAACGCTTTCGCCATGGCCTACGCGACGGAGGAGCCGGCCGAGGGAGCGTCCGCGTTCCTCGAGAAGCGGGCGCCGAAGTTCGAGGGCGCGCCTTGAAGATCCGCACGATCACGTTCGACTTCTGGGGCACGCTGCTCCACGACGGCCCCTCCAGCGACGATCGCTACAAGCGCACGCGCCTGACCGCGTTCGAGAACATCCTGGCGTCGGCGGGCGAGACAGTTCCCCGGAACGTCCTCGACCGTGGCTACGACGAGTCCGGCGCCTACCTGGGCCGCATCTGGAGCACCCATCGCGACGTCCCCGTCCAGGAGCACGTGCGCGCCCTCCTGGCCGCCGTCGAACCGACGCTGCCCGACCGGTTGTCCGGCTCGGTGATGGCGGCGCTGGTGGAGGCGTACGCGCGGCCGGCCCTGCTGGTGCCGCCGGCGGTGGACGGCAGCGCCCGGGGCGCCCTGGAGGCGCTCCGCGAGCGGGGCTACACTCTCGCCGTCGTCTCGAACACGATGCGCACGCCTGGCGCCACGCTGAGAAAGCTCCTGGCCCAGTACGGCCTGCTCGGTTGCTTCGCGCACACCACCTTTTCGGACGAGGTCGGGGTCCGCAAGCCGGATCCTGCGATCTTCGCGCTCACCCTCCGCGCCGTCGGCGGGGAGCCCGAGACGGCCGTCCACGTCGGCGACGATGCGATCCTCGACGTGCAGGGCGCGCGCGCGGCGGGCATGCGGGTGATCCAGGTGACGAGCGCGGTCCCGCGCGCGCCCGGCCGAACGGGGCCGGATGCGGTCATCCCTCGGCTGGGGCGGCTGCCCGACGTGATCGCCGAGCTTGAAGCGCGCTGAGCCGCTTCGGGCCGCCCCGGAATCGGCCCTCGTCGTCAGGGATCGGGGAGCTGTCGGACAGGCCGCTCACCTGAGGGAGGCTGTGCCTGAAAACACGAACGCCGCCGGCGGTGCCGGCGGCGGCCGTGCGCGGCCTGACGTTATCGCCGACGGAGGTAGCGAGCGCCGAGGAGCCCGAGCCCGACGAAGAGACCGGTGAGCGGCTCGGACGTCGCGACCTGGGCGGACCCGGACCCGCCACCGGTCGTGGCGATACCCGACGCCCCCGAACTGTCGAACGAGCCGGAGACCGCCCCACCACCATGACCACGACCGCCGCCTCCAAATGCAAATACTTGCGGGGCGAGCGCGAGCAGGGCAACGATAGCGATCACTGCCATCACTGCGAGTGACTTGAGACGCATAGCCCTACCTCCTTTCCCTGCCCCTGATACTCAAGAGCCATGCCGCCACGGAAGTGGTTGAAAGAAGGCAGTTTCGAGGGGCAATGCTGCAAGGCGCTGCGGGTTGCAGAATTCACACTTCGCAACGCGCTACAACCCCGGCCGGCTGGCAGGGAAGTTCAGCTGAGCCGTGAGGTCAGCTAGCCTTGAAGATCGAGAGCGGGTGCGGCTGGAACGGCGCCACGCCGACCTCCTGCAGATAGCGCCGGATGGGGTCGGTGTTGCGATCCGCGTAGGCCTCGAGGACCAGAAAGGAGATGCCCCGGTGGTAGGTGGCGTCTCCACCCAGACCGGCTCGTCTGCCCAGGACCTTGAGCGCGCCCGAGTGACGGTGGCGCAGGGTGACCCCGAAGGTCCCGATGCCGGAGAGCCAGTGTTCGGGATCGCGGATCGTGACCTCCGCCACCTCGCCCACCAGCTCCCACTCTGGAACAAACTCGCTCAGCACCCGCAGGAGCAACCGATGAGCGTCTTCCCGAGCCAGCATAGTTCTCTCTCTCCACTCCGCCGCTATTGGCTCACGCGCCCCGCAGAAGGTCGGCGCGGATCGAGGCCAAGGCGTTGGGGTCGCCCCGCATGCTCCGGCTCACGTCCCAGACCGAGAGCTGATGGACGCTGAGGCCGCGCCCGGCCAGGGCGAGCGTCACGAGATAGGCCGTGTCCTCCACCTCCACGGAAACCACTCGCCCCTTGATGGGGAGGTCCTGCAGCAACTCCGCGATGAAGTGGACCATCTTGACGGGGGCCGGCTTGTTGGCGGTCGTGCGCGCTTCCATGGCGGTGCCGTGAATCGGAGCAAAGGGGGTGCCACGCGAAGTCGAAGTGTATGAGGCCAGGAAATCAGGGAGTTAGCTCGAATGCGCCAGGGGCCCGGTGTTGACCGCCTGACATCTCGACGTTCCGTCAGTGTCACGGTGGGTGACGCCACGTCACGCGCGAGGCTGCCTTGCGCAGCGCGGCAAACGTCCGTACTATACCGGCGATGAACGTCGCCGATCTGCGGGCGAAGATCCGGGACATCAAGGATTTTCCGACCGAGGGCATCCTCTTCAGGGACATCACGACCCTCCTCAAGGACGCGTCCGCGTTCCGTTACGTCATCGATCAGCTCGCCGAGCGATACCAGAATGAGCGCCTCGAGGTGGTCGTCGCCGTGGAATCGCGCGGGTTCATCTTCGGCGGCGCCCTGGCCCACCAGCTACGGGCCGGGTTCGTGCCGGTCCGCAAGCTGGGAAAGCTCCCGGCCAAGACCATCGAGGTCGAATACGAGCTGGAGTACGGGCGCGACGCGCTGGCGATGCACGAGGACGCCATCCGCGCGGGGCAGCGCGTACTCGCGGTCGACGACCTGCTGGCGACCGGCGGCACGATGGCGGCCACGTTGCGCCTGATCGAGCAGCTCGGCGGACACGTCGTCGGCGTGGCGTTTCTGATCGAGCTGGCGTTTCTGCACGGCCGGGAAAAGCTGAAGAACTATCCGCTGCACTCGCTGATCGTGTACGATTAGCTGCCGGTCGAAGGCACACGGGGGAGGCGTCGCATGCGTAAGGTGGTCGCAGCGCTCGGGGCACTGATGGTCGCCGGCGTGGGGGTGGGGCCCGCCATCGCCGACGAGGCGAAGACGCCGGTCAGCGCGTCGATGCTGCTGAACATCCTCTCGGCGCCGATCCAGCCGCGCGAGGCGGCCTACGATCAGTCGATCAAGGACGAGGGACCGCCGCCGCGCTCGTCGCTGGGCGTGGTGCAGCCGGACGGCAGCGTCAAGTACGGCAGCGTCAGCGTGACCGTGAGGAACCCGTGCCCGCCGGGGACCGCCCACTACGAGCCGCCGCCGCTGCCGGGCCGTCGCGCGAGGAATTAGCCTCCGCTCGCCCTGATCACGCATCTCGCGAGGCTCGCCGAGCGACGTCCGGCTCGCGGGCCTCGCGCCGTCTCTGGAGGATCCGATGGCCATCAAGCAGGTGGGTGTTCTGGGATGCGGCCTCATGGGCTCGGGTATCGCGCAGGTCGCGGCCCAGGCGGGCTTCCGGACCACCGTCGTCGAGGCGAACGACGAGCTGCTGCAGCGCGGCCTGGGCAACCTCCGCAAGACCCTCGAGGGCCTCGTGGCCAAGGGCAAGCTCGAGGCCAGCGGGAAGGACGACACGCTCGGCCGACTGAGCGGCACGACGCGCCTGGAGGACCTCAAGGACTGCGACCTCGTCGTCGAGGCGATCACCGAGAACCAGCAGCTGAAGAACGAGACCTTCGCCAGGCTCGACCGGGTTTGCCCCCCGCCCGCGATCCTCGCCAGTAACACGTCCTCCTGCAACGTCACCGCCATGGCCGCCGCCACTCGGCGCTCCGGACAGGTGCTGGGGCTGCACTTCTTCAACCCCGTGCCGCTCATGAAGCTCGTAGAGGTCGTGCGCACCATCCTCACCGACGACACCGCGGTGAAGGCGGCGACCGAGTGGATCCGAGCGATCGGCAAGGTCCCGGTGCAGACCAAGGACTCGACGGCGTTCATCGTCAACCGGCTGCTCGTGCCCTACCTGCTCGACGCCGTCCGGCTCTACGAGAGCGGGCTCGGCTCCCTCGAGGACATCGACCAGGCGATGAAGCTCGGCTGCGGCTATCCCATGGGCCCGTTCACGCTCCTCGATCTGGTCGGCCTCGACACGACGATGTACGTCGCCGAGGTGATGTTCGAGGAGTTCCGCGAGCCCCGCTACGCGCCGCCTCCGCTGCTCAAGCGAATGGTGATGGCGGGTCACCTGGGGCGGAAGAGCGGACGAGGGTTCTACACTTACGCCGGCGAGGGCCGCTGAGCCGGGGTCCCGCAATGCGCATAGGCGGGGACGTTGACGACGAGGGCGTGGGTGCGCGCCGTCGCGCGACGCGATGGGCGACGTCGGCATCGAATCCCACGCCGAGCATCAGCGCGAAGAGCCGGCCGTTGGCCTGACCGAGATCGATCGTGCGCGTGCGGCCGCCAGCGATCGCGCACGCCAGGGCGCCCGCGTCGGAGGTGAAGCCGAAGGCGCGCGCGAAGAGGTTCTCATTTCCCAGCGGGAGCACCGCGAGCGGCAGCGCCCCGCCGGTCTCGTTGATCACGTCGGCCACCGTCCCGCCGCCGGCCGCCACCACGCACTCCCAGCGCGGGCCGACTCGCCGTCGGACAGGAGCGATGCGCTCGGCCCGCTCCCCTATGACGATCGGTTCCAGCCCCCAGCCTCGCAGTGCCGCCGCCAGGGCCTCGACATGCGTGGGGTTGGGCCCGCCCCGGCGTACGGGTTGGCGGCGATCGCGATCCTTCGCGCCGGGCTCGACGTCATGGGCGGGTAAGCTAGCCAGCTCCCTCGCCGCGGGCAAGGCGGGTCTTTTATTGCTGCCGTTATTTGACGTGACAGGTTCCCGGGTGATAAATGTCTAGACATTCTGACAGCGGAGGCCAACCGGTGAACTACCGCTCCGGCGTCCCGCGCTATCTTCAGATCGCCGAGGCCCTGCGCGACCACCTGCGCGGCGAGGGTGAGCGGATCCCCTCGGAGCACCAGCTCTGCGCGCAGTACAAGGTCAGCCGGCCGACCATCCGCCAGGCGCTGGACATCCTGGTCCAGGAGGGACTGCTCTACCGTCACGCCGGCCGCGGCACCTTCAGCACGCCCACGCCGGGCGGCGACCGCAAGCTGCGGGTCATCGGCTCCATCGACGACATGATCGCGCTCGGCGATGAGACGTGGTTCAAGCTCATCGCCCGCGAGATGGTCCGCGTGCCCGCGAATATCGCCCAGTCGCTGCACCTGCCGCCCGGCTCCGAGGCCTACCGCGTGATCGGCGTCCGCCACTCCGACACCGGCCCCTTCCAGCACGTCACGGCGTACCTGCCGCCGGAGATCGGAGCGGCGCTGTCCGACGAGGATCTGTCGAAGACCTCGCTCATCGGGGCCATCGAGCGCCAGCTCAGCGTCCCCATCAAGATCCTCGAGCAGGTGACCGACGCCGCGCTGGCGCCGCGCCACGTCGCCGAGCTGCTCCAGGTCCGGCCCCGCACGCCGCTGCTGCTGTTCGAGCGCACGTACTTCGCCATGAGCGGCGAACCCGTCGAGCACGCGATCACCTACCAGAGCAGCCGCCGCTACCCGTTCCGCGTGGTCCTGTCCCGCCCCGAGCGGCGGAGCTGAGTCGGTGCCGTATCGCGTCGGGTTCGACGTGGGCGGCACCTTCACCGACTTCGTGCTGCAGGCGCCGACCGGCGAGCTCACCACCGGCAAGCGCCTGACGACCTATCCGGACCCCTCGGAAGCGTGCCTGGCCGGGCTCGACGAGCTGGTCGCTGGGGACGGCGTGAGCTGGAGCGACGTCGCCCAGGCCGTGCACGGCACCACGCTGGGGTCGAACATCGTCATCGAGCGCAAGGCGCGCGCCGTCGGGCTGCTCACCACGCGCGGCTTCCGCGACGTGCTCATCATCGGCCGCCAGAAGCGCTACCAGGTCTACGACCTTCAAGTGGAGAAGCCTGCGCCCCTGATCCCGCGGCGCCTCATCGGCGAGGTGACCGAGCGCGTGCTGGCCGACGGCTCCATCCGCACCCCGCTGGACGAGGTGGACGCCCGGCGCGCCATCCGAGAGCTGGTCGGAAAGGGCGTCACCACCCTGGCGATCTGTCTGCTCCACGCCTACCTCAACCCGGTCCACGAAAGGCGCCTGGCCACGCTCGTGGCCGAAGAGGCGCCCGGCGTCGCGGTCACCCTGTCGCACGAGGTGTCGCCGACCTTCCGCGAGTACGAGCGGACGTCGACGACGGTCATCAACGCCTACGTGATGACGGCCCTCCGCGAATATCTGAGATCGCTCCAGGTGGCGCTCAAGACGCGCGGCTACCGCGGCCGGCTCTTCGTCATGCAGTCGTCCGGCGGCATCGCGACGGCGGAGGCGATGGAGCGTTACCCGGTGCGCATGATCGAGTCGGGTCCCGCCGCCGGCGCGCTGATGGCGGCCGCCTACGGCGAGCTGGCGGGCCATCGCGATCTCATCGCCTTCGATATGGGCGGAACGACGGCCAAGCTCGCCCTCATCGACAAGGGGCGGCCGTCCACCACGACGGCGTTCGAGCTCCACCGGGTCAACAACGTGCCGGACAGCGGGCTGCCGATGAACATCCAGGCCATCGACCTCGTCGAGATCGGCGCCGGCGGCGGCTCGCTGGCCCGCGCGCGGCTGGGCGTCATCGCCGTCGGACCGGAGAGCGCGGGGTCCACGCCCGGCCCCGTCTGCTACGGACGGGGCGGCGTCGAGCCCACGGTCACCGACGCTGATCTCGTCCTGGGCTATCTGAATCCGGAGTTCTTCGCCGGAGGCCTGATGAAGCTCTCGGTGGGCGCGGCCGCGCGCGCCATCGAGGACCGCGTGGCCCACCCACTCGGGCTCGCGCTCGAGGAGGCCGCCTGGGGCATTCACCAGATCGTCAATACGAACATGGAGCTGGCCACCCGCGTCGTGTCGATCGAGCGCGGGCGCGACCCTCGTGACCTCACGCTGGTCGCCTTCGGGGGCTCGGGCCCGGTGCACGGCTGCCGGCTGGCCCAGGCCCTGGGCATCCCGCGCGTGATCCTGCCGGCGGCCGCCGGGGTCACCGCGGCCATCGGCCTGCTCGCCGCCGAGGTCAAGTTCGACGTCGCCCGCACCTACGTGCGGCGCCTCGATGCCGTGGACCCGGCGACGCTCACCGCCATGTACGAGGAGATGGCGCAGCAGGCGCTGGCGGTGGTGCGCGAGTCGGCCGTGTCCGGGGAGATCGCGATCGCCCGTTCGGCGGACGCGCGGTATGTGGGCCAGGGCTACGAGCTGACGGTGCCGGTGCCGTCGGGCCGCCTCGACGCCGCCGCGCTCGAACGGATCCGCCGGGGCTTCGACGAGGTGTACGTCGCGCGTTACGGCTACGCGAGCCTGGCCGAGCCGGTGGAGGCCGTCACCTGGAAGCTCTCGGCGGTGGGCGGTGCCCTCCGGGTGGCGCTGGCCAAGGCGCCGTCGGAGCTCGGGGGCTCTCCGCGCAAGATGGTCCGCAAGGCCTACTTCCCGGAGGCGCGGGGCTACGTCGACTGCCCGGTGTACGATCGGTATCGTCTGGCCGTTGGCATGTCGCTCACCGGGCCGGCGATCGTCGAGGAACGGGAGTCGACGACGGTGCTGCCGCCCGGTGCCGTGGCGACGGTCGACGAGTACGCCAACCTGGTGGTGCAGATCGCGTCGTCATGAGCCCGCTGGATTCCATCACGCTCGGAGTGATCTGGGGCGCGCTGCACTCCATCGCGGTGGAGGTCGGCACCACGGTGCACCGGACGGCGTACTCCGAGCAGGCGCGGGAGGGCCAGGACTTCTCCGTCGCCGTCTTCGATCGCGCCGGCCGCATGGTGGCCCAGGGCCCCTACAGCCCTGGCCACATGGGGGCGATGTCGTTCGCGGTGGAGAACGCGCTGGCCGCCCATCCGGTCGAGACGCTCCGACCGGGCGACGCCATCCTGCTCAATGATCCGCTGCTGGGCTCCGGCCATCTGCCGGACTTCTTCATCACGCAGCCGGCGTTCCATCGGGGCGAGCTGGTCGGCTTCACCGTGAACATCCTGCACCACACCGACGTCGGCGGGCAGCGTCCGGGCAGCCAGGGCGTCCAGGGCATCTTCGACTACTTCCAGGAGGGCCTCCGCATCCCGCCCACGAAGGTCTGGAAGGAATACACGGAGGACGCAGGCGTCGTCGGCATCATCGCCGCCAACACGCGCACGCCCGAGAAGGTCCTGGGCGACCTCCGGGCCCAGCGGAGCGCGCTGCGCCTGGGCGAGCTGAGGCTGATCGAGCTCTGTGAGCGCTATGGCCGCCCGACCGTCTTCGCGGCGATGGACGAGATCATCGCGCGGTCCGAGGCCAACATGCGGGCGGCCATCGGCCAGGTCTCCGACGGCGTCTACACCTTCGAGGACTTCCTCGACGACTACGGTCCGGGCACCGACCCGCTCCGCATCTTCGTCACCGTCAGGGTGGACGGCGACACCATGGTGATCGACTACGAAGGCTCCAGCCCCCAGACGCCCTCGGGGATGAACTCCTACATCAACTACACGCGCTCGTACTCGTACGCGGCCGTGAAGTGCCTCACCGATCCCGGGGGCCCGATGAACGAGGGTGCCCTGCGCCCGATGACGGTGAAGGCGCCGGAGGGCTCCTTCCTCAACCCGCGGCCCCCGGCGGGGGGCGGGCCGCGCGCCATCATCTGCTATCGCACCTTCGAGGCGGTCATCGGCGCCCTGGCCCCCGCGCTCCCCCAGCGCGTCGTCGCCGCGTCCTCCCACTTCGCCAACCCGACCTTCGGGGGCTGGGACCGCGGGCGGAGCCGGCGGTTCGTCGCCTACGAGCTGGTACTCTCGGGCACGGGAGCGCGCGCCGCCAAGGACGGCTGCGAGGCGATGGCTTCGGCCTTCAATGCTTCGAACATCCCCGTCGAGGCCCAGGAGGCCAACCAGCCGATCGTCGTCGAGCGCTTCGAGCTCACGCGGGACTCGGCCGGAGCGGGGAAGTTCCGTGGCGGCTGTGGCATCCGCCGCGACCTGCGCTTCCTGGCCGACGAGGGCCAGCTGACGAATCTCTCCGAGCGCCAGAAGTTCGCGCCCTACGGCCTCTTCGGCGGGCAGCCTGGGAAGCTGGCGCGGACGGTGATCAACCCCGGACCGGGTGAGCAGGTGGTCCACGGCAAGGAGTCCCGCGAGTTCGTCTATGGCGACGTCATCTCGTTCCAGCAGTCTGGCGCCGGCGGCTACGGGGACCCCAGCGAGCGTGATCCCGCGCGGGTCCTCGAGGACGTGCTGGACGACTACGTCTCGATCGAGGCCGCCGGCGCCGAGTACGGCGTCGTCATCACCGGCCACGGGCTCGATCTGCGGGTGGACGCCGAGGGGACCCGGCGCCTGCGTGCGGACAGGCGGCGACCATGATGCGGTTCGCGCCCGAGCAGGAGGAGTTCCGCCGGGCCGTCGCGCGCTTCGTCGACACCGAGGTGGTCCCGGTCGCCCAGGCCATCGACGAGAGCGCGGAGTTTCCCAAGGCGCTCTTCTCGCGCGTGGGCGAGCTGGGCTGGTTCGGCCTCCGCTATCCGGAGAGGTACGGCGGCGCCGACGCCGACATGGTGACTTACTGCCTGCTGGCCGAGGAGCTGGCGCGGGGCTCGATGTCGCTGGCGGCGGCGGCCGCGATGCAGTCGCTCATGGGCACCTCCTTCATCTATAGGTACGGCTCCGATGACCTCCACCGGCGCTACCTCGTCCCGGCTCTCCGCGGCGACCTGGTGGCGACCTTCGCGCTGACGGAGCCGAACGCCGGCTCGGACGTGGCCAACATCACCACGCGCGCCGAGCGGCGCGGCGACCGGTACGTGCTGCGCGGGGCCAAGACCTGGGTGACCAACGCGCCGGTGGCCGACCTGCTGACCGTGGCCGCCAAGACGTCGGCCGAGCGCGGCCTGAAGAACATCGCGCTCTTCCTCCTCGATCGGGCGACGATGCGGGGGATCACGCTGGGCCGGAAGATCGACAAGATGTCGGTGCGGGCGTCGGAGACGGGGGAGATCCTGCTCGACGACGTGGAGGTGCCGGCCGAGCATCTGCTGGGCGGCGAGACCGGGGGCGCGGAGAAGGTGGGGACGATCCTGTCCGAGATCCGCGTCATGACCGCGGCGCTCTCGGTCGGGCTGGGCCGGGCCGCCTACGACGCCGCGCTGAAGTACGCCCGGGAGCGCCAAGCCTTCGGCCAGCCGATCGTCGAGCACCAGGCGATCGCGTTCAAGCTCGCCGACATGCTGACGTCGCTCCACGCGGCGACGCTCATGACCTACCAGGCGGCGGGAGCCATTGACGCCGGCCGGGCGATCGTCCGGGAGGCGGCGATGACCAAGCTCTTGGCCTCCGAGATGGCCGTGCGCGTTACCGATGAGGCGTCGCGGATCTTCGCCTCCTACGGGCTGGCCATGGAGTACCCCGTCCAGCGGTACTTCCGGGACGCGCGCTTCCTGCTGCCGGGCGGCGGAACCTCGGAAATTCTGCGCGTGGTGATCGGGCGCGATCTGGACTGGGATCGGGGCCAGGCGTTTGCCTAGGAGGACGCTGCCATGAGAAAGGTCGCGCTCGTCGCCGCGGGGGTCGGGAAGTTCGGCGTGCGCCAGGCGACCTACCGCGACCTCATCTGGGAAGCGGGCAAGGCTTGCTTCGACTCCGCGCCCGGGCTCAGGCCCAAGGACCTGGAGGGGCTGGTGGTGGGCTCGGTCATGCCGGAGCGCACGGCGTTCCAGAGCCACATCTCCTCGCTGGCCGCCGAGGCGCTCGGGATCAGGCCGAGCGCGCTCAGCGCCCGCACGGAACACATGTGTGCGTCGGGAACCGTCGGCATCCGCTACGCCTACGCGTTCATCGCGGCCGGCCTCGCCGACCTGGTCATGGTGCTGGGGGTCGAGAAGCTCACCCAGCCCACCAGCGAGGAGGCGATCTTCAACATGGGCACCGGCGTGGACCGGGAGTGGGAGGCCGCCTTCGGGCTGACAGCGCCGCCGTGCTTCGCGCTGGCCGCCCAGCGGCACATGACCCGGTACGGAACGACGGAAGAGCAGCTCGGGCTGGTCGGCGTGAAGAACCACAATCACGCCGCCAAGAATCCCAACGCGCACTTCAACAAGGGCGCGACCCTCGATCAGGTGCTGTGCTCGCGCATGATCTCGAGCCCGCTCCGGCTCTTCATGTGCTCGCCGATCACCGACGGCGCCGCCGCCGTCATCGTCGCCAGCGAGGAGCGCGCGCGCGACCTCACCGACACCCCGGTCTGGATCCGCGGCACCGGCCAGGCGCTGGACGGCTTCCAGCTCACGTCGCTGCCCGAGGACTACGCCCACTGGCCGGCCCTCCAGCGCGCCGCCGAGTGCGCCTACCGCATGGCCGGGATCACGGCCGGGGACGTGGACGTGGCCGAGGTCCACGACTGCTTCGCCATCGCCGAGCTGATCGCCTACGAGGAGCTGGGCTTCTGCCCCAAGGGTGAGGCCGGCACCTTCGTCGCCGCCGGGCGCAGCGACTATGGCGGCGACGTCGTCGTCAACCCCCGCGGTGGCCTCATCGGCTGCGGGCATCCGTTGGGCGCGACGGGCGTGGCCCAGGCGGCGGAGATCTTCGTCCAGCTCCGCGACGAGGCCGGCGCCCGCCAGGTCCCCGAGGCCTCGATCGGGCTCACCCACAACAACAGCGGCATGGGCGAGCACGTCGTGATGATCTACGGGCGCCAGGCGTCGTGATCGCAGGGGAGATGGCATGACCTACTTCCGGGCGGTCGATCCGTTCCCCCTCGAGTCGGCCGACCACAACAAGCTGCACGAGTTCTACGCGCGGTTAGGCCAGGGACGGCTCAGCACGACCCGCTGCGCCGGATGCGGCCGGACGGCGTGGCCGCCGCGGGCTTTCTGCGCGGAGTGCTGCTCCGACCGGTTCGACTGGGTGGACCTACCGTCCGCGGGCACCGTGCACGCGTTCACGGTTCAAGCCACGGGCCTTCCGGTGGGCTTCGATGGTCCACGGGTTTTCGCCATCGTCGAGGTCGATGGCCATCGCGTGTTCTCGATCATCGTGGATGGCGATCCATCCCAAATTGCGATCGGTCAGCGCGTGAGTCTCAAGCCCCTGCGCGTCGGCGACGACCCCCAGGGCCACCCGCGCTGGCTGCCCGCGTTCACTCCGGTATGACGGGCGCAATCGGAAAGATCTGGAACGTGGGCGTGATCTCCGACACGCATGGCCTCCTCCGGCCCGAGGCCGTCGCCGCGCTGCGGGGTGCCGACGCCATCGTTCATGCCGGCGACGTCGGATCACCGGAGGTGCTGGAGGCGCTGGCGGCCCTGGCGCCGGTGACGGCCGTCCGGGGCAACAACGACCGCGGCGCCTGGGCGGAGAAGCTCCCGCTCACCGGGGTCCTCGAGCTGGCCGGCGTGGTGCTCTACGTGCTCCACGATGTCAAGGAGCTCGACCTCGATCCCCACCGGGCGGGATTCGCCGCGGTGATCTCGGGCCACTCGCATCGGCCACGCCGGGAGGAGCGCGGCGAGGTGCTCTTCTTCAATCCTGGGAGCGCGGGCCCGCGTCGCTTCAAGCTCCCGGTGGCGGTCGGACGGCTCCGGATCGACGGTGGGCGGGTGCGCGGCCGCATCGTGGTGTTGGAGTGCCGGACGTGAAACTCTCGGTGTCGACTGCTGCGCGCTGGCCCGGCGCGGCGCTCGTTCGAGCGCCGGCGTCGAGCGCGGGCTTTGCCCGCGCAATCCATCGGGGAGGTTCGGAGGGGGCCGCGAGGCCCTCTCCGACCAGGGGTTTCGGAAGGGGGGCGGAGCCCCCCTCCGAGGAACCGTGAAGGTGCTCATCGCCAAGCCGGGGCTCGACGGCCACGACCGCGGCGCCAAGGTCATCGCCCACGCGCTGCGCGACGCCGGGATCGAGATCGTCTACACCGGGCTCAAGCGGACGCCGGAGGAGATCGTGCAGGAGGCGATCCAGGAGGACGTGGACGTGATCGGCCTCAGCATCCTGTCCGGCGCCCATCTGCCGCTGTCGCGCCGGGTGCTCGAAGGTCTCAAGGCCCAGGGCGCGTCGGACATCAAGGTGGTCGTGGGCGGCATCATCCCGCCCCGGGACGTGGAGGCGCTGCTGGCCGGGGGCGTGCACCGCGTCTTTCCGATGGGCACGCCACTGCCCGAGGTCGTGGCGGCCTTTACCAAGGAGGCGCGTCGATCATGAAAGAGGTCATCCTGCACGCGGGCATTCCGGTCAAGCCGGTCTACGGGCCGGAGGATCTCGCGGGCCGCGACTTCGCGCGGGACGTCGGCCGGCCGGGCGAGTATCCGTACACGCGCGGGATCCACCCGCACATGTACCGCGAGCGCCTGTGGACCATGCGGCAGTACATCGGCTTGGGGACCCCGATGGAAACGAATGCTCGATTCAAATACTTGATGGCCCATGGGCAAGATGCACTGAATGTCGCCTTCGACCTGCCAACTCAATTAGGTCTCGACTCCGATCACCCACGCGCCGAGGGCGAGGTGGGCATGGTGGGCATGGCCGTCGACTCGCTCGCCGACATGGAGGAGGCCTTCGCCGGCATCCTTCTCGACCGCGTCAGCGTCTCGCTCACCATCAACGGCATGGCTGCGCCCATCACCGCCATGTACTACGCCCTGGCCGAGAAGCAGGGGGCGGCGGCCGATCGCGTCGTGACCACGCCGCAGAACGACATCCTCAAGGAGTTCATCGCCCGCGGCACCTGGGTCTATCCGGTCGAGCCCTCGCTCCGGCTCGTCGCCGACCTGATCGAGTTCTCGGCCCGGCATTACCCGCGCTCCAATCCCGTGTCGGTCTGCGGGTATCACATCCGGGAAGCCGGCTGCACCACCGCCCAGGAAATGGCCTACGGCCTGGCTATCGCCGCCGCCTACGTCGAGCTGATGCTCGCGCGCGGGATGGACGTGGACGACTTCGCGCCGCGCATCTCTTTCAACTTCACCTGCTGGGGGAAGATCTTCGAGGAGGTGGCGAAGTTCCGCGCCGGCCGCCGGCTCTATGCCCGGATGATGCGCGAGCGCTTCGGCGCCCAGAATTCCAAGTCCTGGATGTTCCGCAGCCTCATCGGCGGCGGCGGCTCCGCCTTCACGGTCCAGGAGCCGGAGAACAACATCGTCCGCGGCGCCTACATCGCGCTGGCCGCCGCGCTGGCCGGGGCCCAGACGATGGCGCTGCCCACCTACGACGAGGCCTACACCATCCCCTCGGCCAAGGCCCAGCTCATCGCGCTCCGGACGATGCAGATCTGCGCCGAGGAATCGGGCGCGGCCGATACGGTGGATCCGCTGGCCGGCTCCTATTTCGTGGAGGCGATCACCAACCAGATGGAGGAGAAGATTCTGGAGGAGCTGGCGCACGTCGAGCGCATGGGCGGCATCGTGGAGGCGGTGAAGACGGGCGCCATCCAGGCCGAGGTGGCTCGGCAGGCCTATCTCTTCGAGCAGAAGCTCGCCGCCGGCGAGATCAAGAAGGTCGGCGTCAACTGCCACGTCGGCGACCGGCCCGCCGAGGCCGACCGGGGCGTGGAGCTCTACACGTTCGACCCCAGGGTCGCCCAGGCCCAGATCGCCAAGCTCCAGGGCCTGCGCCGCCAACGCGACAACGGCGCGGTGGCAGCTGCGCTCCGCCGGCTCACCGACGAGGCGCGCGGGCCCGGCAACCTCATGGACCCGATCATGGCGGCCGTAAAATCGTACGCGACGTTGGGCGAGATCGCCGACGCGATGAAAACCGTCTTCGGCGAACACAAAGAGCCGGTAAAGTTCTGATGGTGACCGCGGCCAGGGGGGGCACGGGCGGGCGGGTGGCGGGGGAGCGGCTCCCATCCGCCAGCAGCCCGTGGCACGTCGCGCGGAGGGCGCCGGATTCCACGCCGGTCGCTGCGGGTCGATTCGACTCGCCCGCAACGTGAGGCGCCGACAGCGATGCCGGATGGGGGCCGCGACCCGGACAGGCCCCGCCCGCCCGTGCGCCCGCCTGGCGGAGTCACCACGGTGACGTCCGGGTTCAGCATCATCGGCAAGGCGGTCCCCAAGCGCGACGGCGTCGAGAAGGTGACCGGGCGGACGCGCTATCTCCACGACCTCGAGCTGCCGCGCATGGCCCACGGCAAGATCCTGCGCGCGAGGCACCCGCACGCGCGCATCGTCAGGATCGATCCCACCCGGGCCCGCGCGCTGCCCGGCGTCCTCGCCGTCGTGACCGGGGACGAGGTGGAGCAGCACCCGTTCGGCTTCGCCAAGGACCACTCCGCGCTCAAGCGGGGCAAGGTGCGCTGCGTCCGTGACGAGGTCGCCGCCGTCGCCGCCGAGACCGCTGTCATCGCCGAGGAGGCGCTGGCGCTGATCGAGGTCGAGTACGAGGAGCTCCCCGGCGTCTTCGATCCCCGGGAGGCGCTGCGCCCGGGCGCGCCGCTCGTCCACGAGGAGCTGGGCACGAACCTGACGTCGCTCCGCTATCAGTTCGCGCACGGCGACGTCGACCGGGCCTTCGCCGAGGCCGCCGCCGTCGTCGAGGGGGAGTACTGGCTGAACTTCGTCACCCCCGCCTGCCTGGGCACCATGGTGGCGATCGCCGACTGGGGCCCGCAGGGGCGCCTCACCATGTGGACGACCACGCAGGTGCCGTTTCTCTACCAGCGCGACGTGGCGGCGGCGCTCGGCATCACCGGTGACCGGGTGCGCGTCATCCAGCCGCCGGTCGGCGGCAACTTCGGACGCGGTCTCGATCTCTATCCGATCGACGTCATCGCGGCGCTGCTGGCCCGCCAGGTGCGGCGGCCGGTGAAGATCGAGTTCGACCGCGTGGAGGAGTTCCTCGCGTGCCCGACGCGCGAGGCCTGCGCGATCCGCCTGCGGACGGCGGCGGCGGCCGATGGCCGGCTCCTGGCCCGCGACGCGCACGTGACCATCGACAACGGCGCCTACGTCTCCTGGGGCTCGACGACACCTTACGTGATGCTGGCGACGGTGGCCGGGCTCTATCGGTGCCCGAACGTCCGCTTCGACACGACGATCGTCTACACCAACAACCCGTACTCGGGCTCGATGCGCGGCTACGGCAACCTCGAGTCCACCTTCGCCGTCGAGTCCCAGATGGACGACCTCGCCGACCGCCTGGGCCTCGATCCCCTGGAGCTCCGGCGGCGCAACGCGGTGACGTCGGGCGACGTCACCCCTCAGGGCTTCGTGATCACGTCGTGCGCGATGACCGCGTGCCTCGACGCCGTCGCCCAGGAGATCGCCACGCTTCGGCCCCCGCTCCGCTCGGGCTGGAGGCGGGGCGTGGGGTACGCCGCGATGTTCCACGTCGGGGGCGGGGCTCGGATCTACCGCTCGGACGGATGCGGGGCTATCGTGAAGCTCGACGACTTCGGCAAGGTCTCGCTGCTCACCGGCGCCAGCGAGATCGGACAAGGCTCCGAGACGGTGCTGGCGATGATCGTGGCCGAGACGCTGGGGATCCCGCTCGACCGCGTCGAGGTGGTGAACTCCGACACCGCGGTGAAGCCCTGGGACGTCGGCGTTCACGCGAGCCGGACGACGTTCATCGCCGGCAACGCGGCCCGGCAGGCCGCCGAGAGGCTGCGGGCGGAGCTCCTGGCTCTCGCCGCCGGGCCGCTGGAGGAGCCCGCCGACCGGCTGGACATCAGGGAGGGCTGGGTATTCGTCAGGAGCGAGCCCGGGCGCCGCCTGCCGTACGAGCGCGTGGTGCGGGCCGGCCACCTGCGCGAGGGCGGACAGACGCTGGTGGCCGAGGCGTTCTACGACCCGCCCACCGAGATGTTGGGCAAGGACCTGCGGGGCAACGTGTCGGCGGCCTACGGCTTCGCCGCCCAGGCCGTGCTCCTCGACGTCGACGAGGCGACGGGGAAGATCGAGGTGCGGAAGGTGGTCTCGGCCCACGACGTCGGCCGCGCGCTCAACCCGCTCGCCGCCGAGGGGCAGATCCACGGCGGCATCCACATGGGGCTCGGCTACGCGCTCAGCGAGAGGCTCGTCGTCCGGGAGGGCCAGGTGCTGACCTCGACCTTCATGGACTACGCGATCCTCCGCTCTGACGACATGCCGGAGCTGGTCGTCCGGCTCATCGAGAGCGTGGACGCCGAGGGCCCGTTCGGCGCCAAGGGGCTCGGCGAGTCCGGCACCATCCCCGTGTCCGCCGCCGTCGCCAACGCCGTGAAGGACGCCATCGGCGTGCGCTTCACCGAGCTGCCGATCACGCCCGCGGCGGTTCGCGCCGCGCTCGAGGCCCGCCACCGCGCATGAGGCTGCTCGAAGGCGTGCGGGTGCTCGACCTCTCGCGCATGCTGGCGGGACCCTACGGCGCGATGCTGCTGGCCGACATGGGCGCCGAGGTCATCAAGATCGAGGAGCCGGACGGCGGCGACCCCATGCGCGTCATGGGCCCGCCCTTCCTGCCCGGAGGCGAGAGCGCCTACTTCCTTTCCATCAACCGCAACAAGAAGTCGGTGGCGATCGATCTCACGCGCGAGGCCGGCCGCCAGGTCTTCTGCGATCTGGTCCGCGCCGCCGACGTCGTGTGGGAGAACTTCCGGCCCGGCGTCCTGGAGCGTCTGGGCTGCGAGTATCCGGGGCTCGCCGCGCTGAACCCGCGCCTGGTCCTGTGCTCGATTTCCGCCTACGGGCAGGAGGGCCCCTACCGCGACTGGCCGGCTTTCGATCTGGCGCTGCAGGCCATGGGCGGAGCCATGAGCCTTACCGGGGAGCCGGGCGGGCGGCCGGTGAGGATGGGGCTGCCCATGGGCGATCTGGCCGGCGGCATGTTCGGCGCGTTCGCCGTCGCGGCGGCGCTCTTCCAACGCCAGGCGACGGGCCGGGGCGCCCACATCGATCTCTCGCTCCTGGACTGCCAGGCCTCCCTGTTGACGTACGTCGCCCAGTACTTCTGGGCCGACGGGCGCGTGCCCGGGCCGCAGGGCTCGGGGCACGCCTCCGTCGTGCCCTACCAGGCGCTGGCCACGCGCGATGGGCATCTCATCGTCGCCATCTTCGCCGAGAAGTTCTGGCGCGGCTTCTGTCTGGCCGTCGAGCGGCCCGGGTGGGAGCACGATCAACGCTTCGCCACCAACCGCGACCGCGTCGCCAGTCGCGACGTCCTCATGCCGCTGGTCGAAGCGATCTTCGCCTCGCGCACGACCGACGACTGGCTCGCGCGCCTGCATGCCGAGGGCGTGCCGGCCACCCCGATCCTGACCGTGGACCGGGTGCTCTCCGACCCGCAGATCCGGGAGCGACGGATGGTCGTCAACCTTCCGCACCCCCGCCACGGCGCCATTCCCACCCTGGGTACGCCCGTCAAGGTGGACGGGCGGATGGGGCTCGAGGTCGCGCCGCCACCGGGGCTCGGCGAGCACACCGACGCCGTGCTCCGAGACCTGCTCAAATACCCGCCCGAGCGGATCGCTGCTCTTCGCCGGACCGGAGTCATCAAGTGAAACTCGCGGTGCTCGGCGGCGGGAACGGCGCTTACGCGACGGCGGCGGACCTCGCGCTGGCCGGCCACGCGGTGAGCCTCTGGCGGCGCTCGGAGAGCGACCTGGCGGCGGTGCGCGCGGCCGGTGGCATCACCCTGGTCGCCGAGGGCCGGCAGGGCAAGGCCTCGCTGGCGCTCGTCACGGGGAACATCGCCGAGGCCGTCGCCGGGGCCGAGGTGATCATCGCGCCCTTGCCCGCCACCAGCCACGAGGACCTCGCCAAGCGCCTGGCGCCCCATCTGGGCGAGCGCCAGATCGTGCTCCTCACACCCGGCACGCTCGGCGCCTACGTGCTGGCCCGGGAGATCGCGCGTGCCGGCGGCCGCCTGCCGTACGCGATCGCCGAGACCGGCACGCTGCCGTACCTCGCGCGCAAGACCGGCCCCACCGCGGTGAAGGCGCCCGTCCGCGCCGCCAATCTCCCGACCGGCGTGCTTCCCGCCGCGCGAGCCTCGGCGGCGCTGGCGAAGATTGTCGAGCTTTTTCCCTCCGTGCGCCCGTGCCTCGACGCGCTGGACGCGGCGCTCACCAACGCCGGGCCCGTCCTCCATCCGCCGCTCGTCCTCCTCAACGCCGGCACGATCGATCGGGGGGGCTTCGACATCCACGCCGCCGGCACCACGCCCAGCGCGCGGCGCCTCATCGACGCTGTCGACGCCGAGCGCGTGGCCGCGCGAAAAGGGTGGGGCTATCCGGCCCCGCACTACGAGCAGGCGACCTATTACGACGAGGCGCGCGCCGCCGAGGGGCTGTACGGCGCCGGGGCCAAGGCGAAGCTCACGGCCAGCGGGCTCTGGAACGAGACCCTGACCTTCGACCACCGCTACGTGACCGAGGATGTCGCGCTGGGCCTGTCCCTCTTCGAGTCGGCCGCGCGGACGGTGAGCGTGGAGTCACCGGCGACCACCGGGCTCCGGTTGACCTTCGGCGCGCTGCTGGGACGCCCACTCTCCGGCCGCAGCCGCGCGCTCGAGCACCTCGGCCTGGGTGACCTCCTGCTCCGCGAGATCCGCGCCCTCCTCCACGACGGCTGGCTGTCACCCCTGTGGAGTCGCGCGATCAAGTGAGCGTCAGGTCGCCGCCGGCAGACCGGCCGCCTTGCGGATCTTGGCCAGCTGGCCGGCGTGGTCGTTCCAGTGGAAGTCGAACAGGGCGCCGACGTACCTGGCCATCGGGATCTCGTCGGTGCCCATGAACTGCTTGAAGAACGGGATGCGCGCCTTGCGCTGCTGGAGGTCCGCGTCGGACAGCGGGTTGAGGTACGCGAAGACGCGGCGGTGCTGGTCGTCGAGGGCGTCGACCAGCTGCGTGAGCGTCATCTTCTTGCGCTCGTCGGTGACGTAAGT
>MNEF01000008.1 GCA_001917535.1 Candidatus Rokubacteria bacterium 13_1_40CM_69_27
GTCACCCGCGCCGCTGGTGAGCTCTTACCTCACCGTTTCACCCTTACCGCTCCTCCGCTCTCGAGAGTCCGAAGAAGCGGCGGTCTCTTTTCTGTGGCACTGGTCCGTGGGGTCGCCCCCCCTGGGTGTTACCCAGCACCCTGCCCTGCGGAGCCCGGACTTTCCTCCCGCCGCGTCACCGCGGCCGGCGACCATCCGGCCTTCTCTGGCGCGACCTTCAGTATACGCGCCGGCGCGCCAGGATGGCGAGCCGGGCCGCCCAGTCGAGCCGGGTCAGAACGTGGACCTGGTGAGGGAGGCGATGGCCTGACGCGCGAGGCGGTCGACGCGCTCGTTCAGCGCATCGCCGCTGTGGCCGGCCACCTTCACCCAGACGACGTCGTGCCGTCGGGTCTGCGCGAGCAGGCGCTCCCAGAGGTCGCGGTTGACGACGGGTTTCTTGTCGGTCCCGATCCAGCCGTTGCGCTCCCAGCGTTCCCACCAGCGGTCGTGGAAGCAGTTGACGAGGTAGGCGCTGTCGCTGTGCAGGCGCACGCGCCGGCGGCCGGGAATCGCGGCGAGCCCCTCGATGGCGGCGGTGAGTTCCATGCGCTGGTTGGTGGTCTTCGGCTCGGCCCCCGAGACGGTCCGCTCGTCATCGCCGTCGATGATGATGGCCGCCCAGCCCCCGGGGCCCGGGTTGCCGGCGCAGGCGCCGTCCGTGTAGACGATGACCTCACGCTCAACAGAGGGCGGGCGCGCGCGCGGACGGGCCGTTTCGAGCGCGGGCTTGACCCGCGCCTCCTTTGGGGTGGTTCGGAGGGGGCCGTGAGGCCCCTTCCGACCAGGGATCGCGGAGGGGGCCGTCAGGCCCCCTCCGAAACGGATGGGGGGCGGAGCCCCCCTCCGAGGATCATCAGGCGGGTTCCTGCCAGAAGAGGAAGCGACCGCAGCTCTCGCAGTGGAGGAGATCCTGCGCTGCGCGCAGCTCCTGGACGGCCTGCGGCCGGATGCCGACGCGACACCCGCCGCACACGGCGGTGCTCGACACGGCGACGACGGCCAGGCCGCCGCGCGCCTTGAGGATGCGCTCGTAGTCGCCCAGCACGCCGCGCGGCAGCTCGCGGGCCAGCGAGGCCCGCTCCCCCCGCACGCCTTCCAGCTCCTGCTCGGCGGCCGACAGCTTCTGGCGAATGACCGCTTCGTCTCGTCGCGCCTGCTCCTCGCGGGTCCGGTGGCGGGCCTCCGCCTCGCGGATCTCGAGGGCGAGGCTCTCCTGTCGCTCCATCAGCGCCAGGATCTCCTCCTCGGTCCGCCCCTTCAGGGCCTTGATGTTCTCGATCTCGGCCAGCACGGCGGAGTACTCCGTATTGGTCTTCACCTCGTAGAGCCGCGCCTCCGACTTCGCGCGCTTGACGCCGATGTCGTCGAGGTCTTTTTCCTTCGCCCGCAGCTCTTTCCGGGTGGTGTCCAGCCGCGCCTTGATGGTGTCCACCGCCTTCTTGGCTTCCACCAGCGAGGCCTGGAGCGCTTCGATCTGCTTGGGGAGACGGGCCACTTCGGCTTCGAGGCCCGCGATGCGGGCGTCATATTCCTGGAGGTGGATCAGCGTCTGCAGCTCGGACACGTCGTCTCCATGCGCGCCGCCCCTGCGCCAATGGTGGGCCCACCTGGACTCGAACCAGGAACCGACCGGGTATGAACCGGTTGCTCTACCGTTGAGCTATGGGCCCGAAAAGTTCCCCGGGATCGCTCAGCGTACATCACGATTCCAGGAAGCTCCGGAGTTTTTTCGACCGCGAGGGATGCCGCAGCTTGCGCAGGGCCTTGGCCTCGATCTGGCGGATGCGCTCGCGGGTGACAGCGAAATCCTGGCCGACCTCCTCCAGCGTGTGCTCGCAGCCGTCGGAGAGCCCGAACCGCAGCCGGAGGACCTTCTCCTCGCGCGGCGTGAGCGTGTTCAGGACCTTGTTGGTCTGCTCGCGGAGGCTGAGGCTGATGATCGACTCGACCGGTGAGACCACCTGCTTGTCCTCGATGAAGTCGCCCAGGTGGCTGTCCTCCTCCTCGCCGATGGGTGTTTCCAGGGAGATGGGCTCCTGCGCGATCTTGAGGACCTTGCGCACCTTGTCGACGGGCACTTCCATCTTCGTCGCGATCTCCTCGGGGGTCGGCTCGCGTCCCAGCTCCTGGACGAGCTGACGGGACGTCCGGATGAGCTTGTTGATGGTCTCGATCATGTGCACGGGGATACGGATCGTGCGCGCCTGATCGGCGATGGCGCGGGTGATCGCCTGGCGGATCCACCAGGTCGCGTAAGTCGAGAACTTGTAGCCCCGGCGGTACTCGAACTTGTCCACGGCCTTCATGAGGCCGATGTTGCCCTCCTGGATCAGGTCGAGGAACTGAAGGCCGCGGTTCGTATATTTCTTTGCGATCGAGATGACCAATCTCAGATTCGCCTCCACCATCTCCTTCTTCGCCTGGGCGGCCTTCTGCTGACCCTGCTTGATGATGGCCATGACGCGCTTGATCTCGTCGGCCCGAGCGTTGGCGCGCGCCTCGGCGGCCTTGATCTCCTGCTGAGCGACCCAGATCTGCTGCTGCTTGAGGGTGGGGAACTTCTTGGCGGCCTTCAGGTGGAGATCGCTGTTGACGCCGTTGGCGCCGTTGGTGGCCGGCTCGCGGAACGAGACGAACAGGAGGTTCTGCCGCTCCTCCTTCGACTTGCTGTTCCCGTTGGTCCACAGATCGATCACCCGCTCGGCCCGCTCGATGTCTTCGACCAGGTCGCGCAGCCGCTGCACGAGCCCCCGGCGCCCGGGGTCGGGGTCCTCGCGGTCGATGATCTGGTTGCCGATGCTCAGCGTGCGAAGCTTGTCCAGAACCCGGCGCTGCAGCCCTTGCGCCCGTCCCTCCAGCTTCTTCCAGGCCGGCTCCCGGCCTCTCGCCCTCTTTTTGCCGGGCGACTTGGCCCGGAGCTTTTTGGCCTGCTCCACCAGCTTGTCGCGCTCGCGGAGGAGCCGATCGACCCCGCCAAAGGCGTTGACGACCTGGCGCGTCAGCTCCACCTCTTTCTCTTCGGTGAACTCCTCTTCGTTGACGTCGACGACCTCCTTGACGGAGATGTCGGCCCGCCGGAGCTGCTCGCGCAGCTCGCGGAACCGCTCGAGCGCCAGGTTGGTGCTGAGGATCGCGTTGGCGACCTGGTTCTTGCCTTCCTCGATGCGCTTGGCCAGCGCGATCTCACCCTCGCGCGTGAGCAGGGCGACACGGCCCATCTCGCGCAGGTAGAGCCGGACGGGGTCCTCGGTCCGGCCGACCGGGCCGGGCGTGAGGTCGATCGGCTCCGGCCCCTCCTCGTCTGGCTCCTCGGCCGGAACTCCACGCTGGACCTCGGAGGGCAGGCGCGCCGCCTTGGCGGAGTCGACCACCTCGATGTCCATCGCGCCGAACATCATCATGATGTCGTCGAGCTGATCGAGCGACACGATGTCCGACGGGAGGGCGTCGTTCACCTCGTCGTAGGTGAGGAAGCCCTTCTGCTTGCCCATCGAGATCAGGCGGTCGAGCTCCTCGATCTTTGGTTCTTCACTCATGCGTCTGGGCTCCTTGGGGACCCCTCGGGTCCCGGGTGGTGCGCCGGGGCGACGCCGAGCGTGCTCGCGTGCACCTCGCGCCCCTCGCGGTCGAGCAGGCGGAGGTCCTCGACGAGCGGGGGTTGCGTGGCGTCGGCGGCCTGCGCCTCGGCGATACGCCGACTGACCTCGCGAATGCGCCGGAGGCGTTGGGCCAGCTCGAGGCGCCGCTGGAAATCGGCGGTGCTCGCCTGGGGATCGCTTCCGCCATGCGCGTCCTCCTCGACGAGGAGCGCGGCGAGCAGGCTACGGGCCGTGTCGTCGAGGTCGGTCGTGAGGCTTTCGGCGGGCGCGTCGGCGCGAGCCTTGAGCGCGGCGACGATGGCGCGCACCGCCTCGCCGCCCAGCTCGCTCTCCTCGATCAGCGGCAGCAGCGCCGGGCGCGCCGCGTCGTGGTGCAGCAGGAGGCGGACGAGGGCGCGATCCTCGGCGCGCCCGGCTGACGTGGGCGCGGGCCGCGGGGCCGCGCCCGGCTTGCGCAGGGCGGACTGCAGCCGCTGGGCCTCGATCCAGAGCTGGGTGGGGTCCACCCCCAGCTTGGCGGCGGCCTCGCGCGAGAGCGCCACGGCTTCCTCCGCGTCGCCCACCTTGGCCAGCATCAGCGCGACGCGGGCAAACGCCGTCGCGCGGGCCCGCGCCCCGGTGGCCCCGTCGGGATCGGCGACGGCGCGATCGAGCGCGTAGCCGAGCAGGCTCCGCGCGGCTTCGATCCGGGAGGTCAGGGCGGCGGCGCCGTACTCGCGCAGGAAGGTGTCGGGGTCGTGGCCCGGCGGCAGGAGGGCGACTTTCAGCCGGAAGGGTGCACCTGTCTCGAACGCGCCCGTGCGGTTGATCGCCCAGGCCGCGCCGCCGTCGCTCGGCTCCAGCAGCTCGGCGGCGCGCTCTGCCGCCTTCTGGCCGGCCGCGTCGGCGTCGAAGAAGGTCACGACCTCCTCGCAGTACCGCCGCAAGATGCCGAGTTGAGCGGGGGTGAACGCCGTGCCCAGCGCGGCAACGGTCTCGGTGAAGCCGTGCTGGTGCGCCATGAGGCAATCGACGTATCCCTCGACGAGGAGCGCGCGGTTCCGCTCACGCATCGTCCCCCGTGCCAGATCGATGGCGTAGAGGAGGTTGCCCTTCGTGTAGATGGGCGTCTCCGGGGAGTTAAGGTACTTGGGCTGCTCATCGCCGAACGCGCGGCCGCCGAACGCGACGACGCGACCCTGAACGTCGCGGATAGCGAAGATCAAGCGCCCCCGAAAGCGGTCGTAGAAGCCGCCGCCCCCCTGCCGGGGCAGCACCAGGCCTGCCGTCTCGAGCCCCTCGGCGGCGACGCGCTCGGCGCGCATGAAGGCCAGCAGCGCGTCCCAGCCCTCCGGCGCATAGCCGAGCCCGAAGCGCCGGGCGACCTCGGGGTCGATGCCGCGCTTGGCGAGGTAGTCCCGGGCGCGCTCGCCGCCGGGCTTCCAGAGGGCGTCCGCGTAGAACCGGGCCGCCAGCTCCACGATCTTGAACAGCTCTTCCCGCCCGGAGTCCGCGGGCGAGGCAGCGCGCTCCTCGGGCAGCGCCACGCCTGCAGTCTTGGCCAGCGCGCGCACGGCCTCGGGGAACGAGAGCCGGTCCTGACGCATGAGGAAGCTGAAGGCGTCGCCGCCCACGCCGCAGCCGAAGCAGTGGAAGATCCCCTTCCGCGGGTTGACCATGAACGAGGGGGTCTTCTCGGCGTGGAACGGGCACAGGCCTTTCCAGTTCACCCCCGCCTTCCTGAGATTCACGAACCGGCCGATGAGGTCGACGAGATCGACGCCGGCGCGGATGTCGTCGAGCAGCGCGGGTGAATAACCAGCCATCAACCGATCTCCCGGGCGGTCGTCGTCACGCGCCCACCTTGAGCGCGGCGACGGTGGCCCCCGCGCCGCCCTCGGACGGCTGCCCGTCGCGATAGGACTCGACCAGAGGGTGGCCCGCGAGGAGATCGCGTACCGCCTTCCTCAGCGCGCCAGTGCCCTTGCCGTGGATGAGGCGGACCGTCGGCAGCCCCGCCATGAACGCGTCGTCGAGGTACTGCTCCACCAGCTCGCGCGCCTCGTCGGTGGTCCGCCCCAGCAGGAGCAGCTCGGACCCCACGCCCATTTTCTGAGGCAGCCGGATTGTCCCCCGGGTGGGGGCGATGGAGGCGCCGGCCGCGCGATCGCCGTCCGGGGCGGGAGCTTCCGCCGGGCGGAGGGCCCCCAGCGGCACCCGCAGGGTCACCGTACCGGCGCGTACGGTGGCCGTCTCGCCGGCGATGGCGATGAGCTCCCCGCGCAGGCCGAGGTGCTCGGCGGTGACGCTCGCCCCCGGCACGAGCGCCTCGGGGCTGCCGGGGGCCGGGTTCGCGTGTGGCGCGACGCGAGCAGCCAGCTGGTTGATCCGCTGGCGGCTCTGCTCGAGGTCGCGCCGCGTCCGCTCGGAGCGTTTGAGCCGTTCCCACTCGGCGGCCACCGCGCGCCGGATGTCGGCCAGCAGCTGGGCGGCCTCCGCCTTGGCCCGACCGATGAGATCCCGCGACTGACGCTGCGCGGCCGCCTCGGCTTCCCGGGCAGCGGCCAGGCGTGCCACCGCCTCCTGCTCCCGGCCCTCGATGGCGCGTACCCGTTCCGCCTCGGAGCGGGAGTGCTCGTCGAGGCGGGCGAGCAGCTCGGCGAGCCGGGCGGCGTGCTCGGCGCGGTGATCCTGGGCCCGGGCGATGAGCTCGGGCGCCAACCCCAGGCGCGCCGCGATGGTGAGGGCCAGGCTCTGACCAGGGCGGTCGTAGCGGAGGCGGTATGTCGGCGCCAGCGTCGCCGTGTCGAACTCGACGGAAGCGTTACGGGCGCGGGGATGCGTGCTCGCGAACGCCTTGAGGGGCTCGAGGTGCGTGGTCGCCATGACCAACGCGCCCCGCTCGGCCAGCGTCTCGACGATGGCCTGCGCCAGCGCCGCCCCCTCGTCGGGATCGGTCCCGGCCCCCAGCTCGTCGAGGAGCACCAGCGATCGGTCGTCGGTATCGTCGAGAATCTCGCGCACCTGCTTGATGAAGGCCGAGAAGGTGGAGAGGTTCTCGGCGACGCTCTGGTCGTCGCCGATGATGGCGTGGACGCGGGTGAAGACCGGCAGCCGCGAGCCCTCTTCGGCGGGGAGATGGCAGCCGCACTGGGCCATGAGGGCGTGCAGCGCGAGGGTCTTGAGGGCGATCGTCTTGCCGCCGGCGTTGGGGCCGGTGATGACGACGGCGGGCCGGTCGACGGTCAGCTCCAGGTCGACGGGCACGACGGGCCGATCGGGGCTGTCCCAGCTCTGGGCCAGCAGCAGCGGGTGGCGCGCGCCGCGCAACGCCACGCCCCGCTGGGAATCGACGACGGGAGCGGTCGCGGCCATCCGTTCGGCCAGGTGGGCGCGGGCGAAGATCCAGTCGAGGTCCCCCACGGCGTCCACCAGCACGTCGAGGTCGGCCAGGCGGGTGCGGACCGCGTCGGTCAGCTCGGCCAGGATCCGTGCCGTCTCGGCCTCTTCCTCGCGCGCGAGCTGCACGAGATCGTTATTGGCCTCCACCGCCTCGGCGGGCTCGACGAACAGCGTCTGGCCGCTCTGCGAGCGGTCGTGGACGATGCCCCGCACCCGCGTCCGGGCCTCGGCGCGCACGGGCAGGACGTACCGGCCATGGCGCATCGTGACGTAGCGGTCGGCGAAGAGGCGGTCGGCGTCGCTGCCCTGGAACGCCCGCTCGAGGTCGGCCACGATGCGCCGCCGCCGCTCGCGGATCTCGCGGCGGAGGTGCCGCAGGCGCGGGCTGGCGTCGTCGGTGACCGATCCGTCCTCGGCGAGCGCGCTGCGGAGGGCTTCACTCAGGTCTGCGACCCGGGGCAGGGCCTCCGCCAGCGTCGCGATCGCCGGCGCCAGGGACCGGATCCCCCGTCCATAGGCGACGAGCCGGGGGCCCGCGTCGAGCGCGGGGACGAGGAGCGCCAGCTCGGTGCCGTCCAGGACGCTGCCGGTGATCCGACAGCGGTCCAGGATGGGACGGACATCGGGGAAGGTGTCAAGAGGAGGGGGGCCCGCCTCGGCGAGCGCCAGACGTCCCTGCCGCGTCGCTTCGATCGCTGATTGGATCGCCGGAAGATCAGCGAGCGGCTCGACCGTCAACGCCCGCTCCCGGCCCATTGCGGTGCGCGCCTGCCGCGCCAAGAGGGCGCGAACGGCGTCCCACTCGATGCCCCGCCCCCAGATTCGGCCTGCCTCCATCCCTCGCCTCATTCGCTCCCATCCACACTCACGGGAGTGCCGGCGCCCGAGTCAGGAGTGCTGGCGTGTTTAATCGGACATCCGCTCGCGCCGCTTCGCCTTCTTGCGCGCTGCTAGCGCCTTGCGCTTCCTGCGGACGCTGGGCTTTTCGTAGTGCTGGCGCTTTTTGAATTCGGACAGGAGCCCGGCCTTCTCGCACTGCTTCTTGAAGCGCTTGAGGGCGCTCTCGAAGGACTCGTCGGGCTCGACGATGACCTTGGTCACTCCGCTCCCCCCCTCCGCGGTCGCACCGACCACTTTCTGGGTAAACGACAACTATATACCATCGGATGGGGCGGTCCGCTACCGAAAGGAGCACGGGCGCCGTCCTTTCCCGTTGCGCCGTCGGCGTTCCCTACTACACTAGCGGCGCCGTCATGGCGCACTGACGAGAGGAAAGCGAGCCTCTGGAGACCCCACCGCCAGTTTATACGGTCCTCCCCTTTGTCGCGATGCTCCTCGCGATCGCCGTCTGCCCCCTCTGGGTTCCTCACTGGTGGGAGGCGAACCGAAACAAGTCGCTCGTCTCGGCACTCCTGGGGCTACCGATCCTCGCCCTCTACCTCGCTCGGCAGCCCACGGCACTCGTCCACATGGCGGAGGACTACGTATCCTTCATCGTCCTCCTGGGCGGGCTCTACGTCATCTCCGGCGGCATCCTTCTGCGCGGAGACCTCGTGGCCTCGCCACCGACGAACGCCGGGTTCCTGGCCATCGGCGCCGTCCTGGCATCGTTCATCGGCACCACCGGGGCCTCCATGCTGCTCATCCGGCCGCTTCTGCAGACCAACCGGGAGCGCCGCCGCGTGAAGCACACCGTCATCTTTTTCATCTTCCTCGTCTCGAACATCGGCGGCATGCTCACCCCGCTCGGGGATCCGCCCCTGTTCCTCGGGTACCTGGAGGGCGTGCCCTTCACGTGGACGTTCCGGCTCTGGGCCCCCTGGGCCTTCATGGTGGGCGCCCTGCTGCTGACCTACTTCGTGTGGGACTCCACGCAGTACGCCCGAGAGCCGATCAGCGCGCTACGCCTGGACCGGGCTCGGGTCGAGCCCCTGCGTATCGCCGGCAGCCCCAACGTCCTCGGGCTGGGCATGGTCGTGTTGGCGGTCGCCTTACTGCACGCGCCCTTCCGCGAGGCCGCGATCGTGAGCGTCGCCGGCCTCTCCCTCTGGCTGACGCCGCGGCAGATCCGCCGCGCCAACGGGTTCACGTACTACCCGATCGCCGAGGTGGCGGTGCTCTTCTTCGGCATCTTCCTCACCATGATTCCCGCGCTCGAGCTGCTCAGGATCCGGGGCGGGGAACTGGGCGTGCGGGAGCCCTGGCAGTTCTTCTGGGCCTCCGGGATGCTGTCCTCGTTCCTCGACAACGCGCCGACCTACCTGAGTTTCCTGGCGCTGGGTCAGGGGCTCCGCCTGGCCAACGAGGTGGTGGGAGTGCCGCAGGCGATCCTCGCCGGGATCAGCGTCGGGTCCGTCTCCATGGGAGCCAACACCTACATCGGCAATGCCCCCAACTTCATGGTCAAGTCGATTGCGGATGAGGCCGGGATCAAGATGCCCAGCTTTTTTGGCTACATGCTCTACAGCGGAGCGGTTCTGCTGCCGCTGTTCGTCCTGGTGACCGTGCTCTTCTTCTAAGGTCCCTGGATGAGCGCGAGCACGCGCTCGGCGGCGGCGGCCACCGCCGCGTCGACGACGGGCAGCTCCTCGGGCTCGAACGGCGCCAGCACGTGGTTCGAGACCTCGTCCTTCCGGTCGGGACGCCCGATGCCCACCTTCACCCGCCGGATCTCCTGGATGCCGAGCGTCTCGATGACGGACCGGACGCCGTTGTGGCCGCCGTGGCTGCCCTTCATACGCACGCGGACGGTGCCCAGGGGCAGATCGATGTCGTCGTAGACCAGGATGAGATCGGCGGGGTCCGCGCCCTGTCGGCGGAGCGTCTGGCCGACGACGGGGCCGCTGACGTTCATGAAAGCCAGCGGTTTGACGAGCGCGACCGCTTCTCCGCGCCACTGCCCGCGGGCCACCATGGCCTGCCCGTCACGCCGCCAGGACTTGCCCAGCATCTGCGCGAGCAGGTCCAGCACGCGCTGGCCTACGTTGTGGCGGGTGGCGCGGTATTCCGGCCCCGGGTTCCCGAGCCCCACCACCACGTGGGCCACCCCAGGCGTGCTCCGCTACTTCTTGGCCTTTTCCTTCTTCCCCTCTTCGACCGGGGCCGCCTCCTCTTCCTTCGGCTTCCGCTCCGTGAGGACTTCCGGCTCCGTCGTGACCGCCGCGGCCTCAGCGGCCGGCACCGGCGGCGCCTCCTCCGCCATCGGCGGGGCCACCGTGACGACGGCCTGGCCTGGGTCGTTCAGGATGCGCACGCCCTCCGACACCTTGAGGTCGGCGACCGTCAGCACGTCGCCGATCATGAGTGCCGTCACGTCGGCGTCGATCCGCTCGGGGATCTGGGTCGGCAGGCACGAGATCTCGACCTCGTGCATGACGATGTTCAGGATGCCCTGCTGCTCCTTCACGCCCCCCGCCTCCCCCACCGGGTGCACCGCCACTCGCACGGTGATCGCCCGGTTCGCCGTGACCTCCTGGAGGTCGACGTGGAGCAGGTTTTCGCTGACCGGATCGAACTGCATAGCGCGGATGATCGCCATGCGCGAGGCGCTCTCGCCCTCGACCTTGAGCGTCAGGAGCTGGGTCGATCCCTGGTGGCCATGGATGATGCGGAGCACGGCGCGCGGGTCGACGGTGACGGGCTCAGACTTGGCGCCTCCGTAGAGCACGGCTGGTACCGCGCCGGCGCGGCGCAGCCGCTTGGCGACCTGCCGGCCGGTCCCCTCGCGGCGCTTGATGGTCAGCTCTTGGATCTGCATGGAAGGCTCCCTTTCAGACGAACAGGGTCGACACGGATTCTTCGTCGTGGATGCGACGGATCGCCTCGCTCAGGAGCGGCGCCACGCTGAGCACCGTGAGCCGGGCGGCGCGCTTTTCCGACGCGACCGGGATCGAGTTGGTGACGACGGTCTCCTCGAGCGGCGCGGTCTTGATGCGCTCGATGGCCGGGCCGGAGAGGACGGGGTGCACGCCGCAGGCCAGAATCCGGCGCGCGCCCTCACGCTCCAGCGTCGTCACGGCCTGCACCAGTGTCCCCGCGGTGTCGATCATGTCATCGATCACGACGGTGTCCCGGCCCCGCACCTCGCCGATGAGGTGCATGGCCACCGACTGGTTGGGCCCCTCGCGTCGCTTGTCGATGATGGCCAGGCCCGCCCGCAGGCGCTTGGCGATGGCGCGGGCCCGCTCGACGCCGCCGGCATCGGGCGAGACGATCACCGCGTCCTTGAGGTCCTTCTTGCCCAGGTAGTCGATGATGACGGGGGCGGCGAACAGGTGATCGACCGGGATATTGAAGAAGCCCTGGATCTGCCCGGCGTGGAGGTCGAGGGCCAGCACGCGGTCGACGCCGGCGGCCTCCAGCAGATCGGCGACGAGCTTGGCGGTGATGGGCACCCGGGGCTGCGCCTTGCGGTCCTGCCGCGCGTAGCCGTAGTAGGAGAGCACGGCGGTGATGCGCCGCGCCGAGGCGCGCTTGAGCGCATCGATCATGACCAGCAGCTCCATCAGGTTGTCGTTCACGGGCGGGCACGTGGGCTGGACGACGAAGACGTCGGTGCCCCGCACGTTCTCGTTGACCTGCACGAACACCTCGCCGTCGGAGAAGCGCGACACCTCCGCGTCGCTCAGGGGCAGGTGGAGGCACTGCGCGATCTCCTCGGCCAGAGGACGGTTCGCGTTCCCCGTGAACACCTTGAGGTCGTAGGTCATTGTGTCCCTCGCCGGACGGTGGTTGGGGCGGGAGGATTCGAACCTCCGAATACGGGATCCAAAGTCCCGCGCCTTGCCGCTTGGCCACGCCCCACCGTGTGTCTCCTCATTCGCCGAACCTTTCGCCGCCGGCCCGCACGACTGTGTTCATCAGCTCGCTTCGGACGGGCGGGATTCTCCAGGTTCGCTCGCCTCGGGCGCAGGGGCCCCAGCCCCTGGCTGCCCTGCGGCTCGCCCAGCGGCCCGCCGCCGCCCTGCGGCTCGCACTGCCTCCGTTGCCCTGACTCGGACCGCCGGGCCGCGCGTCGTCCGCACCGCCCAGCACGCCCATGACGCGCGGGTCAGCCGCGCGCGAATCTGCCGGGCGTGCTCGAATGACCGCGCCACGCCGAGGACCGTCGGCCCGCTGCCTGACATGGTCACCCCCAGCGCGCCGGCCGCCAGCAGTGCCGCCTCCATCCGCCCGATCTCGGGGTGGAGCCGGGCCATGATCCCCTCGAGACCATTGTAAAGGCTCGCGGCCACGCGGGCCGCACGCCTGCCCCGGAGGGCATCCAGCAGCGCCTGCGTGCGCTTGCCGTCCGTATGCATCTCGGGCGTGACCCGCCGGTAAACGTCCGCGGTGCTCGACCCGAATCCCGGGTTCACCAGGACCAGCGCCAGCGCCCCCCCGGCCACCGGCTCGAGCGTCTCGCCGCGACTCGTCGCCAGCGCGGTGCCCCCCCGCAGGAAAAACGGCACGTCCATCCCGAGCGTCACCGCGAGGTTCGCCAGCCGCGGCAGGGACCACCGCAGGCCCCAGAGCCGGTTGAGCCCCAGGAGCACCGCCGCCGCGTCGGCCGATCCGCCGCCGAGACCCCCGGCGACCGGGATCCGCTTGTCGAGGGTGATCCGCGTGCCTCGGGTAACCCCCGCCGCTTCGCGCAGCGCCAGCGCCGCACGTACCGCGAGGTTCGTCGAGTCGGTCGGCACGCCGGGAGCACTCACGCGAAGCTCAAGCGTCTCGGCGTCTTCCAGGATCAGCCGGTCGGACAGGTCCACGGTCTGCATAACCGTGGCGATCTCGTGATAGCCGTCGGCGCGCTTGCTCAGAACCTCAAGGGCCAGGTTCACCTTGGCCGCGGCACTGAGCACGAGGCGACGACCACTCCCCGACCCCCTCGACAAGGCAGATCAGCCTAGCATGCGTCCCCGGATGCGTCAATGTAACCGCTCGATTTTGGCGCTCTCGGGCACCGTGAAGTGGAAGCGGTCGGCCTCGATGCCGGCGTCGAACACCGGGTCGCGGTAGCGGACCGACCCGGTCAGGTACGCCTGCGCCGCGCTGAGGTCGAACCCCACCGGCCGCCCGTCGGTGTCGCGCAGATAGGTCACGCGCGCCTCGTAGCGGCCCCCCGTGATCTCGACCCGGCGGACGACACCGTTCTCGAAGTCCATCCAGACGCGCTGGCGGTTGATGCGGCCGATCAGCTCCAGCGACCGGCCGTGCTCGTCCGGCGGCAGCAATTCGGCGACGCGCAGATCCTTGGGGGGCACCGCGCGCCCCGCCAGCACGCCAACGAGGTCATCGGGATCGAAGGGCAGCTTGAGCACGCGGGCGGCGGTATCGGCGGTGGCCGGGCCGATGACGGCCTCGTTGGACGCGACGTTGTAGGCGGTGAGCTGGCCGTCGTGGATCGTCACCAGGAGCAGGGCCTGACCGAGGGGCGAGAGCGCCTCGAACCTGACGGAGGCGGGCGCCTTCGCCAGCAGGACGCCGGTCAGGGCCTGCCGTTCGCCGCCGCGCTGGAGGCGAATGTCGGCGAGGGTGCGGAGGTCCGAGAAGTCGCGCCAGCGTGCGACCAGCAGGGCGATGGCCCGGCGGGCGTCCTCGGAGACGGGTTGGCGCGGGGGCGGCAGCGCGCGCGCACAGCCGGCCAGCACCAGCAGGAGCGCCGCGCTACTGAGAAAGCCGCGAACGCTCACCCTTGACCCGCTGCTGACGGCTGCGCAGCTCCTCGAGCTTCTTCTTGACACCGTCGGCGGTCGGGTCCAGCTGGAGCGATTTCTCCCACGCGGCGAGCGCGTCTTCGGTCAGACCGTTCTTGGCATACGCGTCGCCGAGGTGGTCGTAGATGACGGGATCGGGTTCCTTGGCCTTCTCCACGGCGCGCTTCAGCTCGCGGAGCGCCTCGCCGTAGCGGCCCTGCTGATAGTACGCCCAGCCGAGACTGTCGATGAAGTAGCCGTTGTCGGGCTCGAGATCCAGGGCCTTGCTGATGAACTGGATGGCCTCGTCGAGGTTCTGGCCGCGCTCGGCGTACATGTAGCCGACGTAGTTGTAGGCCTCGGCGTGCTTGGGATCGAGCGCAATGACGCGACGGAACGAGCCGACGGCGTCGTCGAACCGCTGCTGCTTTTCATAGACGACGCCGAGCTGGAAGAGGAGGTCCTTGTTCTTGTCGTCGAGCGTCAGGCCCTCCTGGAGCGCCTCGATCGCGCGATCGTACTCCTTGGACCGGAAATAGGCCGTCCCCAGATAGAGGAACAGCTCCGGGCGCTTGGGCTCCAGGTTCACCGCCTCCCGCAGCACGGCGACCGCCTGGTCGTGGTGCTTGGCCCGCCCGTGCAGGAATCCCAGCTGCACCCGCGCGTCGATCGAGCGCGGGTCGAGCCGGAGGATCCGCTCCAGCTCGGCCCGCGCGTCGTCGTCGCGGCCGCCATCCATCAGGCTCGTGGCCAGGAAGTAGCGCGCGCGCAGGTTGTTGGGCTCCAGCAGCACGGCGCGCCGGAACGCCTCGCTGGCCTTGTCCCAGATCTTCTGCTCGTAGTAGACGGCGCCGAGCTTCATCCACAGGCGGGCGTCGCGGGGCGCGTTCTCGGTGAGGGTTTCGATCTCGGCCTGAGCCTCCTTGAAGCGGCCGAGCCGGATGAGAAGATCGCTCAGACGCTCCACGAAGGCCTCGTAGGCGAAGCCCAGCGCCGTCCAGGCGCCGTCGTGATCGGGATCGAGGTCGACGGCGTGAGTGAGCCGCGCGATCGCCTCGTCGAGGTTCTCGGTCTCGATGGCCAGCCGTCCCAGCAGGAACTGGGCTTGGGCCAGCCGTGGTTGGCGCTCGGCCAGCCGCAGCAGGACCGCCCGGGCGCGATCGTAGGCCTTCTGCTCGACGTGGAAGCGAGCCAGTGTCAGATACGGCTCCTCGGCGGTCGGGTTCAGCCCGATGACCTTCTCCAGCTCGCTCTCGGCATCCGCGTACTTCTTCTGCTGGCGCAGCAGCTCGGCCAGCGTGAGGTGGGAGGTCGGATCCTTGGGCTCCAGGGCCACGGCGCGCCGGGCAGCGGCCACGGCCTGCTCGGGCGCATCGGCGCGGGCCAGCCACTGGGCCAGCTCCCGCCAGAGGAAGGCGGAGCTGGAGTCACGCTTGATCGCCTCTTCCAGCGCGGCCACCGCATCCTTGAACCGGCCGGCCTGGGTGTAGAGCTGGGCCACGCTGTAGTGGTAGTAGGCCTCGGCGGTCATGCTCGGCTGGGTCACTACTGTTCGCCGCGGCGGGGTCCCGTCCGCCTCGGCCGTCCCCCGGCCCCTTATCGCGCATCCCGAGGCCAGCGCGCCCGCCAGGACCAGCGTCCCGAGGACGCGCACCACTGGAGACCGCCGCGCCTTCGTCATCAGGCGCCGGGCTGCCCTCTGGAGGTCCTCATCGGCGATGGCGGTTACCGCGTCATCGATCTCGCGCGCGTCGGCCGCGCTCAGCGGCGTCGGTCGCGGCTCGCCGGTCCGGGGCGCTGCGCTCTCCGCTGGCAGCGCCCCCTGCACGAAGCGGAGGGCGCGGATCTCCGGGAAGTGGGCGGCCAGGCGCGCGGTCAGATCGGGCGACCGGAGCGTCAGCTCGTGCAGCCAGGGGGAGTTGTCCACCACGACCTCGAGACACGCGTTGGCGAATCGGATCGGATGCGCCCGCCGCGCGGTGTCGGTGCCGACGATCGCGCTCCACGCCCGGCGGATCCTCTCCTCCAGCAGACGCTCCCTCAACTCGGGCATCGCGCTCAGAATCAGGTCGGCCACAGCGCGCGGCGTCGATTTCTTCACAGGTTGCTATCATACCCCCGCATCACGCGACGTGGCCAGCGTGAGTCGCGCGCGGCAAATTGACTCGCCTCCGAACCCCCCTTTATAGTGGCCTGACACATGGCAAAACCGCGGCGCGGCGACCTCCTCGAACTGACGATCGACGATCTCGCGTTCGGCGGGGAGGGCGTCGGCCGCGTGAACGGCTACGTCATGTTCGTGCGCGGCGCCATCCCCGGCGATCGCCTGCGGGTGCGGGTCACGGAGACCCGGGCCCGCTACGGCCGTGGCGTCATCGAGGCGATCGAGTCGCCCTCCCCGCAGCGCGTGGCGGCGCCCTGCCCGTACTTCGGCCGGTGTGGCGGGTGCCGGCTGCAGCACGTCGCCTACGAGGCGCAGCTGGCTTTCAAGGAAAAGCAGGTGCGCGACTGTCTCGAGCGGCTGGGAGCCGTCCCGGCCTTCGAGCTGCGTCCGATCCTGCCGGCGCCCGAGATGTACGGCTACCGCAACAAGATGGAGTTCACCGTGGCCAGCGCCGGCGGCGCGCCGGTGATCGGCCTGCACGAGGCCGACCGTTACGATGTCGTGCTCGACATCGAGCGGTGCCTGCTCCAGTCGGAGACGATGAACGCGCTCCTCGACGAGGTTCGGACCCAGGCCCGGGCCCGCGGACTCAGCGTGTGGGACCAGGAATCGGGGCAGGGGCTCCTGCGGTTCGTGACGCTGCGGGAGGGGCGCCACACCGGCGCCGCCATGGTGAACATCGTCGCCGCCGCGCCCGACGTAGAGACGCTAGCGCCCGTGGGCGAGCGGCTGAAGGCCCGCGTCCCCGCCACGGCCAGCGTGGTCCTCAACGTCAACGCCAAGAAGGCCGCGGTGGCCGTGGGCAGCGAGGAGCACGTCCTCGTCGGTCGCGACCATATCACCGAATCCCTCGGCGGTCTTACCTTCCAGGTGTCGGCGAACTCGTTCTTCCAGACGAACACCGTCCAGGCCGAGCGGCTCTTCGCGCTGGTGGGGGAGGCCTGCGGCCTGGCCGGGGCCGAAACCGTCGTCGACCTCTACTCCGGCACCGGGGCCATCAGCCTGCTCCTGGCCCGCCGGTGCCGCCACGTCTACGGGATCGAAGTGTCGGCGGCCGCCGTCGCCGACGCGCTCCGCAACGCGGGGGCGAACGGGATCGAGAACTGCACGTTCCTGGCCGGCGAAGTGCGCCATGTGCTGCCCACGCTGGTGCGGGACGGCGTCCGGGCGCAGATCGTCGTGGCCGATCCGCCGCGCGCCGGATTCCACCCCAAGGCGCTGGGCGCGCTGGTCGCGCTCGGACCCGCGCGGATCGTCTACGTCTCGTGCAATCCGGCGACGCTCGCCCGCGATGTCGGCGATCTCCTCCGCCAGGGCTATCGCCTCGAGTGGGTGCAGCCTGTCGACATGTTCCCGCAGACGCCTCACATCGAGGCGGTCGCCCGTCTCCGACGGGCGGAATGAAGCCCCGCCCGCCGGGCGCCCCCCACCCGGGGCCGGGCTGGCGGGGCCCGATCCCATGAAGATCTACCTCGCTCGCCGCCTGCTCCAGTCGCTCCTCGTCCTGCTCGGCGTGTCCTTCGTCGTCTTCTTCATCCTGCATCTGACCGGTGACCCCGCCCTCGTCCTCCTTCCGCCGGACGCCACGGCGGAAGAGATTCTTCGGTTCCGCGAGGCCATGGGGTTCACCGACCCGTTCCTCGTCCAGTACGGGCGCTTCCTGGCCGGCGCGCTGCGCGGCGACTTCGGCCAGTCCTTGCGGCACGGCGAGCCCGCGTTCGGGCTCGTCGTCGAGCGCATGCCGGCCACGTTCGAGTTGTCCGGCGCCGCCCTCCTGCTCGCGCTCGGTCTGGCCATCCCGACGGGCATCGTCTCCGCCGTCCGCCGCAACACGGTCATCGATTACGTCTCGACGGTAGGAGCGTTGCTGGGCCAGTCGATGCCGACCTTCTGGCTGGGGATCATGCTCATCCTCATTTTCTCCGTGCAGCTCAGCCTGCTGCCCTCGTCCGGGCGGGGGACACCCCAGCACCTGATCCTGCCGTCCATCACGCTGGGGCTCTTCACGACCGCGCGCATCATGCGACTGACCCGGTCGGGGATGCTGGAGGTGCTCGATCAGGACTACATTCGGACGGCGCGGGCCAAGGGTGTAGCCGACCCCCCGATCGTGTGGAAGCACGCGCTGAAGAACGCCGCCATTCCCATCGTCACCATCGTGGGCATCGAGCTCGGCACCCTGCTGGGCGGCGCGGTGATCACCGAGACGATCTTCGCCTGGCCGGGCGTCGGGCGCCTCAGCGTGCAGGCGATCTACAACCGCGATTACCCGGTGGTGCAGGCGGCGGTGTTCCTGCTGGCCTCCACGTTCGTGCTGGTCAATCTGGTCGTGGACGTCGTCTACACCTATCTCGACCCGCGGATCCGACTGCGATGAACCGCACGGTCGAGGCGGCCACGCTGCCGGAGGCGGACCGCTCGCCGGCGCTGCGCGAGTGGGTCGCCTTCGCGCGGCGCCTGGCCCGGCGGCGGACGGCGCTGTTCGGTCTGATCGTTGTCGCTCTGGTGATCGTCACCGCGTTGACGGCGGCCTGGCTGTCGCCCTTCGATCCCACCGAGCAGGACATCGGCAACCGGCTGAAGCCCCCGGGCTGGCGCGACACCGCCGGCCAGCTCCATCCCCTGGGCACCGACCACCTCGGGCGCGACCTGCTCGCGCGCGTCCTCTTCGGTACCCAGCCCGCGCTCATGGTCGGCTTCGCGGCGGTCCTGATCTCCGGGATGCTCGGGATGATGGCCGGGCTCCTCTCGGGCTACTTCGGGGGGCGGATCGACGACGTGCTGATGCGCCTGGCCGACGTCCAGCTGGCGTTTCCGTTCGTCCTGCTCGCCATCGCCGTCATCGGCCTGCTGGGGCCGAGCCTGTCCGTCATCATCGTGGTCATCGGCGTCTCCAGCTGGGTCGTCTATGCGCGCGTCGTTCGTGGCGCCGTGCTCTCGCTCCGGGAGCGCGAGTTCGTGCAGGCGGCGCACGCGCTGGGCAGTCGCGACGGGCGCGTGCTGGTGCGCCACATCCTCCCCAACGTGTTCACGCCGTGGCTCGTCGTCGCCACCCTGGACATGGCGCGTGTCATCGTGATCGAGTCCGCGCTGTCGTTTCTGGGGCTCGGGGTCCAGCCGCCGAACCCGACCTGGGGTGCCATGCTGGCGGACGGTCGCGTCTACATCTCCACGGCGTGGTGGTTGGCGACGTTCCCGGGCCTGGCGATCCTCGTCACCGTGCTGGGCATCAACCTGTTCGGCGACGGTCTGCGCGACACGCTCGACCCTCGCCTCCAGGTCTGAGCGCCGTCGCGCCGATCACGAAGCCCGGGCCCGGCGCCGGCGCACCAGGAGTGTGAGAAGCGCGGCCGGCACGGTGAGCCACAACACACCCGATGGCACGCCGACGCTCACGTTGAGGACGAGCGCGAGGACGCCCCCCACGGCTGCGGTCCACAGAAGGACGGTCGTTGCCGCATCCGCCGCCGCCCGCCAGCCCCGGCGGCCGACCAGCACGACCGCCAGCACGCCAGCGGAATCGATCGCGACGTCCCGCAGGCTGGCGGTACGGGAGATGACGAAGGACTGGTGAGCCTCGTCGGCAAACGCCCAGGCGACGCTGATCGCGAGTGCTCCCCAGGCCACCGTGGGGGCCGACCCCGCGTGACCTCGGACGAGGGCGCGGAACCAGAGCGCGGCGAGGATCGCATACTCGGTCACGTGGGCGGCCTTGCGCGTCAGGACGTGAAGCGCATCGAGCTGGAGGGGCGTGGCCCCGGGCAGGAGCCATGTGAGGACGGGCATCAAGAGACGGCTCGTCTGCTGGGCGCTCCCGGCGTCTGTCGAAAGCCAGAAAATCACACCCATCCAGGCCACGGGCGGCGCCCAGTCGGCGAAGCGTACGCCCACTGCGCCGCCGGCCGGGTCCTGGTGCAGGGGGGGAACCTCCTTCACGCCCAGTCTACTCCCGCGCCGGCCAGCCTTCCCGCTATCGAGGTGACCGGTGCCTTCCCCCGAAGGGGTCCTGATTGTGAGGGCGCGCATATTCGCCACCTCGCCGATCGATGGCCGGGGAGAGGGAAATGCCAGCTCATGCCCACCCCCAAGCCCGGACCGCTCGTGGCGATCTTCAACACGATGGACGAGATCATGGAGGTCGTTCGGTTGGCGCTCGAGCGTGAAGGGTTTCAG
>MNEF01000040.1 GCA_001917535.1 Candidatus Rokubacteria bacterium 13_1_40CM_69_27
GAAATAAAGCCAGAGCATCAGGAGAATCGCCCCACCGATCGATCCGTACGTGATGTTGTAGTCGGCGAAGCGCGCGACGTAGAGGCGAGGCCCCGCAGACACCAGCAGCAACCCGGCGATGGCGACGACGGACCCTGGTGTCACCCAGTACCATCGCCGCCTGGGACTCGAGGGATTCACGCCCTGGGCCAGCGCCCTGATCACGAGATCGCGGTCGGTGACGACACCGACGAGCCTTCCCGCCTCGACCACTGGCAAGATACCCACGTTGCTCTTCCGCATCTGCTCGGCCGCCTCCATCAACGTGACCATCAGGTCCTTGACCTCGCGGCGTGCCGAGCGCCTGCTCAGGGCCCAGGAAGTCAAGACCAGGGAGGCCGAGAGGAGAGCGAGCGCCGCAACGCCGCGGTCCAGATCGTCTCGCCCCTCGACCAGGCGATGCGCCCTGCCGTGGGTGTGGTCGTACGGCGGGCGCCGTCGGCCATCCGCATTTTTTCAACGAGGGGTCGTACCATGACGGGACAGCAATTCTTACGCGCCACCTTTCCCGGGAGGGAGATCCAACGTGCTGGCCCAACGATTGCGAGGTCTGTGCCGTGTCATGGGCGGATTTGCGGGCCGCCGGGGGCGTGGGGTTTACGAGGACTGCGCGCCGAGATCGTCTAGACTAGCGGGCCGAGATGGCCGACATGCCCCCGGGGCGCGCCCGACTCGGCGAGGTGGCCGCCGTCTTCCTCAAGCTCGGAGTCATCGGCTTCGGAGGACCGGCGGCGCACATCGCGCTCATGCGGGACGAGGTCGTCCGGCGGCGAAAGTGGGTGAGCGACGACCGGTTCCTCGACCTGCTCGGCGCGACCAATCTCATCCCCGGCCCGAACTCGACCGAGATGGCCATCCACCTCGGCTACGCCCGTGCCGGATGGCCGGGGCTCGTCGTGGGGGGCGCGCTGTTCATCCTGCCGGCGATGGTCATCGTGCTGCTGTCGGCGTGGGCCTACGTGCGTTACGGATCCGGCGCGCCGGCGATCTCGCTCCTGTACGGCATCAAGCCCGTCATCATCGTCGTGGTGCTCCAGGCCCTCTGGAGTCTGGGCCGGGCGGCGATCAAGGGGCCTCTCCTCGCCATCGTCGGCGCGGCCAGCGCCGCCCTCTACCTGCTCGGCTACAACGAGCTTCTGCTGCTCTTCGGCAGCGGGGCGGTGGTGGCGCTGATCCAGAACGGCCGGCGGCTGCGGGCCTCGCACCTCGGGGTCTCGATCGGCGTGCCCCTCGCGGCCGTGGCCAGCCTCGGTCACGCCGCCGGCGCCGCCGGCACCGTCAGCCTGTGGACCCTCTTCCTGAGCTTTCTCAAGATCGGCTCCGTGATCTACGGCAGCGGGTACGTGCTCCTGGCCTTCCTCCGCAACGAGTTCGTGCACCGGCTGGCCTGGATCGACGACGGGCAGCTGCTCGATGCGGTGGCGATCGGCCAGGTGACGCCGGGGCCGGTCTTCACGACCGCGACCTTCATCGGCTATCTGGTCGGCGGCTGGAGCGCCGCCGTCCTGGCGACCCTGGCCATCTTCCTGCCCTCCTTCGTCTTTGTGGCCATCAGTTATCCGCTGATTCCCCGGGTGCGCGGCTCGCCGTGGACGAGCGCCATCCTGGACGGCGTCAATGTCGCCGCGCTGGGGCTGATGGCGGGGGTGACCGGAGAGCTGGCGCGTTCGGCCGTCGTGGACGGATTCACGCTCGCGCTCGCGGTTGCCGCGACCGTCCTCCTCGTGCGCTTCAAGGTGAACTCGGCCTGGCTGATCATCGCCGCCGGCGCGCTGGGGCTCGGGTATCGCTTCTTCGTCGCGTGAGGTGGGTCCGGGCTCTTGCGGTCGCGCGACCCCCCGGGGTATAGTCCGCCGCACTATGCCGACGGTGTCCCCTGAGCGCGCTCCGGCGTGGACGAGGGCCCGGCGGGTGATGGGGAGCCCTCCCGCTGCCGTGATCTGGGCCCTGCTGCTGCTCGCCCTGCTGGCCCTCCTGCTCGTCCAGGTCCCCCAGGCCTCGCTGAACATCGTCTGGCGCTTCGCGGTCCTCTCGTTCGACAATCCCGCGACCCAGCTCCTCGACGAGCTGACCTGCGCTTCCGCGCCCTATGCGGACTCCGCCGCCGAGGCGCGGGAGTCCGCCCGCGTGGTGTCGGCCGCCTCCCGGCGGCTCGCCCCGCCGCAGGGGCCGCACGCCGGTCAGAGTCCCGCTCTCTCCGCCGGCATCACCCGGTCCCCGCCCACCGTCTAGCCGTTTCCTCGGCCCCGCCTTTCGTCGATCGCCGACCCGGCCTGCCCCGCCGGGCGGCTACGGTGTGATCTTCACGGTGGAGGCGTCTATGCCGGAGGTGAGTCTGCTCGTACGCGTCGCGATGCTGGTGTTCATCGGCGCGCTCGCCGCCGTCATCGTCCTCTATCACGTCTGGCTCGACCGGTATCTCCAGCGCCGTGGACGCCAAGCGGCGACGCCCGGCACCGGGCCGGTCGGCGAGCGCCGGTCCGTTGGCAATCAACGAAGCGGAGTGTCGCGATGAGCCGCCGCTGGAGGCGGGGGTGACGTGCCTCCGACGACGACCTGACGGTTGTCGCCCTGATCCTCACCGCTGTTCTGCTGCTCGGCACGCTGGTACTCGGCGCTCCATCGCGCGCCTAGGGGCAGGGAGCGGACCGGAGGGTGAGCGGGGAGGAGCGTCGCGCTCCTCCCCGCCGGGACACGCCTACTGGGGCTTGACGAGGAAGTGGGCGCGACGGTTCTTCGCCCAGCAGTCTTCGCTGTGCGCGGTGCAGAGCGGCCGCTCCTCGCCGTAGCTGATCATCGTGAAGCGGCTCGCTGCGACGCCCTGGGCCTCCAGGTAGCTCATCGCCGCCTTGGCGCGACGCTCGCCGAGGGCGAGGTTGTACTCGTTGGTCCCGCGCTCGTCACAGTGCCCCTCGACCAGCACCAGCCGGTTCGGGTTGGCCTTCAGCCAGCGCGCGTTCGCGTCGAGGATCTTCGCCGCGTCCGGGCGGAGGGTGTACTTGTCGAAGTCGAAGTGGATGTCCTGCAACTCGGGGACCGCCGCGAACTCCTTCGGCGCGGGGGGCGAAGGGGGCGGGGGCGCCGGGGCCACCGGAGCGGGAGCCACCGGCGCCGGAGCGGGCGCCTGGGCAGCCGGCGGGGGCGCCGGCGCGGGCTGTACCGCGCCCGTCGGCGCCGGGGCTGAGACCTGCGCCACCGCGGGCCGCTTGGCGCACCCGCCGAGAACGATCAGGACGATCAGGAGAGGCAGAACGGCGAGTCGTCCGCACCGGGTCGTCATGAAGTCCATTCTCCTATCGCTCGAGAATCTGTTCCTGACCCACCGTCACCGGCTTTCCCCACCATCCCTCTTCGCGGGCCAGCCCGATGTCCCCGCGCGTGACGCGCGTCGAGGCGCCTTCACGGTTGCGCGTCGAGAAGTAGAGGTGATCGCCCGAGGCGAAGTGGGTCGGATGCGCCTTCCACGTCGCCCATTCCTCGCTCGAGGCGCAGCCGGCGACCACGAGCGCGGCGGCGCCGATCATCGACAGGGTGAACAGGCTGGTTCGCATACTGAATGGCCTCCTGCGAGGGTTGCTCGCTGTGATGTTCTCCTCATTCTCGACACCGCCGCCAGCGCGTTCCTCAGATCGGGGGGCGCTCGGGATGCACGACCGCCCAGCCGATCGACCGCAGATGGAGGTCCACGTGGGGGCGCGCGCGGCGGTCGCTCCGGCGGCGCTCGGGGACGCCGTGGAGGCGCTCCCGCCGGCGCTCGCCGAGGCGTCGGTCCAGCATGACCTCGATGTCCGGCTCGTCCTCGAATTCCCGCTGCAGCGACAAGTAGAGGTCGGGTTGATCCCTGGCCACGATGAAGAGCATCATTGCGCTCGCTCCCCGCGGCCGCTTAGAGTCGCCAGCGGATGACCGATCTGGAGATCCTCGACCGGATCCAGCGGAAGGTGCTCTGGCTCAGCGCCTGGATGGTGCACGTCGCCAACGCGCGGCGTCCCAACGGCGAGGGCACGAAAGTCGGCGGTCACCAGGCCTCCTCCGCGTCAGCGGTTACACTCCTGACGGCGCTCTACTTCAAGGCCCTCCGTCCGGGCGACGCCGTGGCCGTCAAGGCCCACGCGTCGCCGGCATTTTACGCGATTCAGTACCTCCGTGGGCGGCTCCCGGCCCCCGCGCTCCAGGGGCTACGAAGCTTCGGGAGTCTACAGGCGTATCCCAGTCGGCGCAAGAACTCCGAGATCGTCGACCTGTCCACGGGCTCGATGGGCCTGGGCGCCGTGCAGGCCACGTTCGGCGCGCTCGCGACCCGCTACCTCGTCGATCACGGCGGGGCCCCGGTGCCGGAGCGCTTCATCGTCATGGTCGGCGACGCCGAGCTGGACGAGGGCAACATCTGGGAGGCGCTGGCCGAGGAGGCGGTGGCTGAGCTCGGCAACGTCCTGTGGATCGTCGACGTGAACCGCCAGAGCCTCGACCGGATCGTGCCCGACGTGCGGCGCCGGCAATTGCCCGAGCTCTTCGCCGTCCTCGGCTGGCGCGTCATCGAGCTGCGCTACGGGGCGCGACTCAACGCCCTGTTCGCCCGCCCGGACGGCGTCGCTTTGCGCGCGCGCCTGGAGGCGATGCCCTACGCGCAGTACCAGAGTCTCCTGCGGCTGCCCCCCGCCGCCGTCCGGAAGGCGCTGGTGACGGGGCCGGCGGGCGAGACGGACGGCGCGGTCGATCGCCTCCTCGCCGAGATCCCCGACGAGACCCTGCCCGCGCTGGTCGGCGATCTCGGCGGCCACGATCTGGCCGCGATCCTCGAGGCGTTCGCCGAGGCGGAGCGCGAGCGCGCCCGGCCCCAGGTGATCCTCGCCCACACGATCAAGGGCTGGGGGCTGCCGTTCGCCGGCGACCCCCTGAATCACACCGCGCTCCTGACGCCGGCGCAGATCGAGGAGCTTCGCGCGGCCCTCGGTGTCGAGCCGGGCGCGGAGTGGGAGGGATTCCCCGCCGGGGGCGCGGAGGCCGAGTGGATCCGTCGCCGGCCGCCCCTCTTCGTCCCGCCCGCGCCCCGCCCCGTCGCCCACACGGTTCCCCTCGCGTTGGACGAGACCTACCCCGCCGAGACCTCCACCCAGGAAGCGTTCGGTCGGGTGCTGGGGGCGCTGGGCCGTTTGCCCGTCGCCGAGACGATCGTCACGGTCTCGGCGGACGTGGCCGTGACCACGCATCTGGCGGGCTGGATCAATCGCAAGGGGATCTACTTTCCGCGGGGCCGGCCGAACTTCTTCGCCGAGCTGCCGCAGGCCGTGCAGTGGCGGGAGTCCGAGCGCGGCCAGCACATCGAGCTCGGCATCGCCGAGCACAACTTCTTCCTGCTGCTGGGCGCGCTCGGCCTCACCCGTGAGCTGAGCGGGGTCACACTGTTGCCGATCGGCACGCTCTATGATCCGTTCGTGAGCCGCGGGCTCGACGCGCTCTATCACGCGCTCTACTCCGGCGCGAAGTTCGTCGTGGTGGCCACGCCCTCGGGCGTGAGCCTCGCCCCCGAGGGCGGCGCCCACCAATCGGTGATCACACCGGGCATCGGTGTGGCGCTCCCCGACATCGGCTACTTCGATCCCGCCTTCGCCCGCGAGGTCGAGTGGATCCTGCTGGACGCGCTCGATGCCATCGCCTGCGGCCGGGGCGAGAGCCTGTATCTGAGATTGTCGACGCGGCCGGTCGACCAGCGTCTGGCTCCCGCGGAGAGCCCGAGCTGGCGCGAGCAGGCGCTGGCCGGGGCCTATCGCCTGATCGATGCGCGCGGCGAGCCCGGCTGGGATCCAGAGACCAACGCTGTCCACATCTTCGCCGCCGGCGTCATGGTGGGGGACGCCGTGGCGGCCAGCCGGGCGCTCCGTGAGGAGGGCGTCTTCGCCAACGTCTTCACCGTGACGAGCCCCGATCGTCTCTATCGGGGCCTCCGGACGGCGCGGCCCTACCTGGAGCGACTGGTCGCGGCCGACGAGGAGGGCGTGCCGATCGTCTCGGTGCTGGATGGCCACTCGCACGCGCTGGCGTTCCTCGGGTCGGCCCTCGGCGTGCCCCAGATCCCCCTCGGCGTGGATCACTTCGGTCAGTCGGGCCGGCGACAGGACCTGTATCGCCACTACGGGATCGACGCCGATGCCGTGGCCCGCGCGGCCCGGCTCCTGCTGGGAAGGCTCGCGCCGTGACGTCCATCCCTCCGCGCTGCTGCGGGCGCCCGACACCGACTTCTGAGAGATGGCCGGTACGATGGGTCCGGCGCCGGGCGCGGCGCGGGCCTGGCCCGCCTGGAGCCCGCCGAACACGGTATAATTCGAGACGCCATGGCCACCCTGACCGACTCCCGGAAACGCGAGCTGCGGCGCGAGCTTGAGACGGTCGTGAGCCCCGGCGCCGTGCTCAGCGATCCGGACGAGCTGCTGGTCTACGAGTCGGACGGCCTCACGCTCTTCCGCGCCCTGGCGGACTTCGTCGTGTTCCCGACCTCCGCCGAGCAGGTGGCGGCGATCGTCAAGCTGGCCAACCGCGAGAGCCTGCCCTTTGTCGCCCGGGGTGCCGGCACCGGGCTCTCGGGCGGCTGCCTGCCCGCCGAAGGCGGGATCGTCATCTCGCTCATGCGGATGAATCGCATCCTCGAGATCGACTACGACAATCTGCTCGCCGTCGTCGAGCCGGGGCTCGTCAATCTGCATCTGTCGTGGGCGGTCGGCCCGCGCGGCTACTACTACGCGCCCGACCCCTCGAGCCAGCAGGCGTGCACGATCGGGGGGAACATCGCCAACAACTCCGGCGGCCCCCACACGCTCAAGTACGGAGTGACGGTCAACCACATCCTGGGCCTCGAGGTCGTGATGCCCGACGGCGAAATCGTCTGGCTGGGCGGCAAGACCCGTGAGAGCCAAGGCTACGACCTGACGGGCGTCTTCGTCGGCTCGGAGGGGACGTTCGGGATCGCCACCAAAGCCATCGTCCGCATTCTGCGCAAGCCCCAGGCGGTCAAGACCGTTCTGGCCGTCTTCGAGCGGATCGAGCAGGCGTCGGGCGCCGTGTCGGCCATCATCGCGCGTGGGCTGGTGCCGGCGGCCGTGGAGATGATCGACCACCTGACCATCCAGGCGGTCGAGGACGCCTTCGGCTGCGGTTACCCCCGCGACGCTGCCGCGGCGCTCCTCGTCGAGTTGGACGGACTCACGGTGGGAATGGAGGCCCAGGCCGAGCGAATTTCGGAAGCCTGCCGGGACAACGGCGCGCGCGAGGTCCGGACCGCCAGGGACGAGGCCGAGCGCCAGCTTCTCTGGAAGGGACGCAAATCGGCGTTCGGCGCCTACGGCCGCATATCACCGGCCTACATGGTGATGGACGGGGTGATCCCGCGCACCAAGCTGCCCTACGTGCTCGGCCGGGTGAACGAGATCGTCGCCACGCACGGTCTCCGGGTGGGCAACGTGTTCCACGCCGGCGACGGCAACCTGCACCCGAACATCCTCTACGACCCGCGCACGCCAGGGGAGGAGGCGCGCGTCGTGGCGGCGGGGGCGGAGATCATGAAGCTCTGCGCCGCGGTGGGCGGCTCGATCTCCGGGGAGCACGGCATCGGCCTCGAGAAGACCGATTTCATGCCCTTCATCTTCTCGGCGACGGACCTGACGTTCATGCAGCGGCTCAAGAGCGCGTTCAACCCGACCGGGCGGTGCAACCCGGGCAAGGTGTTCCCGACCCGGAAGTCCTGCGGGGAAGCCGGCCCCGTCGCGTACCGGCCTCACCCCATCGAAGAAAAGGGCCTCGCCCAGCGCTTCTAGCGCGGCGCGAGCACCATCCGTGGAGGCGGCACTGCTCGACAAGCTCCGCGCCATCGTCGGCCCCGCCAACGTGCTCACCGGCGTGGACCTCTCGCCGTATGTCGTCGAGGGCCGGACGCCCGAGGCGGCCGTCTTCCCGGGCTCCGTGGAGGAGGCCCGCTCCGTGGTCGAGGTCGCCGGCGCCGCGGGGATGCCCATCGTGCCCTGGGGCGGTGGGACCGCCGCCAGCGTGGGCACGCCCGCCCGCCGGGCCGGCCTGGTGGTCGGCCTCGCGCGGCTGGCGCGGCTGATCGAGCACGAGCCCGGCGACCTGACGGTGACCGTCGAGGCGGGCATGACGGTGGCCGCCCTGCAATCGGCGCTGCGGGCGCGCGGCCAGTGGCTCTCGCTCGATCCCGCCGACCCCGAGCGCGCCACCATCGGCGGCGTGATCGCCGCCAACGCGTCCGGTCCACGTCGGCACCTCTACGGGACCGCGCGCGATCTGCTGATCGGCGTGACCGTCGTCACCGGCGAGGGCGCGATCGTCCGCGGCGGCGGCAAGGTCGTCAAGAACGTCGCCGGCTATGACGTGCCCAAGCTGTTCGCCGGCTCGTATGGCACGCTCGGCATCCTGGTGGAGGTCACGCTGAAGCTCCGGCCGGCGCCCGACGCGGAGCGGTTGGTCAGCGTCGGCTTCGATCGATTAAAAGATGCGGGCGCCGCCGCGCGCGCGGTGACGGCCTCGGACCTGATCCCCAACGCCCTCGACCTCCTCGACGCCGAAGCCGGCCGAGCGCTCGGCCTGGCCGCGGCGCCCGCGCTCGTGGTCGGGTTCGACGGGCTCCTCGAACAGGTGGAGTGGCAGTGCGCCGAGCTCACGCGGCTGACCGCGCCGCTCGGCGGGCACCGTATCGAGACGCTCTCGCCGGACACCTGGTCGCGGCTGGTGACCGCCGCGCGCTCCGCGTTCGACGCGCCCGCCGCCTTGATGAAGCTGGCGGTGCTGCCCGCGGCCGTGGCGGAGACGATGGAGCAGGGGGCGAATGCCGCGCGCCAGCGCGGCCTCGGCACGGCGTGGAGCGGTCACGCCGGGATCGGCGTGTTGTATGCCGCCCTCGCGTCGCCTCCCGAGTCGCCGGAGCCCGGCCCCATCGCCACCGTGCTCGGCGAGTGGCGCGCTCTCGCGCGGGCCGGTGGCGGGCACGCCGTCCTCGAGGCGGCGCCCCTGGCCGTCAAGGCGCACGTGCCGGTCTGGGACGATCCGGGCGCGGCGGAGCGGATCATGCAGCGGATCAAGGCGCAGCTCGATCCCCTGAACATCTTGAACCCCGGGCGCTTCGTCGCCGGCATCTGATCGTCCAGCCATGGCCCCCACGATGGCGGAGCAGCCCACGCGGCACGGACCGCTGGAGCTCCATGGCCTCTCCGTCGAGGGCGTGAACCAGTGCGTCCACTGCGGCCTCTGCCTGGCCTACTGCCCGACCTTCTCCGAGCTGGGCACGGAGATGGATTCCCCCCGCGGGCGGATCCACATGATCAAGTCGCTGGCCGCGGGCCGGATCGCGCTCAGTGACTCGGTCGTCGAGCATCTCTCGCTCTGCCTCGACTGCCGGGCCTGCGAAACCGTGTGTCCGGCCGGTGTGCCCTACGGCCGGCTGATCGAGGCCGCCAAGGCGGAGATCGAGCGCCAGCGGCCGGGTCGTCCTCTGCGCCGCCTCTTGCGCCGGCTAAGTCTGAGATTGCTGCTCGAGCATCCCGCGCTGCTCCGCCTGGCGGCGGCGAGTCTCAGGGTCTACCAGATCGTCGGGTTGCAGGGGCTCGTACGGCGGAGCGGGATCGCCCGGCTCCTGCCCGGGACCCTGCCGGCCTGGGAAGCGCTCCTGCCGCCCATTCCGGGGGCGTCCGAGCGTGCGCCGCTGCCGCCGCTGATCCCCGCCGAGGGGCGGAAGCGGGCTCGCGTGGCGCTGCTCACCGGCTGCGTGCAGGCGGTCGTCTTCGGCGCTCACAACCGGGCGACGGCGCGAATCCTGGCCAAGAACGGTTACGAGGTCGCGGTCCCGCCAGAGCAGGGCTGCTGCGGCGCGCTGAACGCTCACGGGGGCGACCACGAGCGGGCGGTGGACATGGCCAGGCGGGCGATCGACGTCTTCGAGCGCGCCGGCGTGGACGCCGTCGTCGTCAACACGTCGGGCTGCGGCGCCCACATGAAGAACTACGGTCTGCTGCTGGCGAACGATCCGGCTTACGCCGAGCGGGCCATGCGCTTGGCCCGCTCGGTCCGGGACATCTCCGAGTTCCTCGGGCGCGAGCCCTTGCGGGGGCCGCTCGGGCCCGTGCCGATGACGGTCACGTACCACGACCCCTGTCACGTCGTGCACGGCCAGAAGATCCGCACCGAGCCGCGCAAGCTCCTGGCCCAGATTCCCGGCCTGAAGGTCGTCGAGCTCCAAGAGTCCGACTGGTGCTGCGGATCGGCGGGCATCTACAACCTCACCCAGCCCGAGATGGCGACGCGCCTGTTGCACCGGAAGGTCAATCACATCCTGGCCACGGGCGCCGAGGCGGTGGTGACGGCGAATCCCGGGTGTATTCTTCAGATCCAGGCGGGGCTCCGCGCCCACGGGTCGGAGGTGCCCGTGCTGCACATCGTCGAGGTCCTCGATCGCGCGTACAAATCGGAGGGGGCCTCGACGGCCCCCTCCGAGACCTCCCCCAGATCGATTGCGCCGGCGAAGCCGGCGCTCGACCGCGCTGGCGACGTCGCGCCGTGAGCCGACCCGTCGCGGCCACACCCGAGGAGCACAAGGCGCAGGCGCCGAGGTCCGTGGGGTGCTTCGTGCTCACGATCTCCGACACCAAGACGCCCGAGACCGACACCAGCGGCGCGCTCATCCGCGAGCTCCTGAGCGGGGCCGGCCACCGGGTGGTCGGGTCCGCCATCGTGCGCGACGAGCCCGCCGACGTCCAGCGCGTGATCCGCGAAGCCGTCGCCGACCCGGCCGCCCAGGCGGTGATCCTCACGGGCGGCACCGGCATCACCTCCCGCGACGCGACGTTCGAGGCGGTGGAGGCGCTGCTCGACAAACGGCTGCCCGGCTTCGGCGAGCTGTTCCGCATGCTCTCCTACCAGGAGATCGGGCCGGCGGCGATGCTCTCGCGCGCCCAGATGGGCGTCTACCAGCGGCGGATCGTGGTCTCGCTGCCGGGCTCGCCGAACGCGTGCCGGCTCGCCCTCGAGAAGCTGCTCATCCCGGAGCTGGGCCATCTTGTGCGCGAAGTCAGCCGCTAGCCTGCTCGTCGCCGGGTGGCTCGCCTTTCAGCTGGGCGGCGCCAGCCCCAGCTCCCGCGTGCTCGACCAGCTCGAGCGGGCGGTGAAGCGGCCGTTGCCCGCCGTTCCCCAACGGGAGGTGACGCCGCCCGAGCGGGTCTGGGTTCCGGATCGCTACATCCCGGGTTCCGACGGTGGCGTCGCGCACGTGCCGGCGCACTGGGAGCGCCAGGTCACGGAGCGCGAGTTCCATGTTCCGCCCCTCGTCGTCTGCGGCGCCGGGCGCGAGTGTGTCCTGGTCCCGGCGGGCGTCCGGCCGCCGGCGGCCGAGCGCCCGGGGCCGTGAGGGGTATACTGATGTCCGCTCTGACAAGGAGGTCCTGCATGCGAGGTTCGCCGCTCCGCCCGGCCCTCGGCCTCGTTCTGCTCGCCACGCTCCTCAGCGCCTGCGCCGACCCCACGCTGGCGCGATCGGCGCCGCCGCCCCCGGCGGCGGCCGCTCCGGAGCTGGCCCGCTTCAACGTGCTGTTGGCCGACCTGGCAGAGCGGCTCAAGCCCGCGCTGGTCCACGTCCGCGTGCGCCGCGAGGCGACCAAGGAGGAATCGGAGGAGCCTCAGGAGCCGCGCCGGAGCGCCGGCTCGGGGTTCATCGTCGACCACCAGGGTGTCATCGTCACCAACGCGCACGTCGTGGAGGGCGCGTCGACGGTCCAGGTGCGCCTGTTCGACGGCCGCAGGTTCACGGGCAAGGTGATCGGCCGCGACAGCCGCGTCGATCTCGCGCTGCTGAAGATCGACGGCGTGAAGGACCTTCCGACGTTGCCGTTCGGCGACTCCAACCGGCTGCGCGTGGGCGAGTTCGTGTTGGCGCTCGGCCATCCCTTCGGGCTGGAGCACACCGTGTCGTTCGGGATCGTGAGCCGCAAGGGGTCGCCGCTCTCGGTCGCGGCGCCGGGCTTCGACTTCATTCAGACCGACGCCGCCATCAACCCCGGCAACTCGGGCGGCCCGCTGGTCAACATGGCCGGCGAGGTGATCGGCGTCAACAGCATGGCCGCCCGCAACGGCTCGATCGGCTTCGCCATCCCCTCCAACCTGGTCAAGATGCTGGTGCCCCAGCTCGTCGCCAAGGGCCGCATCGAGTGGGGCTGGCTGGGCGTCAGCATCACCGAGGTGGGCGATGACGACCTGGAGCGGCTCAAGTTGCGCGAGCCCCGCGGCGTGCTGATCCGGTCCGTCATCCCGGGGGAGCCCGCCGACCAGGGGGGCGTGCGTCCCAACGACGTCATCCTCGCCCTCGACGGCACGCCCCTGGACGGCCCCCGCGATCTCCAGCGCGTCGTGGCCGCGGCGCCCGTCGGCAAGAAGATGCGCGTCACCGTGTGGCGCGACGGACACCAGACCGAGGTCGAGGTGACGATCGGCCGCTACAAGGCGGTCGAGGACCAGTAACTACCCGGTCTGCGCGCACTCCTCCAGGAGCCGCGCGAGCCGCGCGACGATCGCCGCGCGGGCGCGGACGAAATCGTCGCTGACCGGCGGCACGTCGTCCCAGCGCTCCACCTGCCGACCCGGCCGGGCCAGCCCGCTCAGGTCGCAGTTGAACGAGACGACGCGCCAGGCCCGGGCGACATCGTCGCCGGTGACCTGGCGCGGGCGCTGGTCACTGAGGTCGATCCCGTCCGCCCGCAACTCCTTGAGCACCCGGGGCGCGATCTCGGGGTCGGGCTCCGTGCCCGCGAAGCTCGCGCGCACCGGCAGCCCGCGCCCCTCCGCCATCCGCTGGAAGTAGGCGGCGGCCAGCACGCTCTTGGCGGCGCCGTGCAGGCAGACGAAAAGGACGGTGCGCGGGGTGTCCATCGCCATCTCCTTTCAGGCCCGCGCCCGCGGCGCCGCCAGCGCCGCCAGCGTGACGCGTGCCCAGGGCTCCTCGAGCGTGGGCGTCGGCCGGTAACGGGTGGCCTGGGTGATGCGCATGCCGCCCTCCCACTCGGTGGCCGCGTCCTCGAGCACGTCTTCGACCGCCAGCAGGAAGTAGCCGAGCCCGAACTCGTCACCCCCCTCGACCGGCAGGGGGCCATCCAGCGCGCGCGCCTTCACGTAGACGATGGCGTCGGGCTCGATCACCAGGAGCGTGCCGGCCTTGCGCTCGAGAAGGTTACGGGCGCTCCGGCTCGTTTTCAGAAGAACGAGGCCGAGCGTGCCGGGATCGTACGCGCGCACCTCCAGATACGACAGCAGCATCGGGTGGGGCCGACCGTCGGCGTCCACGGTCACGAAGGGGAGCGCGACGCCCAGGCGCCGCGCCAGATCGCGCTGCGACAGGCGCTCCACCAGCTCGGCGGGCAGGGCGGGGCCACGACTGTGCGTCATCGGAGCTCCGGTTCGCTCATCGTGGTACTCAATTACACGATTTCGACGGGCTCGTCCACGTAGATGGCGTACCTGCGCGGCTTCACACTGGCGTGGGCCGGATCCACGTAGACGATCGAGCTCTGGCCACGGATGGCGCGCGGCAGGATCGCGACGCGGATGAAGCTCGTCGGCTCCGTCGTCGAGGCGATGGCATGGACCGGCTCGACACCGCTCTCGAACCAGGCCTCGCCGGGCCTCAGCCGCCGGCCCGGGCGATCGCCGACCCGCACCTCCAGCCCGCCCGCGATGAGACAGCGGATGCCCCCGCCCTTGTGGCCGTGGGGCAGTGCCTCGCCCCCCGGAGCGAAATCGACGCGGTCGCAGCGGATCAGGTACGTCTGGGCGGGATCGAGCGCGATCGGATGCTCGAGGAGCAGCGTGACGCCGACGCCCTGCGGTGACCTGCCCGGCGTCGGCCTGCGGGCGGCGGACAAGAGCTCGTAGCGAAGGACCGTCGCGCCGCCGGGGCCGCCCGCCACCGCGCATTCCTCGACGCCGTGCCAGGCCGCGTCGGGGTGGACGGACGCGCGGTGGCCGCGGCTCGTCACGTCGATGGTGCCCGCGAGCGCATAGAGCACGCGGGTCAGGGCCGGCAACGCCAGGCGCGCCGTCGGCGCCAGCCGGTCCTCGGAGAGACGGAGCGCGTACACTTCAGGACCCGCGCGCCGGGTCGACCACGTGCAGGAGCGGCTCCTCCCCGGCGAAGCGGCCCAGGTTTTCGGAACGGGTCGGGGTCAGCCGAGGATCAGCCGCCGGCGCGGGCGACGGGCTTGCTGGCGCCCACCGCCTCGCCGCCGCCGTTGGAGGCGACGTCGCAGGCGGCGCCGCCGTTGCGGTGGATCGCCAGGTCCTTGATGGTGGGCGACCCGCCGCAGAGCGGGCAGTTGGGATCCCGCCGGAGCTTGACCTCGCGGAAGCGCATGCCGAGGGCGTCGTAGGTCAGGAGACGTCCGATCAGGGGCTCGCCGATCCCGAGCAGGACCTTGACCGCCTCCGTCGCCTGGATCGTTCCGATCACGCCTGGGAGCACGCCCAGGACCCCGGCCTCGCTTCAGGAGGGGACCAGGCCCGGCGGCGGCGGCGTCGGATAGAGGCAGCGGTAGCACGGCCCCTCCCCGGGCGCGAAGACGGTGGCCATCCCCTCGAACTGGAAGATGGAGCCGTGGACGTTGGTCTTGCCGGCCAGGTAGCACGCGTCGTTGACGAGGTAGCGGGTCTCGAAGTTGTCCGAGCCGTCGACGATGAGGTCGTAGTCCTTGATGGTGTCCATCACGTTGTCGACGGTGATCCGCCCGGCCAGCGGGATGACGTTGACGTCGGGGTTGAGCGCCTTGAGCATGCGGGTGCCCGACTCCACCTTGGGCTTGCCGATGTCGGCCGTGGTGTGGAGGATCTGCCTCTGGAGATTCGTGACGTCCACCACGTCTCCGTCCATCAGGCCGATCGTCCCCACGCCGGCGGCGGCGAGGTAAAGCGCCGTCGGCGAGCCGAGGCCGCCGGCGCCGATCAGGAGCACCTTCGAGCGCAGGAGCCGGCGCTGCCCCTTTTCACCCACCTGCGCGAGGAGGAAGTGACGGCTGTAGCGCTGGATCTGGTCGGGGGTCAGCGGCATCTCGCGCACCGTGGGCAGGCCGGACTGCGCCCACTTCTGGTAGCCGCCCACGAGGTTGATGACGTGCTGGTAGCCCAGTTCCTTCAGCGCCTTGGCGGCCAGCACCGACCGGAGCCCGGTCTGGCAGTAGAGAACGATGGGCATGGCCGGGTCCGACACGACGCCGGCGATCCGGAACTCGAGGAAGCCCCGGCTGATGTTGGTGGCCGCTTCGATGTGCCCGTCCCGGTACTCGTCGGGATCGCGCACGTCGATGAGGGCCAGGGGCTCACCGGATTTCAGGCGGCGTTGCAGGTCGGCCGGTCCCTCCTCGGGGACGACCTGCCGGGCCTCCGTGATCATCTCCTTGAGAGTCTTCATCGGACCGATGTTACCCCCAATTCCGGTCGGCTGTTACCCCGAATTTCGATCGCACCGCCGCGGCCGCTCGTCGCGAACTTTTCATGCGACCGAAACAGATGTGCCCGTCGTCCGGCACCATAACCGGGGCGATCACGGCCGCCAACGTCGTGGCCGGGAGCATGGCGCCCCAGCAGCTCGCGGCTGGTGAGCTCGCCGAGGTGATCGCCGCCATCCGGGCCGGCGCCGCCTACGCGAACGTGCACACGAACCTGTCGCCGGGCGGGGAGATCCGCGGCCAGGTCCGCGCCTCCAGCCGTTAGCCTCGCGCCCTGCGCCGCGCGCCGGCGGCCGGTCTCCCGGTCGCCGGCGCCGCGGCTTCCGCCAGCGCCGGTCCCGCTGCTATACTCGTCAGCGTTGATGAAAGGCATCATCCTCGCCGGCGGCACCGGCACCCGCCTCTACCCTCTGACCATCGCGGTGAGCAAGCAGCTGGTGCCGGTCTACAACAAGCCGATGGTCTACTACCCGCTCTCCACTCTGATGCTCGCCGGCATTCGCGAGATTCTCGTCATCACGACGCCCCAGGACCCGGACGCCTTCCGGCGGCTCCTGCGCGACGGCCGCCACCTGGGGCTCCGCATCGACTACGCGGTGCAGCCGAGCCCCGACGGTCTGGCCCAGGCCTTCGTCATCGGGCGGAAATTCGTCGACGCCGACGCTGTCGCCCTGGCCCTCGGCGACAACATCTTCTACGGCCATGGCTTCCCCGAGTATCTCCGGCGGGCCGCGGGGCAGAGCAGCGGCGCCACCGTCTTCGCGTACTGGGTGCGCGACCCCGAGCGCTACGGCGTGGTGGAGTTCGACCGCACAGGCCATGCCGTCGGGCTCGAGGAGAAGCCGGCGCGCCCGCGCTCGCACTACGCGGTCACCGGGCTGTACTTCTACGACAACGACGTCGTGGAGATCGCCGCCGGGCTCAAGCCCTCGGCCCGCGGCGAGCTCGAGATCACCGACGTCAACCTCGCCTATCTCAACGCCGGCACGCTGCAGGTGGAGCTGCTGGGGCGCGGGATCGCCTGGCTCGACACGGGCACGCACGAGGCGCTGCTGCAGGCCTCGGGGTTCATCCAGACGCTCGAGGAGCGGCAGGGCCTCATGGTGGCCTGCGTGGAGGAGATCGCCTACACCATGGGATACATCACGGCGGAGGACGTCCGCCGGATCGCCGAGCCGATGCGGGGGAACTCCTATGGCCAGTACCTGCTGCGCCTCGTCGAGGGCGACCGGCAGGGGCCCCGGTGACGGCGGCGGGCGCGGGACTTCCGCGCCCCGGCCCCACCTGCTAGGATGGCCGGATGGAATTCACCCCTGACGCCAAGCGGGCTTTCAAGACCCAGACGTACACGCCGGCGCCGGCGATCGACGGCGTCCGCATCGTCGACCTCCGGCGCCACCACGACGACGGCGGCTCGATCACGGAGCTGGTCCGTCTCGCCGACGGACGTCCGGAGGCCTTCGCCGACTTCACGGTGCGGCAGATCAACTACAGCGAGATTGCGCCCGGCGTCATCAAGGCCTTCCACCTCCACACGCGCCAGACCGACATCTGGTACGTCCCGCCCTCGGATCGCCTGCTCGTCGTCCTCCTCGACGTCCGCCAGGGCTCGCGCACGGAAGGCGCGCGCATGCGCTTCATGCTGGGCGACGGCGCCTCCCTGCTGGCGCGCATTCCCCCCGGGGTGGCCCACGGCGTACGCAATCTCGGCCCCGGCCCCGGCCGCATCATTTACTTCGTGGACGTCCAGTTCTCGCCGGACCCGTCGACGTGCGACGAGGGCCGGCTGCCGTGGGACTATGCGGGGGCCGACGTCTGGGACCTCACGCGCGGGTGATGCGGCGCCAACTGACTTCGCCTCACTTCGTTCTCGGTCGTCGTCCTCGCGCGACGATTTTCGGGCCACTGAAGCGTCGCCTCGTCGCTCGGCGCACCTCGGCTCCTCCTGCCACGTACGCTCCGGTCGGCTCCTCCCTCGGGCCTCGTGACGCTCGTCAGTTGGCGCCGCACTGGAGTCGGGACGATGTCGTGTGGGGACGTCACGCGCGGGTAGACGCGTGAAGCTGCTCGTCACCGGCGGCGCCGGCTTCATCGGCTCGAACTTCATCCGGCACGTGCTGCAGGCCCATCCGGAGGACCGGGTCGTCAACCTCGACAAGCTGACCTACGCCGGCAACCTCCAGAATCTCGCCGATGTCGCGCAGGATCCGCGTTACGGCTTCGTCCACGGCGACATCGGCGACGCCAAGCTGGTCCGCGACGTCGCCCGCGGCGTGGACGCCGTGGTCAACTTCGCCGCGGCCAGTCATGTGGACCGCTCGCTGATCGAACCGGAGGAGTTCCTCAAGACCGACGTGTTCGGCGTCTACACGCTGCTGGAGGCGGTGCGGGAGCTGCGGATCCCCCGCTTGCTGCACATCAGCACGGACGAGGTGTACGGCAGCGTCCCCCAGGGCTCATCGCGCGAGACCGACCCCCTGCGCCCGGCCAACCCTTACTCGGCGTCGAAGGCCGGCGCCGACCTCCTGGTGGGAGCGTACTGGCAGACGTACCGCCTGCCGGTTCTGATCACCCGCTCGTCGAACAACTTCGGGCCCTGCCAGTATCCAGAGAAGGTGGTCCCGCTCTTCATCACCAACGCGCTGGACGATCAGCCGCTGCCGCTCTATGGCGACGGCCGCAACGTGCGCGACTGGCTCTACGTCCTCGACAACTGCGAGGCCATCGATCTGGTGCTTCGCCGGGGCGCCGAGGGCCAGATCTACAATATCGGCGGCGGTCACGAGGTGGAGAACATCGTGCTGACCCGCCAGATCCTGCGCCTGACCGGCAAGCCGGAGACGCTCATCCGGCCGGTGAAGGACCGGCCCGGGCACGACCGCCGCTACTCGCTGGACTCCTCCAAGGTGCGGCAGCTCGGCTGGAGGCCGCGCCACCGCTTCGACGGGGCGCTGGAGGCCACGGTCGCGTGGTACCGTCAGCACGAGCCCTGGTGGCGGCCCCTCAAGTCCGGCGAGTTCAGGACGTACTACCAGCAGCAGTACGGCGACCGGTGAGAACGGCGCGCGGGTTCGAGGAGGCCCTGATGACACGACGCGTGCTCCTGGCACTCACGCTTCTGAGCCTGGTGCCGGGCGCGGCGCTGGGGGCGCCGTGGTCGCGCGAGCCACGGCTGCACCCCCAGAGGATCCCCGCCGAGCCGTCGTACGTCAGGCGCGTGGAGCCGGCGATCGTGGGGCTGCGGGTGCGCGCCGACGAGCAGGCGGCGTCCAGCGTGCGGCTCGGCAGCCACCGCTTCGGGACCGGCGTCGTCTTCGACCCGCGCGGCTACGCCGTCACCGTCAGCTACGTCCTGCTCGACGCGCTGGAGATCGAAGCGCAGCTTCGCGACGGCCGCCGGGTGCCGGCGCAGCTGGCCGGGCTCGATCTGGAGACGGGCCTCGGCATCGTGAAGCTGGACGGCGGCGGGCCCTGGCCGGCGGCGGCGCTGGGGCAGTCGGACGATATCGCGGCGGGCACGCTGACCGGCACCGTGGGGGTGGACGAAGACAACGACCTCGTGTGGGTCAGCGGGTCCATCCACGCCATCCGGCGGTTTTCGGGTTTCTGGGAGTACATGCTCGACCGCGCCCTGTTCGTGGCGCCGGGCAGCCGCTCGTGGGGCGGCAGCGCCGTTGTCGACGCCAGCGGCGCCGTGATCGGCATCGCCTCCCTGCGCCTGGGCGAGCCGCCCTACGTGAACGTGGCGATCCCCATCGAGAAGTTCGCGCCCGACAAAGACGAGCTGATCGCCGCCGGACGTGTCGTCAGCCGCCGGCCACGCCCGTGGCTGGGCCTCTACACGGCGCCCACCCGGCAGGGCGTCGTGGTGGACGGCTTCGCGCCGGTCGGCCCCGCCGCGGGGGCCGGCTTCCGCAAGGGCGATCGCATCCTCAGCGTCAACGGCGTCACCGTGGGCACGCAGGAGGAGTTTTACGAGCAGCTCTGGCGGGGGCAGGCCGGCGACGTCGTCCGGGTCGGGGTGCAACGCGACGAGGCTATCCATGTCATCGCCGTCCGCTCCATCGACCGCTACCGGTTGCTGCGGGGCACGCCGCGCTGAGATAATCCACGGCGATGAAGGGCGCTGCCGACACCTACCAGGGGCGCGGGCTCATCGCCGATCCCATCCACCAGTACATCCTGTACACGCGGCCGGGCGGGATTGCGGGGGAGGCGACCGAGCAGGACGTCATCGACACGTCGTGGGTTCAGCGGCTCCGGCGCATCCCTCAACTGCAATCGGCGCGCTGGGTCTTCCCCGCCGCCGAGCACAGCCGGTTCCAGCACTCGCTGGGGGCGATGCACCTGGCGGGGCGGCTGGCCCAGCAGCTCTACCCGTCGCTGCGCGCGATCTTCCCCGAGGGGCCGTCGGTGGCGCTGCTCGAGGAGTTGCTCCGGATAGCCGGGCTGCTCCACGACGTCGGTCACGGCCCCTTCGGTCACTTCTTCGACGACAACTTCCTGATCGACTACGACCTGACCCACGAGCTGGTCGGGCAGCGCATCATCCGCGAGGAGCTGGGCGAGATCCTGCGCCATCTCCGTCGCAGCCCATCGGGAGTGTTCGCCGCCGGCGAGCAGATCGACCCCGAATGGATCTGCTACCTGATGGGCAAGGGCTACACGCAGCCGCTAGACTCGCACCCCAAGTGGCTGCCCTTCCTCAAGCCCCTGCTCTCCGGCGTCTTCACCGCCGATAACATGGACTACGTGCTCCGCGACGCCTACATGTGCGGCGTGGCCGTGGGCCCGATCGATATCGAGCGCATCATCTACTACTCGTTCTTCTCGGAGAAGGGGCTGACCCTCGACCGAGGCGGGCTGCAGGCGTTCATCATGTTCCTCAACGCGCGCTTCTACATGTACACGAACGTCTACTACCATCGCACGACCCGCGGGATCGACCTGCACCTCAAGGAGATCTTCCGCGACACGATGCGCCTGGCCTTCCCCTACGACCTCCGCAAGGAGCTCCATCCCTATCTGCACCTCACGGAGTGGACGCTGCTGGAGGAGGTCGGCCGCTGGCACGACGCCGACGACGCCGAGAAGAAGGCGCTGGGCGCCGAGTGGCGGCAGGTCCTCGATCGCAAGCTCAAGTGGCGGATGTCGCACGAGGTCGTCCTCGACCTCTTCGAGCCCAAGCGCGGGCAGGGCTTCCTCGACGCCGAGACGGTCGAGCGGCGGGTGCGCATGTTC
>MNEF01000031.1 GCA_001917535.1 Candidatus Rokubacteria bacterium 13_1_40CM_69_27
GTTCGACAACTCGCCGAACCAGAAGTTTTTCTACCTGTCGCCCGAGCACGAGGAGGCGCTGGTGCGCCTCATGTACGCCGTCCGCCAGCGCAAGGGCTGCGCGATGCTGACGGGCGAATACGGATGCGGCAAGACGACCCTCTCGCGCGCGCTCATCCAGCGGCTGGAGGCCGAGCGCTACGAGATCGGCCTGCTCACCAATCCGAGCTGGAACGCGGTCGATTTCCTCCGGGAGGTGCTGTACCAGCTGGGCGTGGAAACTCCCGAGCGGAGCAAGACCGAGCTGCTCCACCTGCTCCACGACTGCTTCTTTCGGAATTTCCAGGCAGGCCGCGACACGGTCATCATCGTGGACGAGGCCCAACTGATCGACGACGACGCGGTGTTCGAGGAGCTCCGGCTCCTGATGAACTTTCAGACCGACGACCGCTTCCTCGTCACCCAGCTGCTGGTCGGCTCGCCCGAGCTGGCCACCAAGGTGCGGCGGCTCAAGCATCTCGAGCAGCGCATCGCCATTCGCTACCACCTCAACACGCTCGACGACGCGCACACGGCGAACTACATCGCGCACCGCCTGAAGATGGCGGGCCAGACCAAGAAGATCTTCACCGACGAGGCGATCAAGCTCGTCTTCGACTTCACCCGGGGGACGCCGCGCGAGATCAACAACATCTGCGACATCGCTCTGCTGGTGGGGTTCTCCCGGCAGGCGAAGGACATCGACGAGAAGATCATCGCCGAGGTCATCAAGGACAAGGTGGGCGCCATCTGATGGTGCGGATGAGCGATCTCGTCCGGGGCCGCGGGCAGGCCGCCCCGCCGCCAGCGCCGGATCCGGAGACCGCTCCGCCGCCGGCCGAGACGCAGGCGCCGCCGGCGGAGACCCCGCCCGTCCGCCTCGCCTCGCGGACGACCACGCGCCCGGCGCCCCCGCCTTCCGACCGGACCTGACGCCGCGCGAGTACGTCGCGCTGGCAGGCGGGCCGACGGTCCGGGCCCGCTTCCAGAATGCGACGGTGACGTACCGCAGCGGCAAGACGTACAGCCTGGCGGAGGCGCCGCCGCTCGAGCCGGGCGCGGTGGTGTCGGTCCCCGAAGTGAGCGTGCGGTGGTACCAGGACTACCTGGCGATCGCCCAGGCTGTCTCCAGCATCATCACGGCCTACACCAGCTTGTTCTTCCTGTTCAAGCAATAGCGATGTACGAAGCCTACTGGGGGCTCAGCGAACCGCCGTTCGACAACTCGCCGAACCAGAAGTTTTTCTACCTGTCGCCCGAGCACGAGGAGGCGCTGGTGCGCCTCATGTACGCCGTCCGCCAGCGCAAGGGCTGCGCGATGCTGACGGGCGAATACGGATGCGGCAAGACGACCCTCTCGCGCGCGCTCATCCAGCGGCTGGAGGCCGAGCGCTACGAGATCGGCCTGCTCACCAATCCGAGCTGGAACGCGGTCGATTTCCTCCGGGAGGTGCTGTACCAGCTGGGCGTGGAAACTCCCGAGCGGAGCAAGACCGAGCTGCTCCACCTGCTCCACGACTGCTTCTTTCGGAATTTCCAGGCAGGCCGCGACACGGTCATCATCGTGGACGAGGCCCAACTGATCGACGACGACGCGGTGTTCGAGGAGCTCCGGCTCCTGATGAACTTTCAGACCGACGACCGCTTCCTCGTCACCCAGCTGCTGGTCGGCTCGCCCGAGCTGGCCACCAAGGTGCGGCGGCTCAAGCATCTCGAGCAGCGCATCGCCATTCGCTACCACCTCAACACGCTCGACGACGCGCACACGGCGAACTACATCGCGCACCGCCTGAAGATGGCGGGCCAGACCAAGAAGATCTTCACCGACGAGGCGATCAAGCTCGTCTTCGACTTCACCCGGGGGACGCCGCGCGAGATCAACAACATCTGCGACATCGCTCTGCTGGTGGGGTTCTCCCGGCAGGCGAAGGACATCGACGAGAAGATCATCGCCGAGGTCATCAAGGACAAGGTGGGCGCCATCTGATGGTGCGGATGAGCGATCTCGTCCGGGGCCGCGGGCAGGCCGCCCCGCCGCCAGCGCCGGATCCGGAGACCGCTCCGCCGCCGGCCGAGACGCAGGCGCCGCCGGCGGAGACCCCGCCCGTCCGCCTCGCCTCGCGGACGACCACGCGCCCGGCGCCCCCGCCCGAGGCCACCACGCGCCCGGCGCCCCCGCCCGAGGCCGCTAAGCGCCCGGCGGCGCGGCCGGAGGCCCCGGCGGCCAAGAAGGCCGCTCCCGCCGCGGCCCCGCCCCTGACGCGCGAGGCGCCCACCGAGGCGGTCGAGCAACTCTTCGCCGAGCTCCAGCGGTTCCTCGAGCGTGTCCGCGACCTGCTCAACCGGGGAGTGGCCTTCCCGTGGGCGGAACTGGAGCGGCTGATGGGGCGCGCGCTGGAGTCGCTCGAGGCATCGGGCGGGCTGTTCTGGGTGGCCAACCGTCCCGCGCCGCCCGAGGGCGCCGATCACCTCGCCGTCCATCAGGCGCGCGTCGCCGTGCTCGCGATGCGCGTCGGCGCCAATGTCGGTCTCGATCGGCCGCGGCAGATCGAGCTGGGTGTCGCCGGCGCGCTCATCGACGTCGCGCTCTGGCAGCTCCCCCCGGCCCTCGCGCGCCGCCCGGAAGCGCTGTCCTCGGAGGAGCAGAGCCAGTATCGGGCCCATCCACGGCTGGGGGCCGAGCTCATCGAGCGCTGGGCGCCACCGTTCGAGGGAGTGGTCGAGATGGTCCTGCAGCACCACGAACGCGAGCAGGGCCAGGGCTTCCCCCAGGGGCTCGCGGGCGCGGCGATCCGCCCCGACGCGAAGATCCTGGGCCTCGTCGACACCTACGCGGGGTTGACGGCGCCTGGCTCGCTCCGGTCGGGGCTGCAGCCGCACGAAGCCATCCGGGACATCGTGCGGTCCAAGCACGAGTCCTTCCCGGCCCTGCTCATCAAGGCGCTGCTGAGCGAGATCTCGGTCTTTCCGCCGGGCACGGTCGTGCGCTTGAACACCGGCGAGGTGGGGCGCGTGATTGCGGTGAACCGCAACCACCCGCTGCGGCCGCGCATCGAGGTATTCGACGCCAAGGGCCAGCGGCTGGCCGTACCGAAGATGATCGACCTGTCGGAGGCGCCGTTCATCTACATCACGGGTCCGGTCTCGGAGAGCGCCCGGTGAGGCCGCGCTGTCCGCAGTTCCTGCGCGCGCGTCTGCGCCTGACGGAGGTGGTCCGCTAATGGCGCAGTACGAGATGAACCTCCGCGACTACTGGCTGATCATCCGTCGGCGCCGGTTCACGATCATCTGGGTCACGCTCGTGTTCGTCGGCGTGAGCTTCTGGTTCGCGAAGCAGAAGGTGCCCCTCTACGAGGCGACGGCCGCCGTCAAGTTCGAGCAGTCCACGTCGTTGTCGGGCCTTCTGGTGGAGGTGCTGTCGTATTCGACGGCCGATTCCATCGAGACGCAGGCGAGCCTCATCAAGAGCTACCCGATCCTCGAGGAAGTGGGCCGGCGGATGGGCAAGCTACCACAGACGACCCGGGGCGAGGCGCTGCGGGAGTCCAAGGCCTACATGGCCGCGCTCGACGCGATCGCCGGCAAGGTGCGCACCGCCCGGATCCCCAACACCAGCATCCTCGAGATCACGGCGACGTCGTCCAACCCGCGCGAGGCGCGCGACCTCGCCAACACGATGGCCGACACGTACCGGGACTACAACCGGTCGATCCGCAACAGGCGCATCACGGAGGCGCGGAAGTTCATCGAGGCCCAGCTCCGCGAGGTCGAGGGCCGCGTCAAGCGCGCGGAGGAAGAGGTCTGGGCCTTCCGGGAAGCAAACCGGATCATCGCCCCCGGCGCCGAGTCCAGCGTGCTCCTGTCGCTCTTCACGCAGCTGCGGAGCGACATTGAGAAGACGCGGCAGCAACGGACCGAGCTGGAGCTGGCGCAGGTGCGCCTGGCCCGGACGGACCCGGATAGCCTCGCCGAGCGCGTCTTCGTCGAGAGCTCCAATCCCGCCCTGCAGAAGCTGCAGGCGACGCAGGTCGAGCTGCTGCTCGAGCGCAACAACCTCGCCCTCGAGGTGACCTCGCGGCACCCGCGGCTCCAGGCCCTGGAGGAGCGGATGCGCGAGGTCCGGGCGGAGATGCGCCGTGAGGTCGCCGCCCAGATCGCCCTTCTCCGCAGCCGCGAGGACATCCTCAACCGTCAGATGGGTGAGCTGCTCCAGAAAAACCGCGAGGTGCCGGCGATCGAGCTGGGGCTACAGCGCCTGCAGCGGGATGCCAAGGTCAACGACGATCTGCTGACGCTGCTCAAGACGAAACATCAGGAGGCGCTGATCAAGGAGTCGGAGGGCATCGAGGAGGTCACGCTGGTCCGGCCGGCGACGGAGCCGGCCGCTCCGGTCGGCGCTGAGACCTTCAACATGGTGATCGTCGGCGCGCTGCTGGGCTTGATGCTGGGGCTGGTGGTGGCCTTCGTGCAGGAAACGCTCGACACCTCGATCGGCACCATCGAAGACGTCGAGAGCTACCTGCAGATCCCGGTGCTGGGCATCGTGCCCCACATCGATGCGCGGGAGACGGTGCAGCGCCTCCTCGAGCGCCGCCCCGCCCTGGCCGAGCTGGAGCCCGAGGCGCTCCAGAGCCACGCCCTGCTCATCACTCACTTCGATCCGAAGTCGCCCGTGGCCGAAGCCTACCGGACGCTGCGTACGAACATCCAGTTCATGCGCATGGAGCGCCAGGGCAAGCTCCTGGTGGTGACGAGCCCCACGCTCCAGGAAGGCAAGACGACGACCATCGTCAACCTGGCCCTGACGATGGCGCAGAACGGCCAGCGCACCCTGCTCGTCGGCGCCAACCTGCGCCGGCCGTCCATCCACCGCTTCTTCGGCATCGAACGCGAGCCCGGCCTCTCGGACATCCTCGTCGGCAACGCGCAGTGGCGCGACTGCATCCGCACGGTGGCCGACATCCTCATGGGCCGTTTCGAGATGGAAGACATCATGGCCTCGCCGGGACTCGACAACCTGCACATCATCGAGTCCGGCCCCGTCCCGGCCAACCCCTCCGAGCTGCTCTCGACGCCGGCCATGGGCACCTTCCTCCGGGAGGCGAGGGAGGAGTACGACATCGTCCTCATCGACACGCCGCCGGTCCTGCCGGTGACCGACTCGGCGATCGTGGCCGGGCAGACCGATGGCGTCATCCTCGTCTACCAGGCGGGCAAGGTCGGCCGGCTGGTCCTCAAGCGCGCCAAGGCGCATCTGGAGGCCGCGCGGGCGAAAGTGTGGGGCGTGGTGCTCAATGACGTCCAGACGGAGATCGCGGGCTACGCGTACTCGCACTACTACACCCACTATTACGGTGAGGAGACGCCGGCGGAGGCGCCGCCGGGAGGTGTGCAGCGGCTCTGGGCCTCGCTCCGCTCGCGGCTCCGCGGCCGACGATCGACGGCGGGCGTGGCGACGCCGACCGCGTCGTCAAAGCCCGCCGCGGCGGCAAAGGCGGGGGCCGCCGGAGTCGCGACCAGCGTGGCCGGACGGAGGAAATTCCGCAGCGGACTCGGCAGCCTGCTGATGCTCGTTGGACTCGTCGCCGTCTTGTTCACGCTCGTCGCCTGGCAGATGGGGTGGCTCGCCCGCGACCAGCCCCCCCGGGAGTTGCTGCGCAAGAGACTTGAGGCGCCTGCCTCGGTCCCGGCCCCGGCGCCACTGCCACCGGCGCCGTCGGTCCCGCCGCGGCCCCAGTCCGCCGTGCCCGCCGATCCGAGAGGCGATGGAGTCGCGGCGGCCGTCCCGCCGCCGCAGAGCGTCCAGGCGACGTCGCCGATGCCGCTGGCCCTGTCGGCTCCGCCGCCCTCAGCCGATGCGCCCGCCGCTCCGCCCGCGCCGCCCATGACGTCCGCGGCTCCGTCTGCGCGGGTCATGACGCCCGCCGCTCCGCCCGCGCCGCCCATGACGCCCGCCGTTCCGTCTGCGAGGGTCACGGCGCCCGCCGCTCCGTCCGCGAAGGCCGTGACGCCCGCTGCGCCGTCCTTGAAGGCGATCGCGCCCGCTGCTCCCTCTGCGAGAGCCCGCACGCCTGCCGCTCCGTCTGCACCGGCCTTCGTGCCCGGCGTTCCGTCGGCGCGGGCTACCGCGCCCACGCCCGCCCCCGCGCGGGCGGCACCGACACCCGCCGAGACGTCTCCGCCGACGCGCTTCGCCGTCGAGTTCGGCCCCTTCCCCACGGTGACCGACGCCGAGCGGATGGAACGCCAGCTGAATCAGGCCGGCCACCAGACCGTGCGCTTCCGCCAGCAGACCGGCGCCGCGCAGTACGCGGTGCTCATCGAGCGCGTACCGAGTGTGGCCGAGGCGCAGGCGCTCCTCGCCATGCTCCAGGAGCAGGGCTTTCCCGAGGCCCTGGTGCTCGGCACCAGCCAGCCGCTCAGCGTCAGGGTCGGCGAGCTGATGGTGCTGCGCGGCGCTGTCCAGCTCGCCGAACGCCTGCGGGCCCGGGGTCACCAGATCAGAATCGCGGTCCAGCCCGGCGAGGCCGTGACCTTTGTCATCCGCCACGGCCACTTCACCTCGCGCGATGAGGCCGAAGACAGGGGGCAGGAACTGACGCGTCTCGGTCTGCCGAACCACGTGGTCCGGGTGAGATAGGGCGCGGCCGCCGGCGTCCTCACCACCGACGTGCCGCTCCCCCGGCCGATCCTCCTCGGGCTCATCATCGTGATCGCCGCCTTCGCGCTCTCGCAGGGCGCGGTCACGCTGCGGTTCGAGTACGCCCTCGGGGTCTTCTTTGTCGTCGCCGTGTTCATTTTCGTCTTCGTCAAGTCGGAGGCCGGCCTGTACCTCGTGCTCTTCTCGATGCTGCTTTCGCCGGAGTTCGCGGTCGGCGGCGGCGGTCTGGCCGAGAGTCGCGCGGTGGTGATCCGGTTCGAGGATCTCCTGTTGATCGCCATCGCCTTCAGCTGGCTCGCGAAGACGGCGGTGAACAAGGATCTCGGGCTCGTCGTCAAGACCCCTCTCAACCGATGGATCCTGCTCTACATCGTCACGACCTTCATCGCCACGCTCTTCGGCTACGTCACCGGCTCGGTGAAGACCGCCGCCGGCTTCCTCTACGTCCTCAAGTACGTGGAGTACTTCGTCGTCTATTACCTGACCGTCAACAACCTCCGGGATCGGCCGCAGGCGTGGCGACTGGTCATGACCGCCCTGCTCACGGCCGCCATCGTCAGTCTCATCGGCGCCGCCCAGGTCCCGAGCGGCCAGCGGGTGTCGGCTCCCTTCGAGGGCGAAGTCGGCGAGCCCAACACTCTCGCCGGCTACCTCCTCTTGATGATGGCGGTGGCCGCCGGCGTCGGGTTGGAGTCGCCCCGCCTGCGCATGCGGGTCGCCATGGCCGGTCTCGTCAGCCTCATGGCCGTCCCCTTCCTCTTCACGCTCTCACGCGCCGCCTACCTGGGCGTGATCCCCACGGTGATCGCGCTGGCCGTCCTCTCGAGCCGGCGAAGGCTGATGCTGGGCGTGCTCATGCTCTTGCTCGTCGCCGCCCCGCTCCTCGTCCCGTCGCTGCTGCCGACGCCGGTCACCCGGCGGATCACCCAGACCTTTGTGCCGGAGCGGGGCCAGGCGACCGCCCGGCTGGGCGGGGTGGCCTTCGACCCCTCCACCTCGGAGCGGCTGCTCTCGATGCAACACGCCTTCAAGGCCTGGACGCAGCGCCCATTCTTCGGCTGGGGCGTGACCGGCTTCAAGTTCATGGACGCGCAGTACGCCCGGACACTGGTGGAGACGGGAATCTTCGGCTTCGTGGCGTTCCTGGCCCTCCTGTGGGCCAATCTCCGGTCCGGCCTGGGCGCACTGCGCCGGCTGCAGCAGCCCGAGGACCGGGGCCTGGCGCTCGGCTTCGTGGCCGGCCTCGTCGGGTTGCTGTTTCACGCCTTTGGAGCGAACACGTTCATCATCGTCCGCATCATGGAGCCCTTCTGGTTCCTGGCGGGTGTCGTGGTCGTGCTGCCCATGCTGCAGGAGGCCGAGAGTCAAGCCGCGGCTCAGCCGGCCGGGGCCGTCCGGTACGCGCTATGAGCGTACCTCGCACGGTCGCCGTGCGGGCCCGCAAGGTCCGCGTGCTGGTGATGGACGTCGACGGCGTGCTGACCGACGGCCGCATGGTGCTCAGCGAGCGGGGCGATGAGCTCAAGTCTTTCCACAGCCGCGACGGGGTGGCGGTGGCCCTGGCCAAGCGAGGTGGGCTCCGAACGGCCTTCGTGACCGGCGAGAAGAGCACGGTGGCTCAGGCCCGGGCCGACAAGCTCGGTGTGGACGCCGTGGTGCTGGGAGCCCGGCGCAAGGGCGAGGTGCTCGAGGACCTGTGCGCCCAGTTCGGGCTCCCGCTCGAAGCCAGCGCCTACGTCGGCGACGACCTGCTCGATGTACCTGCACTCCAGCGAGCGGGGCTCGCCATCGCGGTGGCCGACGCCGCGCCCGAGGTGATCGAGATCGCCCACATCGTCACCCGCGCGCGGGGCGGGCAGGGGGCGCTGCGCGAGTGCGTGGAGGTGATACTGCGCGCGCAGGGCGCCTGGACGGCCACCGTGGAGGCCTACGTCACCGAGCACGGCGGCCGGCCGCGGCGGACGCGCGGAGAACGAAGGTGATGGCCGACAGAGTGGCGGAGGCGGCCGGCTCATCGCTCGTCGTCATCCGACCGTCGAGGGGCTGGGCCCGTGCGTCGCTGCGAGACCTGTGGGCGTACCGGGAGTTGCTCTACTTCCTGGCCTGGCGCGACGTCAAGGTTCGCTACAAGCAGACCGCGCTCGGTGTCGCCTGGGTCGTCATCCAGCCTCTCTTCGCCATGCTCGTCTTCTCGGTGTTCTTCGGCCGCTTGGCCGGCATGCCCTCGGATGGTGTGCCCTATCCGGTGTTCGCGTTCTGCGCCCTGCTCCCCTGGCAGCTCTTCGCCCATGCCCTGACTGAATCGAGCACGAGCCTCGTCGCCAACCAGAACCTGGTCACCAAGGTGTACTTTCCGCGCTTGATCATCCCGCTGGCTCCCGTGCTGGCGAGCCTGCTGGACTTCGTCATCGCGTTTGGGATCCTGCTGGGGATGCTGGCCTACTACCGGATCACGCCGACGCCGTGGGTGTGGACCCTTCCCCTCTTCCTCCTGCTGGCGATCACGTTGGCCATCGGGGTCGGGCTCTGGCTGGCCGCGCTCAATGCCCGGTATCGCGACGTGCGCTACACCATCCCGTTCCTGACCCAGATCTGGCTGTTCGCCACCCCCATCGCCTACCCCTCGAGCCTGGTGCCCGAGCCGTGGCGGATCTGGTATGGGCTCAACCCGATGGCCGGCGTGGTCGATGGCTTCCGGTGGGCGCTCCTCGGCACGGGAGGTGCGCCCGGCGGGCTCTTAGCCGTCTCGGCGGCTGCCACCCTGGTCATCCTCGTCTCCGGCCTTCACTACTTCCGCCGGACGGAACGCACGTTCGCCGACACCATCTGACGCATGAGCGTCGTCATCCGGGCCGAGGGGCTCAGCAAGCAATACCGGATCGGGGCGTCGCGCGCGCCCTACGAGACGCTGCGGGAAAGTTTGACCCGCGCCCTGGCGGCTCCGTTTCGGCGGCGGTCGGAGCCCGCTGAGCACGAGCGCGGGCCGGCGTCCGACGCCTTCTGGGCGCTGCGCGACGTGTCCTTCGAAGTGCGCCAGGGGGAGGCGCTCGGCGTGATCGGCCGGAACGGCGCCGGCAAGAGCACGCTCCTGAAGATCCTGTCCCGGATCACCGAGCCGACCACGGGGTCGGTGACTCTGCACGGCCGGGTCGGCTCGCTTCTGGAGATCGGCACCGGGTTCCACTCGGAGCTGACGGGACGCGAGAACATCTTCCTGAACGGCGCCATTCTCGGGATGCCACGAGCGGAGATCCAGCGCCGGTTCGACGAGATCGTGGCGTTCGCTGAGGTCGAGCGCTTCCTGGACACGCCGGTCAAGCACTACTCCACCGGCATGTACCTGCGCCTGGCCTTTGCCGTCGCCGCCCATCTCGAGCCGGAGATCGTCCTGCTCGATGAGGTCCTGGCCGTCGGGGACGCGGCGTTTCAGAAGAAGTGCCTGGGCAAGATGGGCGACATCACAGAGGAAGGGCGGACCGTCGTCTTCGTGAGCCACAACATGGGCGCGGTCGCCACCCTGTGCCAGATGGGGCTCGTGCTCGACGCGGGCCGGATCCGGTTCATCGGACCGGTCACCGAGGCCATCGAGCTTTACCTCGGCCAGTTCTCCGGGACGAACGACGTGCCGCTGGGGCTCCGCCACGACCGGACGGGCACGGGCGAGGTCAAGCTGACCGGCTTTCGCCTCGAGAGCGAGACGGGCGAGCGGATCGATGCCATTCGGAACGGGCACACGGTGCGGCTCGTATTCGACTACGCCACGCACGAGGGCCGGCCTGCCCGCAACGTCGAGTTCCAGATCATCGTGCGGACGGAGTCGGGTGAGTTGCTGTTCCAGTTCGGCACGCGCCCCACCGGGCAGAATTTCGCCGAAGTCCCGGCCAAGGGGCGGTTCGTCTGCGAGCTGAAGCGATTTCCGCTGGTCCCTGGCCGCTACCGGCTCGACGCCCACCTGGCTGTGGACAACAGGATGTCGGACTACGTCCTGTGGCTGGCGCCGCTCGCGGTGGTGGACGGCGACTACTACGGCTCGGGGTACCGCGTGTTCGAGAGGGA
>MNEF01000034.1 GCA_001917535.1 Candidatus Rokubacteria bacterium 13_1_40CM_69_27
CCCAACCGCGTCGTCGTGGGGATGGTGGATGGGGACGCGAAGGCGGCCGCGGGCATCCCGCTGCTGGAGGGCCGAACCGCCGTCGCTGGCCGGCCTACCGCCTTCGTGTGCCACGACTACGCCTGCGATCTTCCGGCCACCGATCCCGCGACGCTCGCGCGCCAGCTCGAGGGCGCTTAGGTCATCGAAGGGGGCCTGGGCGGCCCCCTCCGAGCCTCCCCCAGGATAGGATTGCGCCGGCGGAGCCGGCGCTCGGACAGCTGACCCGGCATTACGCCGACAGGCGCTTAACCGAGGGGGTCGGGGATCCCCGCCTCCTCGAACCCTTTGCGCCGCAGGACGCACGCGTCGCAGACGCCGCACGGGCGTCCCTGACGCGGGTCGTAGCAACTCCAGGTCAGCGCGAGATCGACGCCGAGCTCGACGGCGCGGCGCACGATGTCGGCCTTGCTCAGGCGGATGAGTGGCGTGTGAATCCGGAAGTGGCTCCGGCCCTCGACACCGGCCTTGGTGGCGAGATTGGCCATCCGCTCGAACGCCGCGACGTACTCGGGCCGGCAATCGGGATACCCGGAGTAATCCAAAAAATTTACCCCGATGAAAATGTCTTCCGCGCCGAGCGTCTCCGCCCACGCGAGCGCGAGCGAGAGGAAGACGGTGTTCCGGGCGGGCACGTAGGTGACCGGGATGTCGGTCATGTCCCGGGGGTCGCGTCTGGTCGGGAGCGGCAGGTCCGCCGTCAGCGCGGAGCCGCCGAAGCGTCGGAGGTCGATGGCCAGCGCCACGTGCTGGCGGGCGCCGAGAGCGGCGGCCACTCGCCGGGCGGCCTCCAGCTCGAGCCGATGGCGCTGACCGTAGTCGATGGTGAGCGCGTAGCAGGCGAAGCCCTCGGCGCCGGCGACCGCCATCGCCGTGGTCGAATCGAGGCCGCCGCTCAGCAGGACGACGGCCCGGCGCTCCCCGCTAGACACCGCGGCGCGGGCCCCAGATCAGGACGTGCAGGCGCGGGGAGAACCGAAAGCCGTGGCGCCGGCACCACTGGACGACGGCGGGCATCCGGGCGACCTGCTCCTCGCGCCGCATCCCGAGCGGCATCAGCACGATGCGCTCGGACGGTAGCGCGTACCGGGCCTGGAGGGCGAGTACTTCATCCAGGTCCCCCTCCTCGCCCACGACGAACTTGAACCAGGCCCCCAGGTCCCGAAACCGCGCGATCGCCTCGGGCCTGAGACGTCGGGGCTCGGCCACCCCGGAATGGGCGAGCTTCAGCGACACGTTCCACTGGTCGACCTCGACGGCGGGCGGCACCTCGGTCCCGGCGGTCTCGACCTCGACACGCCGGCCCAGCGCCTTGAGACCGTCGATCAGCGGCGCGAACGCCGGGCTCTCCAGCGGCTCGCCCCCGGTGACGACGACGTTCTGGGGGCCGGCCGCCTTGACCTCGGCCAGGAGCGCCTCGAGCGTGACGGCGCGCCCCCGCCGGGGATCCCAGGAGTACTTCGTGTCGCACCACCCACAGCCCACCGCGCACCCCTGCACGCGCACGAACACCGAGGGCGTGCCGACCGATGGTCCCTCGCCCTGGATGGAGGCGAAGACCTCGCTCACACGGAGGGCGACGTCAGCGGTGGTCCTCACGGCGGTGCTCGCTGCTGCACGTGGGCGTCTCGTGCACAGTGACGCCGGTGAGCCGGACGCCCTCCGGCAGCCGCTTGTCGATCGCTTCGAAGGCCTCGCGCGCGAGCTCCTCCGCCGTCGGGTTCTCGGTGAAGCGCACGAGGCGCTCGGGCGCGGCCGCCTGGACGGTGGTGAGGGAGGCGACGAGGAGATCGTCGCGGCGCCGCAGCGCGGAGTGGTCCCAGCGGTCGAGTACGGCCGCCCGCACCACCGCGCCGAGGTCGGCGAAGTCCATGACCATGTCCAACGCGCCGCGGCGGGCCGCCTCCACGGTCACGGCGAGCCGATGCGACGCGTCGAAGCGGGATTCCCGGCTGATCCGCACGACGCCATGCTAAGCACTCGGCACCCATACTGCAACTTGGAGAGGCCCTCAGTTTCGTCGTTGACGAGGCGAGTCTGCCCGCGGAGAATGACGCCACCCGATGCCGCGTGGCGACCAGCTCACGCGCCCAATGGCAGCTGCTCCAGTTCCAGGGATGCTCGGGTATCGTCCGAGGCGACCTCGTCATGGTGAAGGTGGTCTTCTCGAAGCTCTGGCATCCGAGCCAGGAGAGTCGCGGGTTGTCCGGGGACCGGCTCGAGCTGACATGGTGGGTCGCCGACACCCTCGAAGTGAAGCGATGCTCGGCTTCGGCGCCCCCGCCGAGGTGCTGGCGCGTGACCGACCGGCCCGCCACCTCGCCGAGCGCGAACGGAGTGCTGGAGGTGGCCCGCCATCGCGTCCGGAGATGGGCCAGACGATTGCGCATCGAGGGTGAGTGGGACGACGTCCCGGCCCTGTGATGGGGGCGTGAGCTGGCCATGAAGCCTGTCGGTCGAAACGATCCGTGCCCGTGCGGCAGCGGAAAGAAATACAAGCGCTGTTGCCTCGACAGAGCGGGTTCGGTCGGCGCCTACACGGGCGCCGAGCGTGAAGCGGCCCTCGATGGGCTCTTCCGCTTCGCGGCGCGCGCCGGCCTCGAGGAAGAACGGGCGACGGCCGACCTGGCGTTCTGGGGCGAGTTGGCCGACGAGCTTTCGGCTGACGAGCTGAAGGAGGCGATGAGCCTCGAGCAGAGCCAGCTCGGATTTCAGGAGTGGTACGTCTTCGACCTGGCGTTGTCCGACGGCCGCACGTTCCTGGAACGCTACCTCGAGCGAGCGCAGCACAGACTCCGCTCCGGCGAGCTACGTTTCCTCGAGCGGATGCGCCGCTCCCACATCCGGCCCTACGAGGTCCGGGCGGTGCGACCCGAGGAGGGGCTGGAGCTCCTGGACCTCTGGACCCGGCGCCGCCTCCGGGTGCGCGAGCGCCTCGCCACCCGCCGGCTCGCCCGGTGGGACGTGCTGTCCGCTCGCGTCATCCTGGACTCGCGGGGCGAGCCTGTCGTCGAGGGCTCGCCCTACCTCTACCCGCCGGAGGCGCAGGACGAGCTGCTCAAGCTGCTCCGCCGCGCGTACCGCGCGTTCTGCCGCGAATTCCCGCGCGAGAGCCTGACCGCGTTCTTCAAGCGGATGCCGATCCTCTATCATCGGTTCTGGCTCGACACCGTGGCGCTAGTTCCGGATCCTCGGTTGGTCACCGCGGAGGGCGACGACATCGTGCTCGCCCGCGTCGTCTTCGACGTGCGGGATCGTGGAGTCGTCGAGGCTGTGCTGGCGCGTCACACGGACTTCGCCCGCCAGGACGACGGGAGCTACGTGTGGCTGGAGGCCGAGGAAGCCGGCCGCAAGCGGCCTTCGAGGCGCGCGGCGAACGCAATCCAGTTGACCTCCATGCGGTTGGGGGGTGGGACAGAGCCCCGCCGAAGCCTGGGCACCGTCGTTCCGGAAGGCAACCGCCTCGTCTTTGAAGCGATCTCTAAACGGCGCGCCGAGCGAGGGAGGGCGATGATCGAAGCGCTGGCGGGCGGCGCCGTCGCCCATCGGGCCACGAGCTACGAGGACGTCGATCAGGCGCTGAAGCGTCGCCCGAAACCGGCCGTCAAGCGCTCGGAGATCCCAGCCGCGATGGAGGCCAAGCTCCTCGCCGAGTTCTACGAGCAGCACTACGGGAAATGGCTCGACGAGCCGCTACCGGCGCTCGGCGGGCGCACCCCACGCCAGGCCGCCGCCAGCAAGTCCGGTCGCCCCAAGGTGATCGCGCTGCTCAAGCACATGGACAACCTCGCAGAACGCCAGCGACAGGAGGGCCTGGCGGCCTACGATTTTGGATGGATGTGGGCCGAGCTGGGCCTGGACCGGCCAGGGTGAGATGGACAGGGCGCCGCCGTTCGAACCGTGACCTCGAATGTCGCAGATCGGGGCGAGCGTTGCGAGAGTGGTCCCAGCCGTGAGCGAAGAGCTGGAGGTCCTCAAGGTGGTGACAGGGCGCCTCGATGCGTCCGGCATTCCGTACATGGTCACCGGGTCGATGGCCCTCAACTACTATGCGGTGCCGCGAATGACGCGCGACATCGACCTGGTGGTGGAGCTGTCGGTGGCGGACACCGATCGGGTGTGCGACCTCTTCCAGGGCGACTTCTACGTCGAGCCTGAGACCGTGCGCGAGTCGGTGGAGAGGCGGGGCACGTTCAATCTCATCCACACGCCGCTGCTGGTCAAGGTCGATCTCGTCGTCCGGAAGGACACGGAGTACCGGCGCACGGAGTTCACGCGGCGGAGGCGGGTCTCGCTGGAGAGCCACCCGTTCTTCATCGTTGCGCCCGAGGACCTCCTCATCTCGAAGCTCGACTGGGCGAGAGCCACCCGTTCCGAGGTGCAGCTCGCAGACGTCCGGAACCTCCTCCGGTCGGTGCCCGGCCTCGACCGCCCCTATCTCGAGCGCTGGACCGCGCGGCTCGGGCTCGAGGCACTCTACCGGGAGGTCTTGCCGTGAGGGACACACCTCCCGCGCTGGACGCGAAGTACCAGGCAATGCTGCTCGAGCGCTCCGGCGAGGAGCGTCTGAAGATGGCCGGATCGATGTACGCGGCCGCGCGCGCCCTCGTCGTCGCCTCCATCCTGGACGCCGATCCGTCAGCCTCGCCGGCCGCGCTGCGGCAGGCGCTGTTCCTCCGCTTCTACGGCCACGAGTTCGACGAGCCCACGCGCACGCGCATCCTCGCGCGCATCTGCGCAGAAGCGGAGGGGAGAGCGCGCCGGCGCGTTTCGATCAACTGGGACGACCTCGAGATGGCGCTCACGTGGCGAAGCGACGAGTGGGAGTCTTACCTTGACCTGCGCACCGGCGAGGTGCGCCGGCGCCAGGCGTTCGCGTTGCGGGACGAGCTGGAAGACGACGAGCTTTCCGTGGACGAGGTCGAGAACGGTCTCGCCGAAGGCCATCTGGTTCACATCGAGCCGCCGCCTTCGTCGGTTGAGTACGGCTGGATGACGGAGTTCGTGTCGTCGGTGAGCGACGAAGGGCTGCGCGACCGGCTGGCCGTCGTCCTCGACGGCCGGGGCGCCTTCCGGCGCTTCAAGAACGTGCTGGCCGACCATCCGGCCGAGCGGGAGCGGTGGTTCGCGTTTCGGGATGAGCGCCTGCGCTCGGCAGCGCGGGAGTGGCTGGCGGAGCACGGGATCGAGCCGACGAGCACGCCGTCGCGAGGGCGGCGTGGATCGTGACGCTCGTTGTTGCCCGCACGGGAACACGGCCTCCTGGGCGCTGGTCGCTCGGGGGTGGACAGCGTGAACGTCGCCGCTGACCCGACCGCAGATACTGTCGAGAGGCGATGCGGGAGGGGATTGAAAGTGGTCCGAAGAGGAGGGGGCACCGACCCCGACGTAGCCCTACCGGACTACTGCGCCGGGTCCTCGTCGTCACGCCGTGAGCCTAGTGGTATACTTCGACCGTCGCCGTGGGGGGAGGATTCCTGAGAACCGGGGTGCGGCCCGGGACCCCTCGAACCTGATCTGGGTAATACCAGCGAAGGGAACACGGTGGACGGGAGACGGCCGCGCCCAGCCTGGGAGCGGCCGTTTGGTTTTTGGGCAGGAACGCCCCATGACGATCATGGTGAACGGTAGGCCGATGGACGTCACCGACGGCGTCAGCGTCGAGGCTCTGCTGGCGCAGCTCGGAGTCAAGCGCGAGTACACGGCGGTGGCGCTGAACCGCGAGGTGATGCCGAAGAGCCGGTACGCCGAGACCATCCTAAAGCAAGGCGATCGGGTGGAGATCGTGCGCCCGATGGGGGGAGGGTAGCAGCATGTACGACACGCCACTGGTCATCGGAGGCAAGGAGTTCACGTCGCGCCTGATCGTCGGGACGGGGAAGTACTCCTCGCTCGAGATCATGCGGCAGGCCCACGAAGAGTCCGGCGCCGAGATCGTGACGGTGGCCATCCGGCGGGTGAGCCTGCCCGGCAGGGGCGAGTCGATCCTGGACCACATCGACACCAAGAAGTTCACGCTCCTGCCGAACACCGCCGGCTGCTACACGGCCGACGAGGCGGTGCGCACCGCCTATCTGGCGCGCGAGGCGGGGCTGGGCGATATGGTCAAGCTCGAGGTCATCGGTGACTCGCGCACGCTCTTCCCCGACGTGCAAGGGCTGCTGGAGGCGACCAAGACGCTCGCCCGCGAGGGCTTCGTCGTGATGCCGTACACCAACGACGATCCCGTCACCGCCAAGAAGCTCGAGGATTCCGGGGCGGCGGTGGTCATGCCGCTGGCGGCGCCGATCGGCTCGGGCCTCGGCATCCGCAACCCGTACAACCTCAAGATCATCTTGGAGACGGTCTCGATTCCGGTGATCGTGGACGCCGGCGTGGGGACCGCCTCCGACACGGCGGTGGCGATGGAGATCGGGTGCGACGGCGTGCTCATGAACACCGCGATCGCCGGCGCCCGCGACCCGGTGGCCATGGCCCGGGCCATGCGCCTGGCCATCGAGGCGGGCCGCCTGGCGTACAAGGCGGGCCGGATCGGCAAGAAGCTCTACGCCTCGGCGTCCTCGCCACTCGAAGGCGTGCCCGATTGGACCAGTTGAGGCTCTGCCTCGTCACCGACCGCGCTCAGACGGGTGGGCGGGATCTCATCGCTGTCGTGCGTGACTGCCTGGCCGCCGGGCTCCCCGCGGTCCAATTGCGCGAGAAGGACCTGGGCGCCGAGGCCCTGGCGGGTCTGGGCCGCACGCTCCGCGCCCTGACCTCCGCCCGCGGCGCCCTCCTGATCGTCAACGACCGCGTGGACGTGGCGCTGGCCGTCGGCGCCGACGGCGTCCAGCGGACGTCGACCTCGCTGCCCATCGGCGACATCCGGGCGATCGCCGACAAGCGGCTCGGCATCGGGGCCTCCGTGCACTCGCGCGAGGAGGCGGTCGCCGCCGCGGAGGCGGGCGCCGACTGGGTCGTCTTCGGGCCGATCTACGACACGCCCTCGAAACGCCGCTACGGCGCGCCCCAGGGGCTCAGCGCCCTCGAGCGCGTGGCCGGCGCGCTCGACATTCCCGTGATCGCGATCGGCGGGATCACTCTCGAGCGGGTGCGGGAGGTCCGGCGATCGGGCGCGACCGGCGTCGCGGCCATCTCGGCGATCCTGACCGCCCCCTCGCCGGCCACCGCGACCCGCCGCTTCCTGGACGCTCTGGCCGCCGCATGAAGCGACGGGTGCTTCTCGCTGGCTGGCGGCCATTCGAGCGCCGGCTTGGCCGGCGCACTCGAACGGGGGAGGCTCGGAGGGGGCCGTCGAGGCCCCCTTCGAGGGGGATGGGGGGCGAAGCCCCCCTCCGAAGTAAAACCCCCCTCCGAGCGAAGTGAAAGTCGTCGTCGTCGGCGGAGGCGTGATCGGCTGCGCCACGGCCTACGAGCTGGCCAAGGCCGGATGCGCGGTGGTGCTCCTGGAGCGGGCCACGCCGGGCGCGGAGGCCTCCGGCGCCGCCGCCGGGATGCTGGCGCCGCTGGGAGAGTCCTCGGCGGCGGGCTTTCGCGAGCTGGCGGTGGCCAGCTGGCGGCTCTATCCGGCCGTGGTCCACGAGCTCCGGGAGCGCACGGGCATCGACGTCGAGTACGTCACCCGCGGAACGATCTATGCGCTCGCGACCGTGCACGACGTGCGCGAGGCCCAGAGCCGCGCGCAGTGGGCGCTCGGTCGCGAGTTCGGCATCGAGGCCTGGGACAGCGGGGAGGTGCATGCCCGGGAGCCGGCGCTGTCGGCCAAGGTGAGCGGCGCGATGTTCGTGCGCGGCGACCACTGGGTGAACAATCAGCGGCTGGTCGTCGCCTACGCCCAGGCCGCCGTCGCCGCCGGCGTCGCCCTGATCACCGGCTGCGGGGTCTCCCGGCTCATCGTCGAGGACGGCCACGCCCGGGCGGTCGTCGTCGCCGATGGAGAGCGGCTCGACGCCGACGTGATCGTCCTCGCCGCCGGCGCCTGGACGGCGCCGCTGGTGGCCTCGTTCGGCGAGCGGCTCCCGGTCGAGCCCCGGCGCGGACAGATGATCGCGCTCGCCCACGTCCCGCCCGTGCTCACGCACTGCGTCCACGGCGACGAGGTTTATCTCGTCCCGCGGCCGTCGGGGGAGCTGCTGGTCGGGGCCACCGTCGAGCGCGTGGGCTTTCAAGGGGCGGTGACGGCGCTGGGCATCGCGGGGCTCCTCAGCGCGGCCATCGAGCTGGTGCCGGTCCTCGGCGGGCTGCCGATCAACCGGACGTGGTACGGATTCCGGCCCTGGGCGCCGGACAATCTCCCCATCCTGGGTCCCTGGCCTGGCCTCGAGGGGCTCTGGATCGCCACTGCGCACTTCCGCAACGGCATTCTCCTGGCGCCCATCACGGCAAAGGTGATGACCGAGTGGATCCTCACGGGGCGTCCCTCGCTCTCACTCGAGGACTTCCTCCCTGACCGGTTCATCATGAGGCGCGAGCCATGACGAAGGACGACCTGAAGCGGCGGGTGTGGCAGGCCATCGATCGACACGGAGAGGAGATCATCGGGCTCGGCGAGCAGATCCGGCGCCACCCCGAGCTCGGCTTCAAGGAGGTCAAGACGGCGCGGCTCGTGGAGGACACGCTGAGCCGGCTGGGGCTCAAGCCCAGGGCCGGTCTGGCGCTGACGGGCGTTCGCGCCGACCTCGCGGGCAAGGCCGGACCCGGCCCCACCTTCGCGCTCCTGGCCGAGCTGGACGCGCTGGTCGTGGCCGGCCATCCCGGAGCGGACCCCGAGACGGGTGCCGCCCACGCCTGCGGCCACAACGCCCAGGTGGCCGGTCTGCTGGGTTGCGCGATGGGGCTCAGCGACGCCCAGGCCACGGAACACCTCGCGGGCCGGGTCGTCGTGTTCGCCGTGCCCGCCGAGGAGTACGGGGACATCGAATGGCGCGTGAGTCAGGCGCGGCAGGGGAAGCTGGAATTCCTGGGCGGCAAGCCCGAGCTGCTCCGGCTCGGCCACTTGGACGACGTCGACCTCGCGATGATGATCCACGCCACCTCGCGCCCCGAGGACGGCAAGGCCGGCGTGCCGCAGTCGAACAACGGCTGTGTCGTCAAGACGGTCCGCTACATCGGCCGGGCCGCCCACGCCGGAGGCGCCCCCCACCTGGGGATCAACGCGCTCTACGCGGCCCACATCGGGCTCACGGCCATCAACGCGATCCGCGAGACCTTCCGGGACGAGGACACGATCCGCGTCCACCCGATCATCACCCACGGCGGCTCGCAGGTGAACGTCATCCCGGGCGAGGTGAGAATCGAGACCTACGTTCGCGGCCGGACCGTGGAGGCGATCCTCGACGCCGAGCGCAGGGTCGATCGCGCGCTGCGCGCGGGGGCGCTGGCCCTCGGCGCCAAGGTGGAGATCGAGACGCTGCCGGGCTACCTGCCGATGCAGTGCGACGCCACCATGGCCCACTACTTTAAACAGAACGCCGTCGCGTTGGTCGGCGAGGAGCATTACAAGCAGATCGGACACCGCACGGGCTCCACGGACATGGGCGATCTCTCGCAGGTGATGCCCGTGCTCCATCCTTATATCGGTGGCGCCCGCGGCACCGGGCACGGCCCCGACTACGAGATCGTCGACAAGCCGCTGGCCTACGTCACCCCGGCCAAGGCGCTGGCCGCGATGGTCATCGACATGTTGGCGGACGGCGCGACCGGCGCCCGTGAGGTCCTCCAGACCGCCAGGCCGCCGATGACGCGCGAGCAGTACCTCGCTTTCCAGCGGTCGGTCGCCCGGCGAGAGCTCTACGAGGGCTGAGCGGGTGTACGGCAAGACCTCGATCGACTTTCCCCGCCGCATCGTCTGCCTGACGGCGGAGACGGCGGAGATCGCCCACCTGGTCGGCGCGGGCGATCGCGTGGTGGGCGTGCCGGGGACGGCCCGCCGTCCCGAGGTGGCGCGGGAAAAGGCAAAGGTCGGGGGCTTTACCACGTTCCGGGTCGACAAGATCCTCGCCCTCGAGCCCGACCTCGTGCTCGGCTTCTCCGATCTCCAGAAGGACATCGCGCGCGAGCTGATCGCCAGCGGCGTCACCGTCCTCTGCACGAACCAGCGCTCCTTCGACGACGTCCTGCGCGCCATCCTCCTGATCGGGGGCGCGCTGGGGTGCGAGGGGCGGGCGCGGGAGCTGGTCCAAGACATCCGCGACGAGGTCAAGCAGATCCGCGAGTACTCCGCGGTCTGGCCCGATCGTCCCCGCGTCTACTTCGAGGAGTGGCCGGATCCGCCGATCGTCGGCATCCGCTGGATCTCCGAGCTGATCGAGATCGCGGGCGGGCGGGACGTCTTCGCCGAGCTCCGCGACCGGCCGCAGGCCCAGGGCCGGATCGTGAGCCCGGATGAGATCGCCGCCCGCAATCCCCAGATCATCCTCGCCTCGTGGTGCGGCAAGCCCCTTGACCGCGCGGCGGTCGCGCGCCGTCCCGGCTGGGACGGGATCACGGCGGTCAAGCTGGGCCAGATCCACGAAATCGACGGCGGCGACATTCTCTCGCCGGGGCCCTCGTTGATGGTCGGGCTGCGGCGGATTCACGAAATCATCCAGCGCTTCCAGGCCGCCACATAGAAGCGTAAGCTTTCAGAAGACTTACCAGTCGCCTTCAAAAAGCTTGGGGCTCGGAAGGGCCCGGGCTAGGATTGGAGCCCTCCGTGACCTATCCCGGGAGTCGATCGATGACTGACCTCGTGCATGTCCCCCCCGAGCGCTTCTTTGCCGACCGGTTCGACGTCACGCCGGGCCTCATCGACCGCCTGATCGGCTCGGCGCTCAAGGGCCGAGTGGACGACGCGGACATCTACCTCGAGTACTGTGTCAACGAAGAGCTCCTACTCGAGGAAGGAAAAGTAAAGAAAGCCTCCCGGCACGTGAGCCAGGGGGCCGGGGTTCGGGCCCAGGCGGGCGCCCGGACCGGCTACGCCCATACCGACGACATCTCGCTCCCAAACCTCGAGGAAGCGGCGCGCCAGGCCCGGGCCATCGCCTCGCAGTCCAGTGCCTCGGCGATCGTGGCGGTACCGAGTGGACGGCCCCACGACCTCTATACGCTGCCCGAGCCTCCCATCGTCACGGACCTCGCGCGCAAGCTGGATCTGCTGGCATCGGTGGACCAGGCGGCTCGCGCCGCCGACCCACGGGTCAAGCAGGTGATCGCGAGCCTCACCAGTGAGGACGCGGTCATGCTGATCGCCACTGCCGCGGGCTGGACGGTGGGGGACGTCCGCCCGCTTACCCGCCTCAACGTGACGGTCATCGCCGAGGAAGGGGGAAAGCGCGAGATCGGCACGTACGGGGGCGGCGGCCGCGTGGGCTTCGACTTCTTCCTCGAGCGGGAGCGCTGGCGGAGGTTCGCGCTCGAGGCCGCGCGACAGGCGACGCTGAAGCTTCGGGCCATCGGCGCGCCGGCGGGAACGATGACCGTGGTGCTCGGTCCCGGCTGGCCCGGGATTCTCCTCCACGAAGCGATCGGCCACGGGCTGGAGGGCGACTTCAACCGCAAGGGCGTGTCCGCCTTCGCCGGACGCATGGGCCAGAAGGTCGCCTCGGAGCTGGTCACCGTCGTGGACGACGGCACGATCCCCAACCGGCGCGGCTCGCTGAACGTGGACGACGAGGGCACACCCACGGGGCGCACCGTCCTCATCGACCGGGGCGTCCTCTGCGGCTACATGCAGGACAAGCTCAACGCGCGCCTCATGGGCATGCGGGCGACGGGCAACGGCCGCCGCGAGTCCTACGCCTCTCCGCCGATGCCCCGCATGACGAACACCTTCATGTTGGCCGGGGAGGACGATCCGGAGGACATCATCCGCTCGGTGACGTACGGTCTCTACGCCGTCGCCTTCGGCGGCGGGCAAGTGGACATCACCAGCGGCAAGTTCGTCTTCTCCGCCAGCGAGGCCTATCTCGTGGAGGACGGGCGCATCACCGCGCCCGTGAAGGGCGCTACCCTCATTGGCAACGGCCCCCAGGCGCTCACGCGCGTGGGGCGCGTGGGGCACGACCTGCAGCTCGACGAGGGCATCGGCACGTGCGGCAAGGACGGCCAGTCGGTGCCGGTCGGCGTGGGCCTGCCGACGATCCGCATCGACAGCCTGACGGTGGGAGGCACCGAGGTGTGACCGAGCTCGCCACCGACCTGCTCGTCTCGGTGCTCAAGCGTGCCACCGCGCGGGGCGCCACCGCCGCCGACGCCTTCCTCGTGGAGGAGCGCCACTTCAGCGCCACCGTGCGGCTGGGCGAGGTGGACACGGTGACGCACGCGCACGAGCAGCGGCTGTCCCTGCGCGTCTTCGTCGGCAAGGCGTCCGCCGCCGCGTCGACCTCCGACCTGTCGCCGGGATCTCTGGAGCGGGTCGTGGACGAGGCGACGCGCCTGGCCCACCTCACCGCGGAGGATCCGTACGCCGGCCTCCCCGATCCCGCCGAGCTGATCGATCGCGTCCCCGACCTGGGTCTGCGCGATGCGTCGGGACACGACCTCACGCCCGAGGAGAAGATCGAGATCGCGCGCCGGGCCGAGGCGGCGGCGCTGGCGGCCGATCCTCGGATCACCAACTCGGAAGGCGCGGAGCACTGGGATCGCCAGGCGCGGTACGCGTACGCGACCTCGTCCGGGTTCGCCCGCGCCTACGCGACTTCGAGCTTCGGCATCGCCGTCTCGCCGGTGGCCACCCGGAACGGAGAGATGCAGCGCGACACCTGGTACTCGATGGCGCGCCAGCGAGCGCGGCTCGAGGACCCCGCGGCGGTGGGCCGGACGGCGGCGGAGCGCGCGCTCCGGCGACTGGGAGCCCGCAAGGTGAAGACCGTGGAGGTCCCCGTCATCTTCGATCCGGAGACGGCCGCCAGCCTCGTCCGGGCCCTGGCCTCGGCCGCCAGCGGGCCGAGCCTCTACCGGCGCGCCTCGTTCCTCTGTGACCGGCTGGGCTCGCGCGTCGCCGCTCCGTGGGTGACGATCGTCGACGACGGCCTGATCGCGGGCGCGCTGGGCTCGCGGCCGTTCGACGGCGAGGGGTTGCCGGCGCGGCGGACGATCGTCGTCCGGGAGGGCGTGCTGGAGTCCTATCTGCTCGACACCTACAGCGCCCGCAAGCTCGGCCTGGCCTCCACGCACCACGCCGCCCGGGACGGCAGCGGCGTCACCGTGGGAACGACCAACCTCACGTTGCGGCCGGGGACGGCGCCGCCCGCGGAGTTGATCGCGTCGGTGACGGAAGGCTTCTACGTCACGGAGCTGATCGGCTTCGGCGTCAACGGCGTCACCGGTGACTACTCGCGGGGCGCCGTCGGCCACTGGATCGAGAACGGCCGGCTCGCCTATCCGGTCGAGGAAGTCACCGTGGCCGGGAATCTCCTGGAGATGTTCAACGCGGTCGACGGGGTGGCGAACGATCTCGTGCTTCGCGACCGCACGGCGTCGCCCACGCTCAAGATCGCCCGCATGGTGGTCGCCGGGAACTAAGCCTCGGGGGCTCGTATGATCATCGACACGCACTGTCATTTGCACGATCCCGCGTTCGCCGACGTCCGCGAGACGCTGCGGCAGGCCCTCACCCACGACGTCTGGGGCGTGGTCGCGGTCGGCTGCGACCCCGAGACGAACGAGCGGACCCTGGCGGCGGCGGCGGTGGTGCCCAAGGCGGTGTGGCCGGCGCTCGGCTTCCATCCCGACTGGACGCGCCTGACCGACGCCGACCTCGAGCGGGTCGAGCGGCAGCTGCGCGATCACCATTCCCGGATCGTCGCCCTGGGCGAGGTCGGTCTGCCCTGGTACTCCCTGGAGGGGGCGCCCGACCCCACCGCGTTGATGACCAGCGGGCGCCGGCGGCTCGATCGCCTGCTGACGCTGGCGGCCCGGTACGACCTGGCGGTGGCGCTCCATGCACCGCACGGCGCCGCGGTGGGCGCGCTGGAGGCGCTCCGGCGGCACGGGATCGAGCGGGCGGTCTTCCACTGGCACAAGGCGCCCGCCGACGTGACACGGGCGATCGTCGACGCGGGCTACTTCGTGTCGGTGACGCCAGAGGTCGTCTATCGAGACCGCGACCGCGAGATGGTCGCCGCGGTGCCGCTGGACGCGCTGCTCGTCGAGAGCGACGCCCCCTGGAAGTATCGGGGCGAGTTCGAGGGGCTACCGTCGGGGCCGTGGTTCGCAGGGCGGGTGGGCGAGGAGATCGCCAAGATCAAGCAGCTGCCGGTCGAGGACGTGATGTTCCGCCTGTCCACCAACACCTGCCGCCTGTTCGATCTCGTGTGGCGCTGAGCGGTCGTGCGAGCCTGAAATGACCGCCGTGCGAGCCGAGACGCGGCCGAGCTGCGTGCAGTGCGAGCCGGAGGACGGCCGGGGGCTGGGCCCCCCGCGTCCGAGGCGAGCGAAACTCTACGATCACGAGCGCGGCGAGGCGAGCCTGAAATGATCGAAGAGCGCCACACGGTCCCGGTGGCCGGCGGCCGGCTGGCGCTCGTCCTCCATCTGCCCGAGAGAAAAGAACGGGTCCCCTGCGTGGTCGCCTGCCACGGTCTCCGGGCCTCCAAGGACAGCGACAAGTATCTCCTCCTGGGTGCCGAGCTCCCGGCCGCCGGCCTCGCGCTGGCGCGCTTCGACTTCCGGGGCTGCGGCGAGTCCTCCGGGGTCGAGGAGGAGACCACGGTAGGGACGCGGCTGGAGGACGCCCGGGCGGTGCTCAAGTACCTGCCCTTCCACCGGAGACTGAACGGACGCTTCGGCCTTCTCGGCTCGAGCATGGGCGGATACGTGGCGCTGCATCTGGCCGCCGAGCGCGGCGACAGCACGCCGGTCGTCACCTGGAACGCTCCGTCGAATCTTGACGACCTCATGGACGCGATGGACAAGGACGCCCCCGGTCTAGGCCCGCCTTTCTTCCGGGAGCTGACGGCGCGGTTGTTCACCGAGGCACCCGCCGGCGTGGCCCGGCATCTGATCATCCAGGCCGAGGCCGACGACGTCGTGCCGGTGGATCACGGCGCCACCCTCTACGCGCGCGCGGCCGAGCCCTGCGACCTCGCGATCATCCTCAACGCCGACCACCGCCTCACCGACCCGGTCCACCGCCAGGAGGCAGTGGCCCGGAGCCTCGAGTGGTTCCAGCGGTTTCTCGGGAAGAGCCCGTGATCAACCGTGGGCGCCTCGTCGCCGAGTTCCTGGAGCTGGTCCAGATCTCGAGCCCGTCCCGGCGCGAGGGGCCGGTGGCCAAGCGCCTGCTGCCCGCCCTCGAAGCGCCTGCTGCTCTGCGCCCACACGGACACCGTCGTGCCCTGCGACAACGTCCGGGCGGTCGTGGCCGGCGACGTCGTTAAGACGGATGGGGCGAGCGTGCTGGGCGGCGACGACAAGGCGGGCATCGTCGCGATCCTGGAATCGGTGCGTGTCCTCCGCGAGCAGCTCTCGGGAGTGGGCCAGCAGCAGGTAGGCGGGCTGGTACGTGCTCACCGCGCGCTCGGCCCAGTGCGCCAGGGTCGCGATCACCCGGGCGGCGGCGCCGACGCGGGCAGAGAAGATCATCAGGGCGAGCGCGGAAGCCTCGAGGGGCACGCGTCGGAACTCGCGGACGACGATGAGCGTGTGGTCCTCGGTCGGCAGGAGCGGCACCGGCGGGGCCGCGCGGGACGGCAGCGGCACGTTACGGACGGAGTAGAGCGCGAAGCAGTCGGGATCGTCCACGCTCTGGAACCGCGACCTCACATCAGGCAGCGGCTCCCTCTCTTCGTCGCCTGGCCACAGGCCGCCCTCGTCGGCGGTGGGGTCGGCGCTCCGATAGAGACGCAAGCCGCGGATCCACAGCGGGCGCATGCGATGCACGGGCGATGCCTCGACGCAACTCCCGTGCCGCGGATGCCTCAGCGGAATCGCGGCCGTCTGCGCGCACATCCGTTGACTAGATTTTTCATTCGCGACGCTGCCGACGTCGGGCTGTCACCGGGGTGACAATCCGTCCAGGTCTGTGCTAGGAGTGTGGCGTGAACCGTCGCGCCATCGTGCTCGCGTTCGCGCTCGTCGCCGTCGCGGGCCTGGCCTGGGCGGGTTATGCCTGGTACCGATCGCGCCTCACCGTGTTCACGGACGACGCCTACGTCGAGAGCGCCATCGCGCCCGTGAGCGCAAAAGTTCCCGGCCAGGTGGTGGACGTCCTGGTCCGGGACAATCAATCGGTCGCTGCCGGCCAGGTGCTGGTCCGGATCGACGACCGCGACTGGCGCGCCAAGGTCGAGCAGGCCCGCGCGGCGGTGCTCATCGCCGAGCGTCGGTACCGGGCCGCCGGGGAGCGCGTGGGGCTGGGGCGTGAGATGGCGGCGAGCCAGATGACCCAGGCGCAGGCGGCGACGCTCCGGGCGGAGGCGGCGCGGTCGTCGGCGACCAGCGTGCTGGAGTCCAGTCGCGCGACGGCCCAGGGGCGCCGCGCCGCGCTGGCCTCCGCCGTGGCCGAGCGCGACCGGGCGCAGGTGTTGCGCGATCGAGCCGCGCAAGACCTCGCGCGTGCTCGCGAGCTGTTCGCCAAGGAGCTGGTGGCGCGCGAGTTCGTCGATCACGCCGAGGCCGAGGCGTGGGCCGCCGAGGCGCAGCTCGCGGGCGCCGAGGAGCGGGTGACGCAGGCCCAGCGCGACCTGGAAACCGCCGAGGCCGACGCGCGCATGCGCGAGGCGGGGTTCGAGCCCCAGCAGATCGGGCTCAAGACCGCCGAGGCGCGCGCCGTAGAGGCCAAGGCCCAGGCGATCCAGGCCGAGGCCTTCGTGCAGGAGGTGCGCGTTCGCGAAGCCGAGCGGGACCTGGCCCAGGCTCAGATGCAGGAGGCCCAGGCCGATCTGGCGCTGACGCTGCTCAACCTCGAGCACACCGAGGTCCGCGCGCCCACGGCCGGCCTGGTCTCGCGCAAGAACGTCGAGCCCGGCCAGGTGGTCCAGGTGGGCCAGCCCCTGCTCGCCCTCGTCGGACTGCACGACGTCTGGGTCATCGCCAACTTCAAGGAGACCCAGCTCGGCCGGGTGCGACCGGGGATGCGCGTCGACGTTGTCGTCGACACCTTCGACGATCGCCGGTACATCGGGACCGTCGACTCCATTGCCGCCGGGACAGGCTCGCGCTTCTCGCTGCTTCCGCCGGAGAACGCGACCGGCAACTGGGTGAAGGTGGTCCAGCGCGTCCCCGTGAAGATCACGCTCGATCCCAAGGCGTCGTCCAATCCGCACACGCTCCGGGCGGGGATGTCGGCGGCGGTGACGATCCACCTCCGGTAGCTCGGTCGGAGGGGGCGGACGTTACGGCCCCCTCCGAGGCCTCCCCCAGGAAGGATGGCGCGGGCGAAGCCCGCGCTCGAAGCGGAGGGGGGGGAGTGTAACAAGTACTCGGGCCGCGGCCCTCGCGGTAATTTCTTCTCGTCTCTAGGAAATTCACTTCACAGGCTGCCCGGACGCGCCGCGCGGTGATAGCATCGCAGCCTGGATGGGCGACGTCACGCTCGAGCTGATCCATCGCCTCGCCAACGTCTTGCTCGGCGTCTCGGCGCTGACCGTGGCGGCGCTCATCGTCGTCGAGATCGGACGCCGGCCCACGCGCCGGCGCGAGCCGCTGGGCATCGCGTTCTGCATCGTGTTCCTGGCGATCGGCCTCCGCGCCGCCGTGCGAGTCACGCTCGAGCACGTCCCCAGCGTGCCGCGCGAGGCCGCGGCGACGGTGGTGGCGGTCGATGTCCTGGCGGCGGGGGCGGCGCTGGCCTTCCTGGCCCTGCGGCGCCGGTACGGCGTGTTCATCGAGAGCGCCGACATCGTCCGCGAATACGAGACGGAGTATGCGGCGAAGGAGCGCGAGGCCCACGCGCTGGCCCAGGTCAACGAGGAGCTGCGGCGGCTCGACGAGCTGAAGTCGGAGTTCCTGGCCATGGTCAGCCACGAGCTGCGCACGCCGCTCACCGCGATCGTCGGCTACGGCCGCTTGCTGCTGCGGCAGGTGCACGGGCCACTCAACGCCAAGCAGGTCGAGCACCAGGAGGCGATCTTTCGCAGCGCCCAGCGGCTCACCGATCTCATCAACGACCTGCTGGACGTCTCGCGCCTGGAGGCGGCACGGATCGAGCTGCATCCGCGCGCCACCGACGCGCGGCAGGTTACCGAGCACGTGATCGCGGCCGTGCGCGTCGCCGCTCAGGCCAAGCAGCTCCATCTCCTGAACGAGCTGGGTGAATCGCTGCCGCTGGTGCAGGCGGATCAGACGCGCCTGCACCAGGTCCTGGTCAACCTGGTCGGCAATGCCATCAAGTTCACGCCGGCGGGCGGCATCGTCCGCATCCGCGGGGGCCGCCACAACGAGCAGGTCTGGATCGCGGTCGAGGACACGGGCGTGGGCATCGCGCGCGAGGAGCTGGCCCGCATCTGGGATCCCTTCTACCAGGTCGAGTCGCCGATGCGCCGGCAGCACGGCGGCTCGGGGCTGGGCCTGGCCATCGTGCGCCGGCTGGTGGAACTGCACGGGGGGCTCGTGCGCGCCGAGAGCGAAGGCGAGGGCCGCGGCAGCCGCTTCAGCTTCACGCTGCCGATCGCCACCGAGGCGCTCAGACCGGAGGGCGCGCCGGAGCCGGAGGCCGCGCTGGAGCCGGTGCTGGCCGGACGCGAGGTGCTGATCGTCGAGGACGACGAGGCGAGCCAGGCCCTGATGCGCTCGGTCGTGGAGGACGTGCTGGGCGGCCGGGCCCGGGTCTGCGCCGATGGCGAGGAGGCGGTCAGGGAGGCCAGCGAGCGGCCCCCCGCGCTCCTCCTGCTCGATCTCATGCTGCCGCACCTGTCGGGGTGGGAGGTCGCGCGGCGGCTTCGCCAGCACCCGGCCACCCGGGGCCTGCTGATCATCGCGGTGTCGGCCCTGGCCCGACCGCAGGAGCGCGAGGCCGCGCTCCACGCCGGCTGCGACGCCTACCTCAGCAAGCCCTTCCTACCCGACGAACTGGCGCGGGTCGTCGCCACGACGCTGCTCAGCGAGGGGGTGTCGTCGCGATGAGGGACGAGTCACCCCGCGTGCTCGTCGTCGAGGACAACCGAGACACCTCCGCGCTCCTGCGCGACCTCCTGGAGGCGGAGGGCTATCAGGTGAGCTCGGTGGCGACTTCAGCGGATCTTCTTGATCACGAGGCTCGAGGGCGCGTTGGGGAAGGACCAGCCGGGGATGACCGCCGTAAAGCGTCCGGCCGTGCCCCCGGCGACGAGGATCTTGAGATTGTCGGGAGCGCGGAACTTGGGAATCAGGGTCTCGTCCGTCTCCGGATCGGCGAACGTCGCCAGCACGCTCTCGGCCAGCCCCTCGCCTCCGTCCTTGCCGGGAATCAGATCCTTGACGGGCTTGCGCAGTTGCTCCCAGAGGAAGCGGCGGACCCGGGCCTTCGACCAGCCGTCGCCGGCGACCGCGCGCGCGTGCTCGGGCGCGAGCACGACGAGCGTGTCGCCGAGACCCATGGCCTTGCAGTGTCCGATGGACTCCATGCCCCGAGCGACCGTGATCAGGATGTCCTCGGCGGTGCGGCTACGCGGGGCCGAGATCACCAGGAGTGGCTCGCCCGCGAACGCGGCGACGGTACTATCGGCGGCGGCGAAGCCGTGTTCGACGTGGAGTGGCTCCCAGGGGTTGGCCTCCTCGTATTCGCCGATGCAGTAGGCGTAGCGGCCGGGCTGTCCGAACGTCGACATGCTGATGGTCCCGGGACGGGCGCCGCCGATGTTGGCCCAGATGAGACGGAGGGCGCGGCCGATGGTGGCGTTGGCCCGCCAGCCCGGGCCGAACGCGCCGACGCCGCTGTTGACGTCCAGGCGCTTGCGGATCGGGCCGTTGATCACGAAGAGCGGCGCGACGGCGTCGGTGGTGCCCGACAGGCCGTGCAGGTCGAAGGCGTCGTCGCACATCGCTTCGACGCCGGCGATGACGACAGGCAGATATTCCGGACGGCAGCCGGCCATGACCGCGTTCACCGCGATCCGCTCCACGGTTGCCCGCCCGTAGCCGGGCGGCACCTCCGCGATCAACTCATCGGCCGGGCGGCCCGCCGCCGCTACGGCCTGCGCCACCCGCGGCCGCGTCGGCGGCACCACGGGCAGCCCGTCGGTGACGCCCCGAGCGTACAGCGCCTCGACGGCGTCGACGGTCATCGGAGCACGAGGGCGAAGATGACGGCGGCGACGAGGAGGCGGTAGAGCACGAAGGGCAGCAGGGAGCGGCGCTTGAGGTAGCTCACCAGGAACGACACGGCGATCCACCCGCTCACGAACGCGGCGACGACGGCGGCCACCAGCGGGCCGGACTCCGCGGACGGCAGGCCGGCGCGGAGCAGGTGAAGCGTCTGGAGCGTCCCGGCGCCGGCCGTGATCGGAATGCCCAGCAGGAAGGCGAAGCGCGCCGCCGTCGGTCGATCGAGGCCGCCGAACAGCGCCGCCGTGATGGTGATGCCCGAGCGCGATGTTCCGGGGATCAGCGCCAGCGCCTGGGCGCAGCCGATGGCGAGGGCCTGGCCCCCGCTGACGCGCTCGAGCGGGTCGCCGCCGCCCGCCGCGGGCGGCGGCGCTCGGCGGTCGGCCACCGCCATGACGATCGCCCACAGCGCCGTCGACGTCGCCACCACCAGCGCCGAGCGCAGGTGCGCCTCGATGAGCTTGTCGAAGAGCAGGCCGGCCAGCCCGCCCGGGATGGTGGCCAGGACGAGGAGCAGGCCGATCCGGGGCGAGAGCGCTCCCGACGCCAGTGCGCGCAGCTCGCCGCGGAAGTACACGAGCAGCGCCGCCAGCGTCCCCAGATGGATGGCGGCGTCGAAGGCGAGGCCCTGGTCCGGCCAGCCGAAGAGGCGCGGCACCAGGATGAGGTGACCGGAAGAGGAGACGGGAAGAAACTCGGTGACTCCCTGGACGACGCCCAGCACCACCGCCTGCGGGTAGGTCATCGACCCGGGTTGCATGGACGGGCGCATTCTAGCGTAAAATCCGGACGGCATGCCGAAGACCGCGGGCATCATCCTCATCGGGAACGAAATCCTCTCGGGCAAGATCGCCGACGCCAACGCCGCCTACCTCTGCCGCGCGCTGCGCGCCCTCGGCGTCGACGTGCGCCGGATCAGCGTGATTCCCGACGAGGTCGAGACGATCGCCGCGGAAATCGCCGCTCACAGCCGCGACCACGACGTCGTGTTCAGCTCGGGGGGCGTGGGCCCAACTCACGACGACGTGACCATCGAGGGCGCGGCGCGGGCACTGGGCGTGGCCGTGGTCCGTCACCCCGCGCTGGTCGCGCTGCTCAGCCAGTACTACGGCGACAAGCTCACCGACGCTCACCTCAAGATGGCGGAGGTCCCGGAGGGGGCCGAGCTGATCGGCGGCGAGTCGCTGCGCTTCCCCACGATCCTGATGCGCAACGTCTACATCCTCCCCGGGGTGCCCGAGATCTTCCGCCAGAAGTTCGAGGCGATCCGCGAGCGGTTCCGCGATCAACCCTTCCACCTCAAGAACGTGTTCGTGCGCCTCGCCGAGGGGAGCCTGGCCGACTACCTCAACGGTCTGCTCCGCGACTTCCCCGCGCTCCTGCTCGGCTCCTACCCGGAGTTCTCGAACCCCGAATACCGGGTCAAGGTGACGCTCGAGTCGCGGGACCCCACCTATCTGGAGGAGGCCCTGGACGCGCTGCTCGCCCGCCTGCCCGGCGACGCCGTCGTCAAGGTCACCTGAGGCACCGAGGAGGCCCAGCCATGGCGCTCGATGCGAAGGCGTTCGGCGCGGCGCTCCTGGAGGAGGTGCGGGAGCGCCGCTCCTTCGGGGGCCACCCCCTGTGGTTCAAGATCGCCGAGGGCCGGCTCTCCCGCCCGGCACTCGGTGAGTTCGCCAAGCAGTTCTTCTTGCAGGTGGTGGAGTTCCCCCGGGCCGTGTCGGCGCTGCACTCCCGTTGCCCCGATCTGGCCGAACGGGTGAAGCTGGCCGAGTCCGTCTACGAGGAGGAAACGGGTCGGCTGTCGGGCGGGAAGCCGCACCCCGAGCTGTTCCTCGACTTCGCCGCTGGGGCGGGCGTTCCGCGCCAGGAGATGCTGGGGGCGACGCCGCTGCCCTCGACGGCGGCGCTCATCCACTGGTTCGAGTACTCCACCAAGCTCCTGCCGTTCCATGAGGGCGTGGCCGCCATCAACCTGGCCGCCGAGGGGCAGGTGGTGGGCGCCTTCGGCCCGTTCGCTCGCGCGCTTCAGAAACACTATGGCCTCAGCGAGGCGGCGGTCGCGTTCTGGGACATTCACGAGCTGGCCGACGCCGAGCACTCGGACGTGGGCGATCACATCGTCGTCCGGCACGCCACGACTGCCGAGCGGCACGAGGCCGTCCGCCGGGCGGTCCGGACCTCGCTGGCGATGTGGTGGCAGTTCTTCGACGGAATGGACAAGAGCTTCGGGTAGCCGCGGCTGGTGCGCCTGATCCCGCTCGGTGTCGCCGTCATCGCGGCGGCCCTCTACTTCGTCGGTCTGGGCGACGCGCCGTTCATCGACCCGCCCGAGGGCTTCCACGCCGAAATCGCCCGCTCGATGAGCGAGAGCGGCGACCCGGTGACGCCGCGGTTGAACGGCGTGCGGTACTTCGACAAGCCCCCGCTTCTCTACTGGCTGATGTCGAGCTTGTTCGCGACGGCGGGGGTCACGCCGTTCACGGCGCGGTTCTGGCCCGCGCTGGCCGCCGTGGCGTGCGCGGCCGTCACCGCGCGCATCGGCATCATGATCGGCGGCTCCCGCCTGGGGCTCATCGCCGGGCTCATGGTGGCCACGAATCTGGGGATGTTCCTCTACGGCCGGCTCGTCAAGCCCGATCTGCCGTTCATCTTCTTCATCATGCTGGCCTACGCCGGCTTCGTCGCCGCCTATCTGGGGCGCGGCGGCCGCTGGGGCCTTGCGCTGTTCTGGGGAAGCCTGGCGCTGGCCGCCATGGCCAAGGACCTCCTCGGTGCCGGGGGGCCGTTGCTGGTGATCGGCGTCTTCTTCTGGCTCACCCGCGAGCGCCCGCTGGCCCACTGGTGGCCGTGGTGGGGGCTCGCGCTCTTCGCGGCCATCGCGGTGCCGTGGTATCTGGCGGTCGAGGCGCGGAACCACGGCTTTCTCTGGTATACCATCCTGGACAATCACGTCCTCAACCTGGTGCACCATCGGGTGTTCCCCGACGAGGACGTGCCCCTGGGCAACCTGGAATTCTTCGCCGTCACCCTGGCCGCCTTCCTGCCGTGGTCGCTGGCGGCGCCGTGGGCGGTGGCGCGCGCGCTGCGCCGGCCGTGGGAGAGCCCCGCCGATCGACTCCTGGCCCTGTTCGCGCTCTGGGCGTTCCTGGTGGTGGCGGTCTTCACCTTTTCCCCCTTCAAGCTCCCGCATTACGGCCTGCCGGCGCTCCCCGCCCTCGCGCTGCTCGTCGCGCGCCTGTGGGACGAGACCATCGCCCGTGGGTCCGGCGCCGTCAGCGCCCGGGTGCTCCTGGTCCCCATGGCGATCGTGTTCGCGCTGGCGGCGGCTGCGGCGGCGGCGGCGTGGGCGGACGCCCTGCCCATTCCGCGGGAGGTGGTGACGGCGGTAGACGAGACGACACGGAACCTCGCCGCCCGGGGGCAGGCCGCGCCCGCGCGTCCCCTCGAGGCCTTTCGTCCCGTCCTCGCCACGTCGGCGGCGATCTTCGCCGTCGCCGCCGGCGTGCTGGCGGTGGCGGCGTGGCGGCGGGCGACGGAACTGGGCCTCACCGTGGCGCTGGCGGCGATGCTGGCGTTCCTGCCGGGAGCGGGCAAGGGGATGGCCGAGTTCGCACGCGGCCGCTCGGCGGCGCCCATCGCCGAGGCGCTGGCGCGCCGGGCGCAGCCGGGTGACACGATCGTCCACGAGGGCTCGCTCGAGAACACCGCCTCGGTGCTGCTGGCGCTGAGGCGCCCCGTTCACGTCGTCAACGGCCTCATGTCCAACCTGGCCTTCGGCGCGACCTTCCCGGACGCCCGCGACATCTTCTGGTCTCCCGGCCGGCTGCGCCAGGCGTGGACGGCTCCCGGCCGGATGTTCCTGATCTCCGTCGTCGACGCCGATCGCAGCGTGGTGCACACGCTGCCGCCGGCCGACGTGCACCTCATCGTCGAGGCCGGAGGGCGCCGCCTCTACTCCAATCTTGCCGACTGAGGCCGGGGGCCGGATCATGGAGCGAGATGGGTGATATCGAGCGGCTCCCGAAGCCGAAGGTGGTCGTGGTGATGCCGGCCTACAACGCAGGCCGCACGCTGCGGCTGACGTACGAGGAGCTTCCCAAGGACGCGGTGACCACGGTCATCCTGGTGGACGACGGCTCGACCGACTCCACGCTCCAGGTCGCGCGCGAGCTGGGACTCGAGGTCTTCGTCCACAACCGGAACTACGGCTACGGCGCCAACCAGAAGACCTGCTACACGGAGGCGCTGCGAGCGGGGGCCGACATCGTAGTGATGGTGCACCCGGACTATCAGTACGATCCGGCGCTGGTGCCGAGGCTCATCGAGCCCGTCGCCGGCGGTCGCGCCGACGTGGTGCTGGGGTCACGGCGCAAGGCGGGCTCGCCGCTGGCGCAGGGGATGCCCTGGTGGAAGTACGCGGCGAACCGCTGCCTCACCTGGCTCGAAAACCGGGCCTTCGGCCTGAACCTCAGCGAGTACCACACGGGCTATCGCGCCTTCCGGCGCGAAGTGTTGGAAGTCGTCAACTTCGTGTTGAACTCCGACGGCTTCGTGTTCGATCAGGAGATCGTCGGGCAGATCGTCGCCGCGGGCTTCCGGATCGAGGAGATCGCGGTGCCCACCCGCTACTTCCCCGAAGCCTCGTCGGCGAGCCTGGCGGCCTCGATCATCTATGGCCTGCGGATCCTGTCCATGCTCTTCTGGTTCACGCTCCACCGCCGCGGCATCCGGCGCTCGCGGCGCTTCGACAGCCTCCGGGCGCGCTACACGCGCCTGCCCTGACGCCCGCCGCCGGCGGCGGGGCGGCCCCGCTGGGGCCCGGCCCTCTCCGCACCGACGGCGCCCGGGGGCCGATCAACGGGTAAATGCGGTCTCGGCGAACTGCGGGTAGGTCTTGGCGACGGCCTCGCGGACGCGGGTGCGGAGCAGGTGGAGCTCGCCGGACGTGGGCTCGGGGATGACCTCCACGCTCCCGACGTCGTCGAGCGCGAAGCCCGTGCGGCGCGCCAGCTCTTCCCGCGTCACGCCCGGGTGGACGGATTCCACCACCAGCGCTTTCCGCTCCCGATCGAAGCGGAAGACGCACAGAGGGGTGACGACCTTCCAGGGGCCGCCCGGCCGCGCGACCTCGGGCGGGCTCGAGCCCGGGCTCGCCACGTGGTCCACGCGCTCGACGAAGATCCGCGGGGAGTGCTCGGTGCGGAAGACGATGACCCGCCGGGCCAGGTAGTAGAGCATCGCCGAGCCGGCCCCGCCCGGGAGCCTGACGCGTGGCCGCTCCACATCGCCGACCGCGATCAGATTCAGGTTGCCGTGGCGATCGATCTGGCCCCCGGAGAGGAAGAAGAGGTCGAACCCGCCCCGCTGCGCGAAGTCGTAGAACTCCTTGGAGCCCTGGCGGAAGGGCCAGTAATCGGGGTGGTTGAGGAGGACGACGCGGGCCCGGGGGGCGTGGGTGAAGTGGGCGAGCAGGACGCCGCTGGCCGGCACCGGGGCCAGCGTCCCCACCGCCACCGTCTCGCCGTCGCGCACCTCGCGGGCGATGACGGTCGCCATCCGCTCCTGGGGCGTGCAGGGCGTCACGTCAGCAGGGCGAGATAGGCGGCATGGTCTTTGGGGCCGTGCACGTAGCGGGCGAGGTAGTCCCGGAAGGCCTCGTCGTCCCGGGCGGCGACGACGTACTCGCTGAGATGCGCGGCGTCGACGGCATAGAGCCCCCGGACGAACGTGGGGTGCGCGCCCCGGGGCAGCTCGACGACGGCGGTGACGTGGATGCCTTCGAGAACCACGCCCTCGCCGGCGCGCCCGAGCTCGTCCCGCGTCACGATCCGCTCCGCCGACGCGATCACCACCCGCGAGGCCTGGGCGAGCAGCGCGTCGTCCTCCATGTGGTCGAGCAGCAGGGTGCCGTCGGGCGTCGCCGCCAGCGCGTGGATGAGCGCGGCGTCGCACCGGATCGCCGGGACGATCATCACGGGCTGGGCCGGGTCGTACGGGTTCGGGATCACCTTGAACTCCGGCCGGAGACGCTCGTAGTCCGACCCCACGTGCCCCGGCACGGCCATGAAGGGGACGCCCTGGGCTCCCGCCTGGAGCCCCGCCAGGAGCCCGGGTCAGGTGTGGTCGAGACAGCGGAGGCGGCCGCCCTCCGCGTAGCGGCGGAAGTTCGGTGCCGGGCCGAACTCGTTGAAGACGATCTGGGCGAACTCCACCGACGCCACCCCGCCGGCGCCGATCAGGAGGTCGAGGCCGAAGCCGCCGGTGGAAGCGGCCACCAGCTTCAGGTCGCGGGCGCCGCTGCGGATCACCTCGCGGATCAGGGCGGTGGGCGTGATCATGACCGGGCCGCCGCCGATGCCCAGCCGCATGCCGCTCTGTACGTAGCGCGGCACTTCACCGAGCGTGATCCGCCTGTCCGTCACGGCAGGTTCATTGTGGCACGTCGGGCCGGGCGGTCAAGGTTCGGAGGCGGAGGCCCCGAGGACGTGGGAGGCGTGGTGGTGGATCATGCGCCAGCCGTCGGGTCCGTGCTCGAAGATGTTGGTGGCCAGCACCGACGTCACCGACACGCGACCGCGGATCTGGGAGAGGATGTTCTCCGTGCAGGTGACCCAGGCCAGGTCGGCGCTGGCGGCCACCTGCACGTCGCTGATCGTGAAGCGGATCTCGCCGGTGCTGCTGAAGATCGCCTCCCAGGAGGCGCGGACCGCGTCCCAGCCCACCAGCAGCGGCCAGCCGGGGTGGACGCACTTGACGTGGTCGCCGGGGGCCCACACCTTGTCCATCTCGGCCACATCGAGCGCCTCGAACGCCCGGTAGAAGCGCGCGTTGGCCTCCTCGATCTCGACGGGCCCGCCGCTCATTCCCGCGGGCAGGAGACGACGATCGCATCACCCTCGCGGCGCAGCGGCAGGCGGATGAGCGCGTCGCCCAGGCAGGGGCCGGCCGTGCACCGGCCGCTGTCGGGCTCGTAGACCGCGCCGTGGGTCGCGCAGATGAGCCACTGCCCGTCCTCGGTGAAGAACTCGTTGGGCCAGAGGTCGAGCGGCGTGCCCACGTGGGCGCAGCGGTTGACGTAGGCGTGGTAACCGCCAGCGTGGTTGACGACGAAGCCCTCCACCGTCCGCCCGCCGCAGCGGAGACGGAACTTGGCGCTCCGGCCCGCTGGCAGGTCGGCGACCGAGCAGCGCCACTCGGGCGGGGCGATCATGCGCCGCATGTTACCATTCATACTCATGCTCGCCATCGACGCGCGCGATGTCGTGAAGACGTTCCACTCGGGCCTGCTCGGCCGGCGCCGGACCGCGGCGCTACGCGGCGTGTCCCTGGCCGTGCCCCGGGGCGCGATCTTCGGCGTGCTCGGTCCCAACGGCGCCGGCAAGACCACGCTGCTCTCGATCTTCGCCACGCTGCTCACGCCCGACGGGGGGACCGTCACCATCCTCGGCCACGACGTGGTTCGCGAGGCGGGGTTGCTCCGCCGCCGGATCAACCTCGCCAGCGGCAACGCCTCCTTCCTCTGGAACCTCCGGGTCGCCGAGATCCTCGCGTTCTACGGGCGGCTCTACGGACTCCACGGCGCCACGCTCCGGCGGCGCGTCGAGCAGCTCCTGGAGGTCGGCGAGCTCGGGCCGCACCGTCGCGTCCCCTACAACGAGCTCTCCACCGGCCTCAAGCAGCGCCTGTCGCTGGCCAAGTCCCTCGTCAACGATCCGGAGCTGCTCTTCCTGGACGAGCCGACCCTCGGGCTCGATCCCGACATCTCCGTCCGCATGCGTTCCCACATCGCGTCGCTGCGGCGCGAGCGCGGGATGACCATCGTGCTGACGACCCACTACATGCGGGAGGCGGAAGAGCTGTGCGACGAGATCGCCTTCATCAAGGCCGGCCTCATCCTCGCCCGCGGCACCTCGGGCGACCTGAAGCGCCAGATCCGCATCGGTGACGTGATCGCGCTGCGGCTCGATCCGCCGCACGTGCCCTGGCTCAGCCAGGCGCCCGGCGTCCTGCGCTGCGCGGTGGCCGACGGCCGCGTGCACTGTACCGTGGACGAGGCCGACAAGCGCCTGCCCGAGCTGCTCCGCGCCCTGCACAGCGAGGGCGTGATGGTGCGCGACGTCCAGGTGAGGGAGCCCGATCTGGAGCAGGTCTTTGTCGAGCTGGCGCGCTGAGCTGGTGGCCGTCTGGGCCTTCGCGTTGCGCAATCTCCAGATGGCGTCCCGCAACGTCTTTCTGCTCTTCGAACTGCTCTTCTGGCCGGTGGTCAACGTGATGTCGATCGGCCTCCTCACCCGGTTCCTCGGGCTCTCCGGCCCGGAGATCTCCTTCGTCCTCACCGGGACGATCGCGTTCAACACGCTGCAGGTCTGCCAGCTCGACGTCGCCTACGCCCTCCTCTACGACGCCTGGAGCAAGTCGATGAAGCACCAGTTCGTGGCGCCGATCGGCGTGCGGCACCTCACCGTCGGCGCCTGGATCGTCGGCATGGTGCGCGGGGTGTTCGTCTTCCTCCTGCAGGCCCTACTGGCCCGGTGGGCCTTCGGCTTCGACCCGCTCGGCGCCGGACCGTTGCCGCTGGCGGCGTTCCTGGCCGGGTGCTTTCTGACCGCGTGGGTCATCGGGGTCCTCGTCTGCGCGCTGGTCATGCTGGTCGGCCTGCGGGCGGAGACCGCGGCCTGGGCCAGCATCAATCTCGTCCTGCTGCTGGCGGGGATCTACTATCCCATCTCCGTTTTGCCGGGCCCCGTGGCCGGCGTGGCGGCGGCGATCCCCCTGACCTACTTCCTGGATGCGTACCGGGCGCACTACGGGTTCGTCCCGGAGTTCCGCGCCCCGCTGGCGGTGGGCTTCCTGCTCGCCGCCGGCTATATTCTGGTGTCCCACTGGGCGCTGGTGGCGGCGGTCCGTCGCGCGCGGCGCTCGGGGCTCCTGCTCAAACTGTCGGAGTGATCACGGCTGAGCCAAGCCCGGCGCCCCGGCCTCAGCGGTTGAGGAACTTCCTCACGCTGGCGGCGATGCCGGCCGGATCGAGGCCGTGCTTGGCGTAGAGCCCCTTGGAATCGCCGGACTCGCCGAAGCCCTGCACCCCCAGCCGCTTCAACGGCGTGGGCATGACCTCGCCGAGCAGTTCGGCGACGGCGCCGCCCAGACCGCCCGCCAGTGCGTGGTCCTCGACGGTGACGACGTGGCCCGTGCGGCCCGCCGACCGCAAGAGCAGGTCCTCGTCGAGCGGCTTGATCGACGCCGCGTTGACGACCTCCGCGGAGATGCTCTCGGCGGCGAGCAGCCGGGCGGCCTCGAGGCAGTTCCCGATCGGCCCGCCCGAGCCGATGAGGGTGACGTCGCGGCCCCCTCTCAGCACCAGCCACTGGCCGAGCCGAAAGCGATAGTCGGGCGGACAGACCGGCTCCATGGTCTGGCGGGTGAGTCGCAGGTAGACAGGGCCCTCGTGCTCGACCGCGTAGGCCACGGCCTGCTTCGTCTCCAGCTCGTCCGCGGGCTGGACGATCGCGATGTTCGGCAGGGACCGGATGCAGGCGACGTCCTCGAGCCCCATCTGGCTGTAACCGTCCTCGCCGATGGCGATCCCGGCGTGGGTGCCGACGAGCTTCACGTTGGCGTTGGTGTAGGCGACGGAGATCCGGATCGTCTCGAACCGGCCCACCAGGAAGCAGGCGAACGAGCACACGAACGGGATCTTCCCGGCCAGCGCCAGGCCGGCCCCGGTGCCGATCATGTTCTGCTCGGCGATGCCCAGGTTGAAGGCGCGGTCGGGATGCTTCTTGGCGAAGGCCACCGTCATCGTGGACTTCGAGAGATCGGCGTCGAGGGTGACGATCCGCTCGTCGCGCGCCCCCAGCTCGAGGAGCGCCTCGCCGAATGCGGCGCGGGTGGCTTTCCCAGGCATCCAGGTCTCCTTTACTTTCTCTCGAGCGCGCGCAGCTCGCCCACGAGCGCGCGGGTGGTGGAATCCTTGGCCAGATACTCTTCCCAGGCGGCTTCGCTGACGCCCAGGATCTCGCGGACCGCCGCGATCGCCTCGGCCGGCTTGGGCGCCTTGCCGTGCCACTCGGGCTGGTTCTCCATGAACGACACGCCCTTGCCCTTCACGGTATGGGCCACGATGAAGAAGGGCTTGCCGCGGGTGGCCTCCGCCTGATCGAGGGCCTTGTCGATCTGATCGATCTTGTGGCCGTCGATCTCGACCACCGGCCAGCCGAACGCCTGCCACTTGGCCAGCACGGGCTCGAGGTCGCGGATCTTGGCGACGAAGTCGTCCAGCTGGATCTTGTTGTAGTCCAGGATCACGGTGAGATTGTCGAGGGGATGCTGGGGCTGGCCCAGCTGGGGGCCGGACATCGCTGCCTCCCACACCTGGCCCTCCTGGATCTCGCCGTCGCCGAGGATGCAGTACACGCGCGCCGGCCAGCCGGCCATCTTGAGGCCCAGCGCGATCCCCAGCGAGATCGACAGCCCCTGGCCCAGCGAGCCCGTGGCGGCCTCGATGCCGGGCAGCGTCGTCCGATCGGGGTGCCCCTGCAGCGGGCTGCCGAGCTTGCGGAGCGTGATCAGCTGGTCTTCCGGGAAGTACCCCGCGCGGGCCATGGCGGCGTAGAGGGCGGGGACCGCGTGACCCTTGGACAGGATCAGCCGGTCCCGCTCGGGCCAGTCGGGTCGCTTGGGATCGTGCCGCATGCGGCCGAACATGAGCGTCACCACGAGGTCGATGACGGAGAGCGAGCCGCCCGGATGCCCCGAGCCCGCGTGGGCGAGCATCCGGATGATCTGCACGCGGCATTCGCGGGCGATCGCGTCGAGACGAACCACGTCTGCCATCAGGAAAGCCCCTCCATGAAGCCGGCGATCTCTTCGACCCGGACGCCGGCGACGGCGATCTCGGGGGCGTAGACGACCTCGTCGGCCGCCCACACGATGGTGCCCTTCACGTCCTTGGTGATGCCGACCACGTTGCCGAGGAGCCGCAGGATGTTGTCGTTGATCCGCACCGTGTTGGGCCGGAGCGGCGCCGCCAAGCGGCCATCGCGGATGATATACGAGTCGCCGACGACCGTGCAGGTGAAATCGCCCGCCCGGAGCCCGTTGATGGGATACGTGTACCAGATGCGACCGATGTACAGGCCGTCCCTCACCGTCCGGACCAGCACGTCCAGGGACACCGGCGAGCTCCCCTCCACCAGCACGTTCGAGGCGGCGATCCCCGGTTGAGTGTAAAACTGCCGGCCGCCGCCGGCCTCGAAGCGGAAGCCGTTGCGCGGCGCCAGTGCGGCCTCCGCGGCCTTTCCGGTCGCACCGAGCTTGCCAGCGAGCGCGGGGTCGCGGAGCAGCCGTTGTGTTTCGTACCAGTTGCTGAGGCACCCGACGAGGATCCCGTCCTTGATGAGATCGGTACGCCCGGTGGACAGGCCCTCGCAGGTGATGCCCTTGGAGCCCATGAGCCCGGGCATGGCGCCGTGATCGTAGATAGTGAGGAGCGGGGACGCCACCCGTCGGCCGAGCTTGCCGAGGAAGGGTGTGCTCGACGCGTAGAAGGCGCTGGCCGTGCACGCCGGCACGATGAGGTTGTTGAGCAGGTCGGCGACGGGCTGCCTGCCGAAGATGACCGTGTACTCGCCGGACGGCACCCGCCGGCCGCCGATGGCCTCGATGGCGTGCTGGGCGGCGTCGGCGCCGGACTCATCGGTGAAGTCGTCCAGGCGCACGCCGGTGGACCAGCCCGAGCCCTTGGCATCGCGGGCCTCCACCATCGCGGTCACGAACGCAGTGATCAGCGCCGATTCGTCCGTCTGCATCTGGGGCAGGTGGGTGGAGGCGATGGCGATGCGCTCCTGCAGAATGGTGACGTCGCCGCCGAGGATGAGGCCGAGGGCCCGGAGCCCCTCGTCGCTTCCCGCGAGCTCGGCCAGGCGGGAGGAGGCCAGAAAGGTCCGGAGCCCGCCGCCGATCACCTTCCAGCCGGCCTCGACCAGGCTCGCGTCGTCGAGGGCCATGAGCTTGGCGTCGTGATAATCGAAGAGCCCGCGCGGCTCGCGGCTCGGGCGCGGCAGCGAGACGAACTCGGGATCGAAGACCGCCGCGGCCCGCGCCTTGGCCAGCGCCCGCTCGGCGCCGCGCGGTGTGAGGTCGCTGGGCTCGCTGCCGAAGCCGAGGCGGGGGCCCTCCGCCCCGTCGAACACGGCCTGGATGCCGATGCCGTGGGCCTGAGCGGACTTCGGCTCCTCCACGCCGTTGGAGGCGATGTGCGAGGTGTAGCAGAGCCGGGTGAGCAGGCTCGTGTTGGCGGCGACGAAGACTTCCACCTCGCGCACGCCGGGCTGGGCCCGCGCATACTCCAGCGCCGCTCGCGCCGCCTTCGCGAGATCGGCGGCCGCGATCACCGGCGGGCGCCCTCCAGCGGGTAGCCTTTCTCGACCCAGCCGGGCAGGCCCTCGTCGAGCGCGCGGTGGTTGCGCCACCCGTGCTCGTACAGGATGTTGCTGGCCCCCCGGGACAGCGCGTGCGGGCACGCTCAGTAGAAGACGACCAGGCCCGTCCGGGGGATCTCGCCGATCCTGTCGGCGATGCTGCGGAGCGGAATCGAGCGCGCTCCCTTGATGTGCAGCTCGTCGAACTCGCCGCGCGTACGCACGTCGATCACGTCCGCCGGCACGCCGCGGTCGAGCGCCCCCTTCAGCTCGTCCACCGTGACGAAGGCGACCGGATACTCGGGCAGCGCCGCCGGCGCCGCGGCCACCAGGAGCAGCGCCGCCTCCAGCAGGGGGATCAGCGCCCGGCCCACGGCCTCAGCCCCCCACCACCCGGGCCCGGCTGCGCATCGTGGGGCCCCCGTTGCCGAGCTTCTTCGTCTGCATGGGCTGGCCCTTGCCGCAGTTGGGGATCGGGTAGAGCAGGAAGTCCGAGCCGATGGCGTCCACGTTCATCAGGTAGTCGCGGCTGTCGGCGGCGATGCCGCCGTCGCGGTAGAGGCGGCCCAGCTCGCCGTTCCGGATCTCGTGGACGCGGCGGGCGGAGATCCGGAAGTTCTCGCGGCTCTCGGCGATCGACGGGATGCGGTGGCCGGCCACGTAGTAACCGCGGTCCACCTCCTTCAGGATCTCCCGCGGATCCCGCTCGCCCCCCGCGAAGACGGTGGTGGACATCCGGATCAGCGGCACCAGCGCGGCGTCGGTGGCTTTATAGTGTCCGTTGGGCGCCCCGCCGAAGATCGCGGCCGTCTGGCGGCTGTTCATGAAGCCCGTGAAGATTCCGTGGTCGATGTGGACGACCCGCCGCGCCGGCGCGCCTTCGTGGTCGTAGCGGTAGTGGCCGTAGCCGGGCAGGGACGGGTCCGAGTACGCGGTGACGAGCGGCGAGGCGATCCGCTTGCCGAGCTGGTGCTCGCCGAGGCCGCGCAGGAGCCAGGAGCGGCCGGCGTAGGCGGTTTCCATCTTGAGGGCGCGGTCGAGCTCCACGGGGTGGCCCACGATCTCGTGGGAGACCAGCGTGTTGTAGTGGGGGTCCGTGACCACGACCACCTCGCGGTCGGTGGTGGGCAGGACCGGCGCCTCGGCCAGGGCCACACCCTCCCGGGCGAGCTCCAGGGCGAAGTCGCGGAACGTCGGGAAACGGATGAGCGACTCGCCCACGCCCTCCAACAGAATTTCCCAGCCCCGCTGGTGGCCGAGCACGTCGTAGAGGTCCTGGCTGGTCGCCGCCGAGACGGCCACGATGGAGCAGGCGCCCTGGGTCAGGGCGAAGGCCTGGTCGATCAGCGCGCCTTCCGTCGAGGCGAAGAGCTCGCGCGATATCTGGGTGAGCGTCGAGATCGAGTTGTATTTGAGGCGGGAGTCGACGGCGGCGACCTGGCGGGAGACGTCGGTGGCGTAGGCGACCATGTCGGCCAGGCGCACGGAGCGCGGGTCCGTCGCGTACACGGCGGGGACGGTGTCCTCGCGCACCTCGATAGGATGCAGGCGCGTATCGGCCAGGGCGGCGCCCAGGGGGCCGAACTTCTCCCGCGCGTCTGCCTTCATCTCGGCGTTCACGCTCGCCCGCCGGTACGCGCGCTCCAGCGCCTCGCGGATCACGCGCTCGATGTCGGGGACGTCGGCGGCGCCGAGCGTGAGGCCCACGTAGCCGGGCGCGATGGTGCGGTGGCCGGCCAGGACGCGCACGCCCAGCGTGAAGCCGTAGTCGTCCCCCGAGAACTTGCTGGCGCCGTTCTCGGCGGCGGCGGCCTTCACCTCGGTGACTTCGATTCTCAGATCGGCGTAGGTGAGATGAGCGAAGGCGCGGGCGGTGTCGCGCAGGAGATCGCGGACGGTGTTCTTGAGGGTGTCGATCAGCTCGACGGTGATCGCTCCGGCCATCAGTCCGTCCACCCGAACGGCTCGACCAGCACCGTCTCGCCGGCCGCCACGTCGCCGCGCTCCTCCTCCAGGACGATGAGGCAGTTGCCGGCGACCATCGAGCTCAGGATCCCCGAGCCCTGGGGGCCGGTGGTGCGCACCTCCCAGCCCCCCCGGTCGAAGCGGAGGATGCCGCGCTTGAATTCGCGCCGGCCCGCCTTCTTCCGCATCGGCTCCGCCGCCCGCGCCGGCCATGTCTCGGGAAGGACCCGCCGCCGCCCCGCCAGCGTGAAGATCGCCGGCCGGACGAAGAGCAGGAAGGTGAGCATGGAGGCGACGGGATTGCCGGGGAGGCCGAAGAAGTGCGCGCGCCCGATGCGGCCCACCGCCAGCGGCCGGCCCGGCTGCATGGCCACCTGCCAGAAGTCGATGCCGCCGATCTCGCCCAGCACCTCCTTCACGAGATCGTAAGCGCCGACGGACACGCCGCCGGAGGTGATGACGAGGTCCGCGACCTCCGCCGCCTCCAGCAGGCGCGTCCGGAGGAGATCGCGCTGGTCGGGCACGATACCGAGGTCGGTCACCACGCCCCCGCACTGCTCGCTGAGGCCGCGCAGCGTGAAGCGGTTCGCATCGTAGATCTGCCCGGGCTTGCGGGTGGCGCCGGGCTCGGCCACCTCGTCGCCGGTGGAGAGCAGCGCGACGCGCGGCGGCTGGCTCACCAGCAGGTGGCGCTGGCCGAGCGAGGCGAGCAGCCCCAGCTCTTGCGGTCGCAGGACGGCGCCCGCCTCGATCACGATGGTGCCGCTGGCCACGTCCTCGCCGCGCCGGCGGACGTTCGCGCCCCTGGCGATCGGCGGCACCCGGATGCGATCGCCGACGCGCTCGACGCTCTCCTGGGGATAGACCGTGTCCGGGCCCGGCGGCATCGGGGCGCCGGTCATGATGCGGATCGCCTGCCCGGGCTGGACCACGCCGTCGAAGACGGAACCGGCGGGGAGATCGGCGACCACGCTCAGCTCGCGGGTGTCCGTGGCCGGAATGTCGGCGCTCGACACCGCGTAGCCATCGACGGCGGAGTTGTCGGTCGGCGGCACGTCGAAGGGCGCGCGGGCGGCTTCCCACAGCACACGATCGCGCGCATCGGCGAGAGGAACGAGTTCCGGCGGGGTGCGCTGTGTGACCTGTGCGAGGATGCGATTTTGGCCATCCCGCACCGAAATCATGGCGATATTATACACGCCGTGAACGAGCGCGTCGGGGGCGAGCCCCGTCCGGCTGGCTTCTGGATCCGCGTGGTCGCGCTGCTGATCGACTCCATCGTGTTCTTCCTCGTGCTGGCCTCGCTCCGCTTCGCGGCCGGACGTCTGGGGGGGCGCCAGACGGGCGAGGCCATGGCCGTCCAGTTCGTCGCGGTGGCGTTCACGTGGCTCTTCACCCTCCTCTACACGACCGCGCTCCACGCCCTCGGCGGGCAGACGGTGGGCAAGATGGCGGTGAGCATCCGCGCCGTCGGCATCGACGGCGAGTTACTGTCGGTGGGCGCGGCCTTTCTCCGATACCTTGCCTACTTCGTCTCCTTGCTGCCGCTGGCGCTCGGCTTCGTCATGGCGGGGCTGCGCCGTGACAAGCGGGCGCTGCACGACCTCATCGCCGGCAGTCGCGTGGAGCGGCTTGCTGCGCACGGGGGGCACCGCGCAGCGACGGCCGCGGGGGAATCGACGCCCTCCGGCGTTCCGTGATCCCGACGTTGCCGCTGCGCGCACGCAATCGCCTGGCCGAGACGATCTTGCAGTCCCTGCACGACGCCGAGGCCCGCCAGGGGCTCGAGCGGCTGGCCCGCGGCGGCGACGTCGAGCCCGACTGGCTCGGCCCCGACGAGCGCGGTCACGCTAGGCTCCTGCGGCTCCGGGCCCAGCGGGCGAGCGAAGCGGTGCGCACGCTGCCGCTGGGGCCGGCCGGATCCGGCCTCGACGAGGCGCTGGAGGCGGCGGCGACGCTCTTCGACGCCGGGCTTGGCTTCGAGGTCCACGAGCTGCTCGAGCCCCACTGGGCCCGGGCGACGGACGACGACCGCGAGGCCCTTCAAGGGTTGATTCAGATCGCCGTCGGCTATCAGCATCTCGCCAACGGCAACGCCGCCGGCGCCCGCGCCCTGCTCGAGGAAGGCGCAGCGCGCCTGGCCGGACGTCGCCTCGGCGGCCTCCCGCTCGAGTCCTTCGCCCGGGCCATCCGGG